>NZ_JAIUHI010000011.1:0-223044 GCF_020165035.1 Mesorhizobium sp. CA6 | reverse complement strand
TACACCGCACTTGCTGCCCGGTCGGGCTCCAAGAAGCTCGCTATCATCGCCGTCGCAAGGAAGCTCCTGGTCGTCCTTAACGCTATCATTCGCGACAAAACCGCATTCGCATGAACACAGTTGCCATGCCGTTACCTTCGCCAAGGCTCGCAACGGAGCAAAATTCTGCACCGAGGCGGCGCTTCCAAGTCACGGAATGGATTCTATGGTCTGCGCGCGTCGCTTCGCTCCTTGCTCCGCCATAGAATGACGAGGTTGGGACGGCTTCAACCAATCCCCGGCGTTTGCACTGATTTCACGGAAATGAACGGAAAATCGTGCCCTAAGACAAACGGCAACCTTTCAAAATCCCTGTGTCGGGGAACCAGGTTGATCATCAGAGCGGATCAAATTCTCTGTCCAGCAGCCCCATAATGATGTCGTCCTGCCAAGCTCCGCCGACGAATGCGGCTTCGCGCTCGCGTCCCTCCTCCACAAATCCGCACTTGCGATAGCAGGCGATCGCGCGGGAATTGCGCGATAAGACCCGTAGCGAAACGCGATGCAGGCCACGACCGAAGGCATACCCGAGGACGAGTCTGATCGCTTCGGTACCATACCCCTTGCCGAGATATGCTTGGTCGTCGATGCCGATGGCCAAGGCCGCCCTCTTGTCCTGCCAATCTATGTTGTGGAGGCGGACATGGCCGATAAAGCAACCGGCATCAATCACCCAGGCACAGTTCTGTTGCTGGATGAAGCGAATGGCGGCCTCGGCTTCCCCTCGGGTAAAGGTGGTGTTTGGGTCGAATATCCCACCGTAGGCTTCAACGATCTCGCGATGCCGACCGAGCACCAGCCGCGTTTCCACATCTTTGGGAATTGGTCTGCGAAGGATGAGGCGAGCGCCCCGAAGGTCGGGAAGATCGGCTGTCATTTGCGGAAGCTAAGATGTTCGTCCCTATTTGTCGAATGGCCGACTCCGCTCATCGCGGCATTTGGGATAACCGTTTGATTGAGTTTCAACGCCAAAGGCATCGGGGCATGAGCCTCAAACGCGAGACTCACTCCTTCGCCGCTCCGGCGGCCTTGATATCGATCAACCCATAGCCGAAATCACTGTCCCGCCCCTTCGGCCCCAGATCCTTGGCCGTGGCCGCCAGCGCCTTCTCGATGTCGTCGGCAGAGCGGTCGGGCGCGGCGTGGATCAGATTGGCGATGGCACCGGACACGATCGCGGCGGCGAAGGAGGTGCCGGTGACGACGTCCGAGCCGGCGCCGCTCGGCGCCACCATCTCGACGCCCGGCGCCGAGATGAAGACATAGGCGCCGCGGTTGGCCTGCGGCATCAGCCCGTCCTTGGCGTCGGTGGCGGTCACCGCGATCACGCCGTCGAAGGCGGCCGGATAGCCGTAGGGCGCTTTCGGGCCGTTGTTGCCAGCGGCGGCCACCAGCACCATGCCCATCGCCCGCGCATTGCGGCAGGCGGTGCCGAGCAGGTCATTCTTCGGGCCGACGAAGCTCATATTGATGATGCGCACATTCTGCTCGGCCGCCCAGTCGAGCGCCGACAGGATGACGTCCATGGTCGACTTGCCGCCCTCGAATGCACGCGCGTGATAGATCTTGGCGCCCGGCGCCATGCCTTCCAGCGGCCCCACGCCGGCGATCAGCCCGTCGACCGAGGTGCCGTGGTCGCGCTTCTCGATCGCCACATTGGGCATCGCGTCATACTGGCCGGCAATCACGCCGGCGAGCGCCGGGTTGCTGTCGTCGATACCCGTATCGATGACGGCGACGCGTACATTCTCTCCGCTCGCCTGGCTTGCATCGAGCGCGATGCGGTCGAAGGCATAGTTCACGATGCCGGCCGCCTGCTGCAGCGTGTAGATGTGGTTGGGCTCGCGCCGTTGCGTGCGGCCGTCGGCGGCAAGCTGCGCCAGCACCACGCCGACAGGTCGCCCGTCGGTGATGCCGAAGCGCACCAAAGTGGTGCCAAGCAGCCGCGACTGGCGCTGCGAGCGCACCTGCAGGCCAAAGGAATTGGCGATCTGCTGCACCACGCCGGCATCGCCCTCGACCGTCACCAGCACCTCGTCGGGCACGAATTCACCGGCGATCGCGCGCGGAGGCTCCGCCAGATTGAGGCCCTGAGGCACCGTGACGGGTCCGCTCGGCGCCGGCGCGGGCGGCGGCGTGCTGCTGGAACCGTTCGATGACGACGTTCCGTCCGCCGGCGTTTGCGGGGCGGTGCCCGCCGGGGGATTCGGGAACAGGTCGACGATGAGCGCCGGCAGGACCACCGCGCCGCCCATGGCCGTGCCCGGCGTCGCGACGCCATTCCTGGCACCGCCCTCCTTGTCGCAGCCGCCACCGGCCGCCGTCGTGCGGTCCAGGCAATCGAGCTGTTTTTGCGTCAGGTTCGGATCGTTGGTCTGCGCGGAGGCAGGCGCGGCGACAAATGCCGCCGCCGCAAGGAGCGCCGCATGCAGAATGACCGCCTTAGCCGCCATCGGCCGGTTTCCTTCCCTGCACCACAGCCTCCGCGAAAGGCTGGGCGGCAATAAGGCCGACGAGCTTGTCGTAATCGGCCGCCGTGCTGGCCGGGATCGTCAGGTGGAACACGCCGTCCGCAGTCGGGCCGCCGGCGATCTTCAACCCGTTCTGGCCGAGGAAGGCGGCGATATCGGCCATCTTCGCATCCGGCTTGAACTTGACCAGCGCGAAAGGCAGCTTCGCCAGATCGTCCTGAGCGCCGGCCACCTCGAAGTCCTTGCCCTTGCCGCCCGGCAGTTCGAAGGACTGCACGATGACCAGCGCAAGCAGCGCCGCGGCAGCCGCCCAGGCGACACCGGCAGGCATTGCCGTCACCCGGCCGAAGACTCTTGCCAGCCAGGATTGGCCGGGCGTTCGCACCGGACCGGCCTCGGCGTCCAGCGCCTTGGAGAAGCGGGAGAACGCGTCGGCGGGCGGCCGGATCGCCTCGTTGGCGGCTGCGGTGCCGGAGAACTCGGCCTCCGCTTCGCCAAGCGCATTCATCGCCGCCGGATCGGTGGCCAGCCACTCCTCGACGGCCTCCAGCTCGGCGCCTTCCAGCGAGCCGTTCAGGTAGAACGGCAGCAGCGTTTCCATCTCGTCGCGACGCGACATCTTTTCAGCGGCGCTCATGGCCAACCCCTGTCGTAACCGGCGGCCTTGAGGGCTTCGCCGAGTTTCTTGCGGGCGTAGAACATCCTGGTCTTGACGGTCGCGACCGGGATGTCGAGCACCTCGCCGATCTCGGTCACCGACTGGCCATGATAATAGGCAAGGTCGATCACCGTGCGGTGTTCTTCCGGCAGGGCATCGACGAAGCGGCGCAAGGCGGCGGCCTTGTCTTCCTTCATGGTCACGACTTCCGGCGTGTCGGCGCCGTCGGGAACTTGCGCCGCGTCGTCGTCGTCGATCCAGTCTTCCTTCTTCTTGCGCAGCATGGATAGCGCCTTGAAGCGGGCGATGCCGAGCAGCCACGTGGAAACTTCAGAGCGGCCCTCGAAACTGGGCGCCTGTTTCCACAGCTCCAGAAAAACCTCATTCGTGATATCGTCGGCCATCATTTCCGATCCCGTCTGGCGCGCCACGAAGCGGTAGATCCGCGCGTGGTGACGCATGAACAGGAGCCGGACGGCGGCCCGGTCGCCCTTCGCGACCCGGTCCACAAGCGCGCGATCGGTTTCCGTCGCCGCATTCATGGCCGGTCGAGCCGCCTGGCTCCTCGAAGCTCTGTCGCTGATCGGTCCAAAAAGGTTCACCCTCCGCCAAGGATTTCTTGGAGGCTAACTGAAGAAAGTGAGCGTTGCCAGAGGGCAGGTTTTCTCCTTCTCCCCTTGTGGGAGAAGGTGGCCGCGAAGCGGCCGGATGAGGGGTGCTCCAGGGAACACCGACGCCTCACTCCGCTGGAACACCCCTCATCCGTCTCGGCGCTTGCGCGCCGATCCACCTTCTCCCACAAGGGGAGAAGGGAGAGGTGGCGCTTACCCCAAAAACGCCTTCGCTTTCATCGTCTCCGGTATCG
Organism: Mesorhizobium sp. CA6; assembly: GCF_020165035.1. Taxonomy (NCBI): domain Bacteria; kingdom Pseudomonadati; phylum Pseudomonadota; class Alphaproteobacteria; order Hyphomicrobiales; family Phyllobacteriaceae; genus Mesorhizobium; species Mesorhizobium sp. CA6. The sequence continues at coordinate 219,011 of NZ_JAIUHI010000011.1, read as the reverse complement.
TCACGCCAAGCCGGCTCAGCACTGTCGGCGCGAGCTGCAGCTGGTCGAGCAGCGCGTCGGCCTCGGGCCCCTTCGCAGGCCCGAAATAATAGAGCGCGAAATCCTGCATCTCGTCGTCATGGCCGCCATGGTGGCCGCGATCGGTCTGGCCATGGTCGGCCGTCACGATCACTTCATAGCCGGCTTGGCGCCATTGCGGCAGGAAGGCAGCGAGCATGCCGTCCATCGCGTAGCAGGCATGGTCCATCTCGTGGCAGTCATGGCCGAAGCGGTGACCCATCGAATCCAGCGTGCAGGTGTGCAGGATGCCGTAGTCGATGCCATGGCGTTTGGTCAGCATCGTCAGCGTCGCGAACAGGTCGACATCGCTTGGCGTCATCTGATTCTCGAGATTGTAGCCGGTCATGGTATGGAAGCGGCCATGCGTGATCGGCCCGCTTGGCTCGTCGAACTCCATGTCCTCGACAAGATCGAACGGATACGAACGGAAGAATTCCGACCAGTAGGAGTGGGTCACCGCGCCCGTCCTGCCGCCGGCCTTGCTCACTTCCGAAAAAATGTCCGGCTGCGTGACGCGAAAACGGTTCTCGTTGGAAAGGATGCCGTGCACTTGCGGCGTGACACCGGTGTGGATCGAGGCGTAACAGCAGGCGGAGGTCGACGGCAGGACCGAGCGCATCTTCCACACCTGCGCCTCGCCCGATTGCGCCCAGCCTTCGAGATTGCCCATCAGCCGGCGCCAGTTCCGGTAGGGCACGCCGTCGAGGATGATGAGCAGCAGTTTGGATTTGAGCGGCACGGAACGTCCCTGTGCGTGTTCTTCGAAACGAAAACGCCGCGTGTGGCACGGCCAAGCGGCGCTGCTTTTGGATAGCCTGATATCAGGCGTTCAGCCAGCACTGGCAGAGAGCGTAGCCGTCCATCATCTCGCCATGGGATTCTTCACCCAGCCACTGACCTTTCTTGGTGTTGGCGGCGCCGCAATTCCGTGCAAAAGCCGCTTAACAGCTCTGCCGGAATTGCGTCAGTTGCCGGCGCTTTCCATGCGCCGTCCCTTGATGGCCTTCTCCAGCCAGCCGATTTCCATTTCGGGAACGGAGGACAACAGAAGGTCGGTGTAGGCGTCGAAGGGCGGCGTCAGCACCTTGCTTTTGGATCCGTAGCGCACCACCTCGCCGCGATACATCACAGCGATCGAATCGGCGATCGACTTAACCGTCGCCAGATCGTGGGTGATGAAAAGGTAGGCCACCTTCTCGATCTGCTGCAAGTTGAGCAGCAGCTTGAGGATGCCGTGGGCGACCAACGGATCGAGCGCCGAGGTCACCTCGTCGCAGATGATCAGCTTCGGCTTGGCGGCGAGCGAGCGGGCGATGCAGACGCGCTGCTTCTGGCCGCCGGAAAGCTCGGCCGGATAGCGGTCGACGAAGCCCTTGCCCATCTCGATCTCGTCGAGCAGCTCGGCGACGCGCTTGTCGCGCTCGCGGCCCTTCATGCCGAAATAGAACTCCAGCGGCCGGCCGATGATGGTGCCTACCGTCTGGCGCGGATTCATCGCCACGTCGGCCATCTGGTAGATCATCTGCAGCTGGCGAAGGTCCTCCTTCGGCCGGTCGGCGAGCCTGTTGGCAAGCGTGCGGCCGTCGAAGACAACGCTACCTTTCTCGGGCGGCAAGAGACCGGTGATGGCGCGCGCCAGCGTCGATTTGCCGGAACCGCTCTCGCCGACCACGGCCAGCGTCTGGCCTGGAAAGATGTCGACCGAAACGTTCTTCAGCACCTTGACGTGGCCGCCGCCATAGGCGGCCGTCACGTTCTTCACCGATAGCATCGGCGTCGTGCCCGGCTGCTGTTCCTGGTGTTCGATCTGATGCACCGAGACCAGGGCGTTGGTGTATTCCTGGCGCGGCTCCTTGATGATCTGGTGGGTGCCGCCCCATTCGACCAGCCGGCCGTGACGCAGCACCATGATCTCGTCGGACACCTGTGCCACGACGGCTAGATCGTGGGTGATGTAAAGGGCCGCGACATGGGTGTCGCGGATGGCATCCTTGATCGCTGACAGCACGTCGATCTGCGTCGTCACGTCGAGGGCCGTCGTAGGCTCGTCGAAGACGATCAGGTCCGGCTCCGAGCACAACGCCATCGCCGTCATCACGCGCTGCAGCTGGCCGCCCGATACCTGGTGCGGGAAGCGTTGGCCGATCGTTTCGGGATTGGGCAGGCTGAGCTTCCTGAACAGGGCGACGGCGCGTTTCTCGGCCTCGGCGCGGGTCGCGGTGCCGTGCAGGAGCGTAGCCTCCACCACCTGGTCCATCAGCCGGTGCGCCGGATTGAAGGCCGCCGCAGCCGACTGGGCGACATAACAGACTTCGCGGCCGCGCAGCTTGCGCAGGCCTTCCTTGCCGCCTTTCAGTATGTCGCGGCCGTTGAGGATGACCTCGCCGCCGGTGATGCGCACGCCGCCGCGGCCATAGCCCATCGACGACAGGCCGATGGTCGACTTGCCGGCGCCGGACTCCCCGATCAGCCCAAGCACCTTGCCCTTCTCCAGCGTCAGCGAAACGTCGTGGACAAGCGTGATGGTCCTAGGTGCTTCGCCCGGCGGATAGACCGTCGCTTCGATGCGCAGGTTGCGGATGTCGAGGAGAGGACCGGACTTTGCTTTGCCGTCAACCATCAGCCGCGTCCTCCCTTCAGGCTCGTCGTGCGATTGAGCACCCAGTCGGCGACGAGATTGACCGAGATCGCAAGTGCCGCGATCGCCGCCGCCGGGATGAGCGCCGCCGGAATGCCGAACACGATGCCGTCCTTGTTCTCCTTGACCATGCCGCCCCAGTCGGCATCCGGCGGCTGCACGCCGAGGCCGAGGAAGGACAGTGTCGACAGGAACAGCACGGCATAGATGAAGCGCAGCCCGAGTTCCGAGACCAGCGGCGACAGCGCATTGGGAAGGATCTCGCGGAAGATGATCCAGCCGCTGCCTTCGCCGCGCAGCTTCGCCGCCTCGACATAATCCATGACGTTGATGTCGACGGCGACCGCGCGCGACAGTCGGTAGACGCGAGTCGAATCGAGGATGCCCATGACCAGGATCAGCGTCACCAGGTTCGACGGCAGCACCGAAAGCACGACGAGGCCCATGATCAGCGTCGGGATCGACATGAGGAGGTCGACGAGCCGCGACAGGATCGTGTCGTACCAGCCGCCGAATACCGCCGCCGAAAAGCCGAGAATGGCCCCAAGCGAGAAGGACAGTGCCGTCGCCAGCACCGCGATGAACAGCGTGATGCGGGCGCCGTAGATCATGCGCGACAACAGATCGCGGCCGAGATTGTCGGTGCCCAGCCAGTGCGCGGCCGACATCGGCTCCCACACGTCGCCGATGATCTCGGCGTTGCCGTGCGGCGCGATCAAGGGCGCGAAGATTGCCGCCAGCACGAACAGCGCGGTCAGCACCAGGCCGACCAGCGATGGCAGAGGGATGCGTCTGATATCGAGCATATCGGCCGCCCCCCTACTTCGGATGCCTGAGTCGCGGATTGGCGACGATCGCCGCAATGTCTGCGATGATGTTGAGGGTGATATAGACGGCGGCGAAGATCAAGCCGACCGCCTGCACGACCGGCACGTCGCGCTTCGTGACGTGGTCGACCAGATATTGCCCCATGCCTGGATAGACAAAGATCACCTCGACCACGACGACGCCGACCACCAGATAGGCAAGGTTGAGCATGACGACGTTGATGATCGGCGCGATCGCGTTCGGGAAGGCATGCTTGCGGATAACGGCAGCGGCCGACAGCCCCTTGAGTTCCGCCGTCTCGACATAGGCCGACTGCATGACGTTGAGGATCGCCGCGCGCGTCATGCGCATCATATGGGCGAGCACCACCAGAGTCAGCGCTGCCGCAGGCAGCGCGATGGCCTGCAGGCGCTCACCCAAAGACATTCCGTCATAGACGGTCGAGATGGCCGGGAACCACTGGTGCTGGACCGCGAAGTAGAAGACGAGCAGATAGCCGATGAAGAACTCCGGGAAGGAGGTCGAGGCAAGCGCCACGCCGGAGATCAGCTTGTCGACCCAGCCATTGCGGTAGCGCACCGCGATCAACCCAAGCGTGATCGCCAGCGGGATAGCCACGATGGCCGCCCAGAAGGCCAGGAACAGCGTATTCCACAGCCGTTCCTTGATCGAAGTCGCGATGTCCTGGCCGCTCGACATGGCGGTGCCGAGATCGCCGGTCAGCACGCCGCCCAGCCAGTGGAAGTAACGGATATAGGCAGGCTGGTTGAGCCCGAGCTGCTCGCGCAGATTGGCCAGCGACTCCGGGGTCGCCGATTGTCCTAGGATGGCTTGCGCGACGTCGCCGGGCAGGATCTGCGTACCGGCGAAGATCAGGACCGAAACGGCCAGCAGAAGGAGGATGCCCAGCGCAATGCGCTGGGCCACCAGTTTCACGATGGGTGAGGACATCTCCGCAAGGCCGTGCTCAGGCTTCGAGCCAGCACTTCGCCAGCGCGTAGCCGTTGCAAAGCTCCTGATGCGGATCCTCCACCCAGCCAGCCACCTTGGGGCCTGTTGCGTCGATGAACTGATTGAACATCGGCAGAATCAGGCCGCCTTCGTCGCGCACCATGACGGCCATGTCGTGGTAGATCGCCTTGCGCTTGGCCTCGTCGAGTTCGGCGCGCGCGGCCAGCACCATCTTGTCAAAGTCCGGGCGCTTGAAACGCGTGTCGTTCCAATCGGCGGTCGACAGATAGGCGGTCGAGTACATCTGGTCCTGGGTCGAGCGACCGCCCCAATAGGAGGCGCAGAAGGGCTGCTTGTTCCAGACTTCGTTCCAATAGCCGTCGCCGGGCTCGCGCTTGAGCTCGATCTTGATGCCGGCCTTGGCGGCGCTCTGCTGGAAAAGCTGGGATGCATCGACAGCGCCCGGGAAGGCGACGTCCGAGGTCCTAAGCAGCACAGGGCCGTCATGGCCGGACTTCTTGTAGTGGAATTTGGCCTTGTCCGGATCGTACTTGCGCTGCTCGATCTCGGTGAATAGCGGGTAGGAGGCGTTAATCGGGAAATCGTTGCCGAGCGAGCCGTAGCCGCGCAGCACTTTTTTCAACATCTCCTCGCGGTCGATCGCCAGCTTCAACGCCATCCTGAGATCGTTGTTGTCGAACGGCGCCGTGTTGCAATGCATGATGAACACGTAGTGGCCCGGACCGGAGTGGTTGCGGATGGTGACGCCAGGCACGCGCTTGATCAGATCGACGATCTTCGGCTCGACTCGGTTGATCATGTTGACCTGGCCGCCCTGCAAGGCCGCCGTGCGCGCTGTCGCATCGTTGATGACGATGATTTCGATCTGGTCGGCGTGGCCCATCTTGTCGCCCTGCCAGTAATTGGCGAAGCGTTCGCCGCCATGGCGCACGCCGGGCTCATTGACCTTGACCTTGTACGGCCCGGCGCCGATGCCTGCATCGGCCTTGTCCTTGCCGCCGTTCGGCTGCACGATCAGGTGATAGTCGCTGAGGAGGTAGGGGAGGTCGGCGTTGGGCTCCTTCAGCGTCAGCACCACTTCCTTGCCGTTGACCTTGATGGTGTCGATGCCCTTCATGTAGCCCAGCGCGCCGGACTTGGACTTCTCGTCCGAATGACGCTCGAGTGTGGCCGCGACGTCTTCTGCGGTAACCGTCTTGCCGTTGTGGAATTCGATGCCGTCGCGGATTTTCAGCGTCCAGACCTTGGCGTCGTCCGAAGAGCCGATCTCCTCGGCGATGCGGTTCTCCAGCTTGCCGTCGGGCGATAGCTCCACGATCAATTCGCCCCACATTTTGCCGAAGGCGAAGGGCACCTGGGTCATGAACAGGGCCGGATCGAGGCTGTTGGTGGATTCACCGCCGACCAGGCCGGCCTTCAGCGTGCCGCCCTTGACCGGGCCGGCAGCGCGCACGGCGCTGGAGAGCAGCGAGTTGGCGAAGGTAGCGGTGACGCCGAGCGCCGCGGCGCGACCGAGAAAATCGCGACGGCTAAGTTTTCCGGCCGCGACTCGCCGGCTGAGATAGTCGAGTTCGTTGGACATTATGGTTCCTCACTCTGGGTATCCGACCTTATGGTCGTTTCTTGCTATTAGAGGAGATAATGACCGTAAGGGAAAGCGGCAGGCAAGACCGAATGCGACATACGGTGGCGTAAATCGCACGTCGCATTTGGACCAATCTTGTTCCGGCTCAAACCATGGAGCGGGGAATCGTCTGCTCGAAGTCGCGTTCGAAGACCAGCTTTTCGCCCTCATAGGCTTCGATTCTGGCGCTGACGATGAAGTTTGCGGCGTCCGATCGCATCTCGGCAAAAGTCTCGGTCCGCACCGACCATTCATTGCGCGACAAGGTCTGCGTCCAATGCGTGGCTCCTGTGGCCGACAGCGGGTCGTCGGGATGGATCGTCCATATCTCGCGCACGACGCTGCCATTGGCCAGCCCATGGTCGATGTCGCGCACCTCGCCGAAATCGTCGGTTATGGAAAGCCTAACCAGCCCGGTCTTCTCGTCGCGATCGACATGGCGTTCGGAATTCGCCTGCCTGATCGTCTCGGTCGCCCACGGCGTCGCGCCTTCCGGCTCAGGGAACGAAACCTCATCCCCTCTTGCCAGCGGACGCAGCGGCAGCCTCAGCGTCGCCGTCGAGAGATCAAGCCGTACCGGTTCCGGCGAGGGCCAGATCATCGGCCAGTAAGCGGTCGAAACGGCGATGCGCAATTTGTGGCCGGCCGGCACACGATATGCGCATTGGTCGAGCACGACGCGCGCCGAAACCGTCTCTCCGGGAACCAACGGTTCGGGAAATTCATGCGAGTTGCGGTGGGTCAGATTGAGCACGCCATAGGAGATCAGCTCCGAGGCGCCGTCCGGATGCACGTCGCAGAGCCGCACCGCGATATTGGCCTGGGGCCGATCGGAAGCGACCCGGACCTCGAGCTCCGGCGCCCCGACAATGTCGATCGCTTCGCCGAGCTCGGGTTGGTCGAAACAAACCGACAGCGCGTCATCGGGGCGTTGGTCGCCCGGCAGTTCCGGCCCGAAGGTGAAGGGAAAATATTCGCCGCCGGCAAGTCCGCAGGTCTGTGGCGACGCGGCGATCGCGGGCTTGGCGCCGTCGGGGATGAGCTCGATCGTCTCAAGCTTGATGTTGGCCGACGGCCAGGTCTGCTCGGCCACCCAGCGGCCCGGCCGCTCGGGATGCCAGCGCGCCGGGCGCACGCTGTCCATCACATAGGCGCGATAGGCCGGATCGGCCTCGACGCCGGTTTCAGCGCCCTTCAGCCAGCGGTCCCACCAGCGGAGCGCTTCCTGCAGGAAGCCGATCGCCGGCTTGGGCCCGGCGTAATGCGGGTATTTGTGGATCCAGGGACCGACGATGCCTTTGACCGGCGACTGGATGTTGGTGACGAGATTGGAGATCGTGTTGCGGTAGCCGTCATGCCAGCCACCGATCGACAGCACGGCCGCTTTCACCGCCGAAAAATCCTCGCAGATCGAGCCGCGTTTCCAATAGGCGTCGCGATGCTGGTGGCCGAGCCAGAGCGGCAGAAGGAAAGGCTGGTTTTCCAGCCGGCTAAGCCACAAATCCCGCCAGCGGTTGCCGCCGGCAATCGCCGGATCCGGAGGCCGCGACGAATAGGACAGCATCGTCGAGGCCCAGCCGAAATTTTCCAAGAGCAGGCAGCCGCCTTTGTAGTGGATGTCGTCGGCATAGCGGTCGACCGTCGAGCACAGGCTGATCACCGCCTTCAGCGCCGGCGGCTGCTTCGCCGCCACCTGCAGGCAGTTGAAGCCGCCCCAGGAAATGCCCATCATGCCGACATTGCCGTTGCACCAGGGCTGCGCGGCCGCCCAGGCGATGACGTCGCAGGCGTCCTGCAATTCCTGCTCGGAATATTCGTCGTCCATCAGCCCTTCGGAATCACCATTGCCGCGCATGTCGACGCGGATCGAGGCGTAGCCGTGGCCGGCGAAATAGGGATGGGTGAGCTGATCGCGAAAGATGGTGCCGTCGCGCTTGCGGTAGGGCAGGTGCTCGAGGATCGCCGGCACCGGATCGTCAGTCGCGTCCTCCGGCATCCAGACGCGCGCCGACAGCCGGCAGCCATCCGGCATGACGATGCCCATATCGGGAAATTCGACGACTTTGCGGGGGAATTCGGTGACGGTTTTCATGGGGCGCATAACGCTACGCAGCGTGGCGAGTTTCAATCGCCAATCGCGACTGGAGCATCAAAAAATGCGACCTGGGTCGTTAGCGCAATTCATCCACCAATTCGGGGTGCTTTTCCAGCAACGTCATCAGCTGAATGGTCGGGCCGCTCGGCTCGATGAGGCCTCTTTCATATTTGTCGAAGGCATTCTCGCCGACCTTGAACAGAGACCCGGCTTCACGCTGCGATAGCCTTAGTTTGGTGCGCATACGCCGGATTGTGGCCGGGGCAGGAACACCATCCGTCTTCTCCTTGAGAAGGCGGAGCGCCGCATCGACAGCAATCATGTCATCCCCGATATGCACGCTCTCACCATCCGAAGCTGGATAATAGCCGGGCAGGTCGACCGTCATGCTCTCGCCCTTGTAGGTCACGGCGAATGGACGAACCCCGCGCGTCAGCGTCTCTCCTGTTTCCGGGGAGGTCATCGTTTCAGGCCTCTCTTTTTTTGCCATGGCTATTTCTCCTTGAATGCCACAACCGTGAATTCAGTCACGACATCCGCCTGAAATTTCACATAGAGGATCAGGTCGCGCGCTGGGACATGGTAAACATCTTGCCAGACCCGATGATCCGCGAACGTTGTCATCGATTTTACGAACATCTTTGGTGTCATGGTGCCAATCACCTCGACGACACTCGTGCGATCGAAGCCGAGACCAATGGCATCGCGCAGCGCTGATATCGTGATTGCCAGCGTATCGGCAGACCCAAACGTCGTCTTGATCGCATCAAGATCGTAAGTCGGTCTGCGCTTCTCCATACTTCAATATGCCACCATAAAGGTGGTAAATCAAGATTCGAAAATTGCTCAGTTCAGCGGAATGTCGTTGTCGGCCTTGCTTGCCTGATAGGCCTCCGACAGCTCGTCATAGCGCGCCGAAATCCTGCCGATCCGAGCCTCCAGCCGCTTGCGCTCAGCGTCGGGCAAAGCCCTGACCAGCCTGCGTATGGAAAAGCTCTTCCAATAGGCGTTCTCGGCGTTGTAGCCGCCGGGGTCAAGGGTGAAGACCTCCTTCAGAATCCTGAGATCGTGCGGGATGGCAAAACTGTCGCGCGAATCCTCATGGCTGAAGAGATAGTAGAAATTGTCGAAACCGGTCCAGGTGATCGCCGACAGGCAGAGCGAGCAGGGCTCGTGCGTGGCGACGAACAGCGCATCCTTGGTGTCGACGCGCTCGGCCTTGGGCATCTCGTAGAAGCGCTTCAGGCAGTGCACCTCGCCATGCCAGAGCGGATTTTCCATCTCGTTGTTGGTCTCGGCCAGCACCAGCGAGCGGTCGTCTTTCCGCAGGATCGCGGCGCCGAACAGCTTGTTGCCATGGGCAACGCCTTGCGCCGTCTTCGGCACGATGTCGTGCTCGATCACATCGAGCAGGCGGTCGATCAGCGAAATGTCGGTCATGGGAATCGCGAGCTTTCAGGGAAGGTGGATCTCGTAAGGATGCGAGAAATGGAACTCTTCGAGATTGGAGCCGTCGCCGCCGCGGTCGACGATGAGGAAATCCTGTTCCTCGCCGATCGGCGTCAGCACGCCGTGCCAGAGGTTGCGGCGGTAGTTGATGCCTTGTCCGGAGCCGGCGAGAAAGGCATGCGGTTCACTCGGGCCGTCCTTGGTGTCATGGCAGACGACCACCAGGAACGGCCGCGGCGACAGCGGGATGAAGGCCTGGCTGCCGAGCGGATGGCGCTCGACCATGGTGAGCTTCAGCGGCATCTCATAGGGCGTGCCGCGCACCATCGAGATCAGCACGCGCGCATTCGGGCCTGCGGCTTCCGCCGTGGCGAGGTCGTGATAGCGCATCGCCTTGCCGCCATTGATCGGGTAGCGGTTGTCGCCGCCCATGTCGATGACGTCACCGAAGGGCGCGAAGCTCTCGCGGGTCAGCGGTCGAGCGACGATGCGGCTCACCGCGCCTTGCCCCCAAGATAGCCGCCAAGCCTGGCGTGACGGTTGACGTCCTTGTAGAGCAGGTAGCGGAAATTGCCGGGACCGCCGGCATAGCAGGCCTGCGGGCAGAAGGCGCGCAGCCACATGAAATCGCCGGCCTCGACCTCGACCCAGTCCTGGTTGAGGCGGTAGACCGCCTTGCCTTCCAGCACGTAGAGCCCGTGCTCCATGACATGGGTTTCGGCGAAGGGGATGATCGCGCCCGGCTTCAGCGTCACGATGGTGACGTGCATGTCGTGGCGCATGTCGGCCGGGTCGACGAAGCGGGTCGTTGCCCAGCGCCCTTCCGTGCCCGGCATCGGGCTCGGCGCCACGTCCTGGTCGCTGGAGAAGAAGGCTTCCGGCGCGTCGAGGCCGTCGACCGCCTCATAGGCCTTGCGAATCCAGTGGAAGCGAACGGCGCTGCCGCTCTCGTTGCGCACCGTCCAGCCGCTCGACGGCGGCAGGAAGGCAAAGCCGCCGGGGGCAAGCACATGTTTTTTGCCGGCAAGCGAAACGGTGAGCTCGCCCTCGACGATGAACAGCACACCCTCGGCGCCAGCGTCGAGTTCGGGCCGGTCGCTGCCGCCCCCCGGCAGGACTTCGACGATGTATTGCGAGAACGTCTCGGCGAAGCCCGAGAGCGGCCTTGCGATGATCCAGGCCCGCGTCTCGTCCCAGAACGGCAGTGGGCTGGTGACGATGTCCTGCATCACGCCCCTGGGGATGACCGCATAGGCCTCGGTGAAGACGGCGCGGCCGGTCAGAAGCTCGTTCTGGCCGGGATGGCCGCCATGCGGGGCGTAATAGGTTCGCTCGGCAGTCTTGATCATATCCATCGGTCCTGGCCCTCAGAGCAATTCCAAGAAAAGTATGAGGCGGTTAGGTCGGCGGCTTCGCCGTGGCCTTCCATACGGAATTGCGTGAAAAACAAACATTAGAGTGGGAGCATGTCTTTCAGGCGAAGCAGCGCGATGCGTTCGACCTGTTTGCAGGCGGTTTCGAACTCGGTGCCGCGGCTGTTGCCGATCCGCGCCTCGAACTCCGCCAGGATTTCGTCCTTGGTCTTGCCCTTGACCGCGATGATGAAGGGGAAGCCGAAGGTGGTGACATAGGCGGCGTTGAGTTTCGAAAACAGCTCGCGCTCCTTGTCGGTCAACGCGTCCAGCCCGGCGGAGGCCTGTTCCTTGGCCGATTCCGGCGTCAGCCGCTTGGCCGCCGCCAGCTTGCCGGCGAGGTCCGGGTGAGCGTTGAGGACGGAAAGCCGTTCGGCTTCCGTTGCCGCGCGGAAGACGCGGCAGAGCGCATTGTGCAGGCCGCCCGCGCTGTCATGCGCGGGCCCGAGTTCCAGTTCGTAGGCGCGCTCGGCGATCCAGGGCGAATGCTCGAACACGCCGCCGAAGGCATGCACGAATTCCTCGAACCGCATCCGCGACGGCCGCAGCGCCGGTGCCTCGTAGGGGTGCGTATCGCGCCAGTGTTTGGCGATGTCGATGCGCCGTGTCAGCCACACCTTGTTATGCGATTTCACATAGTCGACGAAGCGCTTCAGCGCCGCGACCCGTCCGGGACGGCCGACCAGCCGGCAATGCAGGCCGATATTCATCATGCGCGGCCTGCCCGCCTTGCCCTCGGCATAGAGCGTATCGAAACTGTCCTTCAGATAGGCGAAGAACTGGTCGCCGGAGTTGAAGCCCTGCGGCGTCGCGAAGCGCATGTCGTTGGCGTCGAGCGTGTAGGGGACGATGAGCTGCGGCTTCTCCAGCCCGTCGCGGTCGAACCAGTAGGGCAGCTCGTCGTCATAAGTATCGGAGACGTAGTCGAAGCCGCCTTCCTCGGCCACGAGCCGCACCGTGTTCACCGAAGTGCGGCCGGTGTACCAGCCGGTCGGCCGCGCGCCGGTCACCTCGTAGTGCAGCTTGATCGTCTCTTCGAGATCGCGCCGCTCGTCCTCGGCCGAGTGGTCGCGATAGTCGATCCATTTCAGCCCGTGCGAGGCGATTTCCCAGCCGGCCTCCTGCATCGCCGCGACCTGATCGGGCGAGCGCGCCAGCGCCGTGGCGACGCCATAGCAGGTCACCGGCACTTGCGCTTCGGTGAACAGCCGGTGGAGCCGCCAGAAGCCGGCCCGCGCGCCGTATTCATAGATCGATTCCATGTTCCAATGGCGTTGGCCAACCCAGGGCGCCGCGCCGACGATTTCGGACAGGAAGGCTTCCGAAGCCTTGTCGCCATGCAGCACGCAGTTCTCGCCGCCCTCTTCATAGTTGACGACGAACTGCACCGCGACATGCGCGCCGCCGGGCCATTTCGGATCCGGCGGATTTGCCCCGTAACCGCGCATGTCCCGATCGTAACGCATTGCCGCTCCTGCCCGATGGTCGAGATGAAGATATCGAAAGGAGTGCGCATGCATTCCCCCGAAAATTTTTGAAAGTGCTTTTTGCCACGCTCCGCTCGACCGGGGCTTATGCATAGCCTTTAATTGGCGCACAATTGACCTGAAACTGAACCGGGATGGGAGGCGGCCAGTGGCAGAGACGTCGAAAGCCGATGGCGGGCGCCTGACGACCCATGTGCTCGACACCGCGGCCGGCAGGCCTGCAAAGGGTCTGTCGATCGGGCTTTTCCGCATCGAGGGCGGGAACCGCACGCATCTCAAGACCGTCGCCACCAACGATGACGGGCGCTGCGACGCGCCGCTGCTTGCCGGCGCCGATTTCCGCACCGGCGAATATGAGCTGGTCTTCGCCGCCGGCGACTATCTGCGCGGCCAGGGGATCGACTTGCCGCAACCTGCTTTCCTCGACATCGTGCCGATCCGCTTCGGCATGGCGGAAGCACGGCACTACCACGTCCCGCTCTTGATTTCGCCTTACGGCTACTCGACCTATCGGGGGAGCTGAGACATGGCTGAGACCCGCAACGAAATACGCTTCATCCTGAACGGCAGCGACGTGGCACTGAAAGACGTCGCGCCCGATGCGACCTTGCTCGACTGGCTGCGGCTCAACCGCTCGCTGCGCGGCACCAAGGAAGGCTGCGCCGAGGGCGATTGCGGCGCCTGCACGGTGCTGGTCGGCAAGCTCTCCACCGAAGGTCTCGTCTATGAAAGCGTCAATGCCTGCATCCGCTTCGTGGGCTCGCTCGACGGCACCCATGTCGTCACCGTGGAGCATCTGCGCGGCGACGGTGAAAAACTGCATCCGGTGCAGCAGGCGATGGTCGATTTCCACGGCTCGCAATGCGGCTTCTGCACGCCGGGCTTCATCATGTCGCTCTACGGGCTGTGGATGAAGACGCCCGACCCGTCCAACGCGGCGATCGAAAAGGCGCTGCAGGGCAATCTGTGCCGCTGCACCGGCTATGAGGCGATCATGCGCGCAGCGCACGCCATTTCGAGCTACGGCAAGGCGGCTAAGGATCCGCTGGCCGTGGAGCGCGACGACATCACCGCGCGGCTGAAGGTACTGCGCGATGGCGCCAGGGTCGAGATCGGGTCGGGCAAGGCGCGGCTGATCGTGCCGGCCAGCGTCGACGATTTCGCCGTCTTGCTCGAGAAGGAACCGGGCGCCACCATCGTCGCCGGCTCGACCGATGTCGGCCTGTGGGTCACCAAGCATATGCGCGACATCTCGCCGGCGATCTTTATCGGCGGCCTCGACGGCTTGCGTACGGCCTCGGAAAAAGACGGCGTCATCACCATCAGCGCCGGCGTGACCTACACCGAAGCCTTCGAGACGCTGTCGAAGCGTATCCCGGCATTGGGACCGCTGGTCGACCGCATCGGCGGCGAACAGGTGCGCAACATGGGCACCATCGGCGGCAACATCGCCAACGGCTCGCCGATCGGCGATATGCCGCCGCCATTGATCGCGCTCGGCGCGCAGCTCACGCTGCGCAAGGGCGAGGCCCGCCGCACCATACCGCTCGAAACCTTCTTCATCGCCTATGGCAAGCAGGACCGTCAGCCTGGCGAATTCGTCGAATCCGTGCATGTGCCGGTGCCGGCAAAGGACACGAAGTTTGCCGTCTATAAGGTCACCAAGCGTCGCGACGAGGATATCACCGCGACGCTCGGGGCATTCTACCTGACCTTGGCCAAGGATGGCGCGGTAGCCGACATCCGCATCGCCTATGGCGGCATGGCGGCGACGCCGAAGCGCGCCGCGGCAGTCGAAAAGGCGCTTATTGGCAAAACCTGGGGTGAAGCGACGGTAGAGGCCGCGATGGCGCAATACGCCAGCGACTTCACGCCGCTGACCGACATGCGCGCGACCGCCGAATACCGGGCGCTGGCGGCAAAGAACCTTCTGCTGCGCTTCTATATCGAGACGACCGGAACGAAGGCGCCGTTCCAGGTCTCGCGCAACGAGGCCGCCTGATGCGAATCAACGCGGGCAAGCGGTCGCTGGTAGCACCCTTCTCCCCGTTCACGGGGAGAAGATGCCGGCAGGCAGATGAGGGGCAGCGCCGTCGCCGATCGTTTTTCGCAAATTCGTCAATATCGGCGCTGCCCCTCATCCGATCCTTCGGGCCACCTTCTCCCCGTGAACGGGGAGAAGGGAAGGAGGCTAAATGAACAAGCACGCCACTCCCAACCTCAAGGCGGAAAAAATCGCCGGCGGTGTCGCCACCGACCAGCGGCACGATTCCGCGCACAAGCATGTCAGCGGCGCCGCCGTCTATATCGACGACATGCCGGAGCCTGCCGGCACGCTGCAAATTGGCCTCGGCCTGTCGAAGATCGCGCACGGCACGCTGAAAAGTGTCGACCTGTCGGCCGTGCGTTCGGCGCCGGGCGTGGTCGATGTCCTGACCTATGCCGACGTGCCCGGCGAGAACGATGTTTCGCCGAGCAACATGCATGACGATCCGGTGCTCGCCGAGGGCAAGATTGAGTTTTACGGCCAGCCGATCTTCGCCGTGGTTGCCGAGACGCGTGAGGAAGCGCGCCGCGCGGCGCGTCTCGCAAAAATCGAGTATGACGAGCTTCCGGCCGTCATCGACATCTGGAATCTCGACCCGGTCAACGACAAGCAGGTCACCACGCCGTTGATCCTGAAGCGCGGCGATGCCGCCGCGGCGATTGCCACCGCTCCGCGCCGCATCAAGAACCGCATGTGGCTCGGCGGCCAGGACCATTTCTATCTCGAAGGCCAGGTCTCGCTGGCGATCCCCGGCGAGGACGACGAGGTCATCGTCTATTGCTCGACGCAGGGCCCGAGCGAGACGCAGCATCTGGTCGCCCATGCGCTCGGCGTGCCGAGCCATGCGGTGACAGTCGAAGTGCGCCGCATGGGCGGCGGCTTCGGCGGCAAGGAGACGCAGGCCAATCAGTGCGCGGCCATCGCGGCGATCGCCGCCAAGAAGCTGAAGCGCGCGGTGAAGATCCGGCTCGACCGCGACGAGGACATGACCGCCACCGGCAAGCGGCATGATTTCGCCATCGACTATGAGGTCGGCTTCGACGACGAGGGTAATATCCTGGGCGTCGACTTCACCTACGCGCTGCGCTGCGGGTTCTCCGCCGATCTCTCTGGTCCCGTCGGCGACCGCGCGCTGTTTCACTGCGACAACGCTTATTTCTATCCGGCTGTGCATGCGAAGTCGGCGCCGCTCTACACCAACACAGTTTCCAACACCGCCTTCCGCGGCTTCGGCGGGCCGCAGGGCATGGTCGGCGCGGAGCGCGTCATCGACGAGGTCGCCTTCGCGGTCGGCAAGGATTCGCTCGAAATCCGCAAGCTCAATTTCTACGATCCGATGGAGGCCATCGGCGAGCGAAGCGTCACGCCCTACCACCAGAAGGTCGAGGATTGCATCATCCAGCGCATCGTCGCCGAGCTGGAGGAAAGCGCGAACTATGCACGGCGACGCCGCGAGATCAGCGCCTTCAACAACAACAGCCGTTTCATCAAGCGCGGCCTGGCGTTGACGCCGGTGAAGTTCGGCATTTCCTTCACCAAGACGGAGGCCAATCAGGCCGGCGCGCTGGTGCATGTCTATGCCGACGGCTCGGTCCATATGAACCATGGCGGCACCGAGATGGGCCAGGGCCTGCATCTCAAGGTGGCGCAGGTTGTGGCCGAGGAGTTCCAGATCGACCTCGACCGGGTCAAGATCACCGCCACCACCACCGCCAAGGTGCCGAACACCTCGCCGACGGCCGCATCTTCCGGCGCCGACCTCAACGGCATGGCAGCGCAGGACGCCGCCCGCCAGATCCGCAAGCGGCTGACCGATTTCACCGCGGATAAATATCAGGTGCCGCACGACCAGATCGTGTTCCTGCCCAATCGCGTGCGCATCGGAAATCAGGAAGTGGCCTTCAACGACTTGGTCAAGCAGGCCTATATCAACCGTATCCAGTTGTCGGCGGCCGGCTTCTACAAGACGCCGAAGATCCATTGGGACCGCAGCAAAGGCCGCGGCCATGCCTTCTACTATTACGCCTATGGCGCGGCCTGCTCGGAGGTCTCGGTTGACACGCTGACCGGCGAATATGTCGTCGAGCGCACCGATATCCTGCACGACGCTGGCCGTTCGCTGAACCGGGCGATCGACCTCGGCCAGGTCGAGGGCGGCTTCATCCAGGGCATGGGCTGGCTGACGACCGAGGAGCTGTGGTGGGACGATAGCGGCCGGCTGCGCACGCATGCGCCGTCGACCTACAAGATCCCGCTCGCGTCCGACCGTCCGAAGATCTTCAACGTTAAGCTGACTGACTGGTCCTCGGCCTATGAGCCGACCATCCATCGCTCAAAGGCGGTGGGCGAGCCGCCGCTGCCGCACGGCATGTCGGTGCTGCATGCGCTGTCGGACGCGGTGGCCAGCGTCGCGGATCACAAGATCTGTCCGCGCCTCGACGCGCCGGCGACGCCCGAACGGGTGCTGATGGCGATCGAGAGGTTGAAGCGGGAAGCCGCGAAGCCGGCTTAAAACGTGCAATTCGGGCGGAAAAACCCTATATTTCCCAAGTGGAAATGCAGACGATGAACTCGAAGGCGCAACAGCTGAAGGAATTCCTCGGCCGGGTCGGCCGGGCTGCATTGGTGGAGGTGGCGGCGACGAAGGGTTCGACGCCGCGCGAAGCCGGTGCCTTCATGCTTGTCTCGGCATCGTCGATTCTTGGCACCATCGGCGGCGGCCAGCTCGAATATATGGCGATCGACAAGGCGCGGCAGGTATTGAATGCAGGGCAGCGGTCGCGATCTCCGGCCGGTGAAGCCCGTACCGAGGTCGATGAGATCTGCGCAACGCTTGACGTTCCGCTCGGGCCGGAGATCGGCCAATGCTGCGGCGGCCGCGTGAAGGTGTCGATCCGTCTCGTCGATGCTTCGCTGGAGCAGCAGCTGATCGCCAACGCTGAATCGGAAGAGGCGCGTCTGCCGCATGTCTATCTGTTCGGCGGCGGCCATGTCGGTCAGGCATTGGCAGCTTCGCTGGCGCTGCTGCCGATCCATGTCTTCGTCGTCGAGACCCGCGCCGAGGCGCTGGAAGGTATGCCGGAAACGGTGGAGACGCGGCTGACATCGTTGCCCGAAGCCGTGGTGCGCGAGGCGCCGGCGGGATCGGCGTTCGCGATCCTGACCCATGATCATGCGCTGGATTTCCTGATCGTCGCCGAGGCGCTGAAGCGCGACGACAGCGCCTATGTCGGCATGATCGGCTCGAAGACCAAGAAGGCGACCTTCAGGAACTGGTTCCTGAAATCCGCCGAGGGTAGCGAAACGCAGTTCGCTCGGCTCGTCTCGCCGATCGGCGGCAATGCGGTGAAGGACAAGCGCCCGCCGGTGATCGCAGCACTTGCTGCCGCCGAGATCATGACGGCGCTGGTGTCGCACGCCGCGGAAGCGCCAAGCTCAGCCAGCGCCGACAAGACGATGGCCGGCTGATTCAACCGGCCGCGCAAGGAAAGGCTGGCTATTCCTTTTCCTGCGTGTGCGCCTCGAGGAACCACAGCAATTTGTCGAGCGAGCGCGAATAGGCGGTGAAGATGTCCGCCGTATCGCGATCGCCGGCGTCGTCGGCCTCGTCGATTGCTTCGCGGGTCAGCTTGGCGGCCGTGGCATAGCGGTCGATCAACGCCGCCAGATGATCCTTGGTCTTGTGGATGTCGGTCGGATAAGGCCTCAGCTTGGTCGCCTTCGACACTTCCTGCGAGGTGCCGTGCGCGGTGCCGCCGAGCTGCACGGCGCGCTCGGCGATGATGTCGACATGGCCGTCGATCTCCTCGCGGAATTCGTCCAGCATCTCGTGGATGGCGATGAATTGCGGGCCCTTGACGTTCCAATGCGCCTGCTTGGTGATCAGCGCCAGGTCGATGGCGTCGGCAAGCCTGGCGTTGAGCAGATCGATCGATTCCTTCTTGGCATCGGATTTGAGGTCGTTCTTGGTGACGATGGCGTCCATGGTCGGCTCCTGTCCCGCTGCGTCGCATGATGAAAGCTGAAGGCGGCCCGAACGACCGCCAACCGTCAGAACGGTGATGACCAGAATTTCGTTCCGCGTTGGATCGAGGGGCACCATCCCCGATTGCAGGTGTGACTGGCGCTCACCGCTGCTTGCTGCTTTCCTCATTTCCCAAAGCGGCGCGAAACGTGTTTGTTGCGCCTCACGGATAACGGGGTCAGGAACATGGACATATTGAAGATCGCCGCATTTTCGGACGGGAACACCGGCGGCAATCCCGCCGGCGTGGTGATTGGCGAGACGCTGCCCGACGTCGCCGACATGCAGCGTGTCGCGGCGGATGTCGGTTTCTCGGAAACCGCCTTCGCGGCGCCCGCGGGCGACGTCTGGCGCGTGCGCTATTTTTCGCCGGAGTCGGAAGTGCCGTTCTGCGGCCATGCCACGATCGCGCTCGGCGCGGCGCTGGTCGGAAAGTTCGGCGACGGCATCTTCAGGCTGATTCTCAACCAGGCCGGCATCACCGTCGAAGGCTTTCGCGATGGCGCCAACTTTGCCGCCGCCCTGCAGTCGCCACCGACGCGCAGCAAGGCCGCATCGTCGGAACTGGTCGGCGAAGCGCTCGCCTTGCTTGGCTATGAGCCGGGCGATCTCGATCCCGCCATTCCGCCGGCGCTCATCCATGGCGGCGCCGATCATCTCGTGCTGGCGCTGAAGTCGCGCCAGGCGTTGGCGGCCATGGCCTATGACTTGAAGCAAGGCCAGTCCTTCATGCGGCGCGAAGGCCTGGTCACCATCCTTCTCGCCTATGCCGAGACGCCACGCCTCTTTCATACGCGCAATCCCTTCGCGTCCGGCGGCGTCTACGAGGATCCGGCGACGGGCGCTGCGACCGCTGCCTTTGCCGGCTACCTGCGCGACCTCGGCTGGCCGCATGGCGGCGCGATCGATATCGTCCAGGGCGAGGATATGGGCATGCGCTCGCGCCTTCACGCCGACATTCCGCCGGCGCCGGGCAGCTCGATCAGGGTGTCCGGAACGGCCAGGCTAATGGACTGATCTGAAGCAATTCCAGACAAAATGCGCCGCAGTTAGGGTCGGCGCCTTTCGCCGTAGCCATTCCGTCCGGAATGGCGACGCCACCGGCCGTTACTTCCCGGCCAGGAGGTCCTTGATCAGCCGCTGGCAGCGCTCGGCCATGAAGTCGAGCAGCAGCCGCACCTTCGGATCCTGCAGCTTCTTGTGCGGATAGACGGCGGCGAACTGCACCGGCGTCGGCGGCGCCTGGGGCAGGATCACCTTCAGCCGCCGGTCGCGGATGAACGGCTCGACCTCGAAACGCGGCTTGTTGATGATGCCGCGCCCCGATAGTGCCCAGCCGGTCAGAACGTCGCCGTCGTCGGTGTCATAGGGACCGTGCACCTCGAATTTCTGCGGT
Organism: Mesorhizobium sp. CA6; assembly: GCF_020165035.1. Lineage (NCBI taxonomy): Bacteria > Pseudomonadati > Pseudomonadota > Alphaproteobacteria > Hyphomicrobiales > Phyllobacteriaceae > Mesorhizobium > Mesorhizobium sp. CA6. The sequence goes on along the minus strand of NZ_JAIUHI010000011.1, from coordinate 198,979 downwards.
CCGTTCGGCGTCTGCAGCGTCCAGACATATTCGCGCGCGCCGGCATAGCGCAGCATCAGGCAGTCGTGCTTTTTACCGATGAGCTCCTGCGCCTCGGTCGGCTCGCCGCGCGCTTCCAGGTATTTCGGCGCCGCCACCAGCACGCGCTCGCATTCCATGATGCCGCGCATCCTGAGGCTCGAATCCTCGATGATTCCGAGCCGGAAGGCGACGTCGATGCCTTCCTTCATGATATCGACATTGTGGTCGGAGAGCCGAAGCCTCACCTCGATATCGGGATATTTGTCATGGAAATCCGGGATGCCTGACGCGATCAGCCTCCGGCCGAGGCCGAGCGGCGCCGTGACCCTGATGGTCCCGCGTGGCTGGCCGGAGAGCGCCGCGACCGCCGCTTCCGCCTCAGTGATCGCGTCCAGCACCTGCTTGGCGCCGGTGTAGAACACGGTGCCATGCTCGGTCGGCATCAACTGCCTTGTCGTACGGTTGAACAGCCGCACCCCAAGATGCTTCTCCAACTCCTTGATCCGGTTGGAGGCGACCGCCGGCGAAATGCGCATGTCGCGCCCCGCCGCCGACAGATTGCCGAGCTCGACGACACGAACGAAGACAGCGATGTTGTCGAGATAGGCCATGTGTGGCTCTCAAAGGCTGAGCGGGGCAACCCTAGTATTTTCCATTTTTTTTTGAAAGTCATCGCGCACCTCGCCTCTTTTCGTTTGCGCGCCAGACCGTAAAGTCGCTCTCATCGGCAGGGACGAGTGCAATGATGGATTTCGCGATTTTCTGGGACTGGCTGAGCTTCGCGGTCCGCTGGCTGCACGTCATCACCGGCATCGCCTGGATCGGCTCGTCCTTCTATTTCGTCGCGCTCGACCTCGGCCTGCGCCAGCGGCCCGGCCTGCCCGCCGGAGCCTTCGGCGAGGAATGGCAGGTGCATGGTGGCGGCTTCTACCACATCCAGAAATATCTGGTGGCACCGGCCGAGATGCCGGAGCACCTCACCTGGTTCAAATGGGAATCCTACGCCACCTGGTTGTCGGGCTTCGCCATGCTCTGCGTGGTCTATTACGCCGGAGCCGATCTCTTCCTGATCGATCCCAACGTGCTCAACATCTCGGTGCCGGTCGGCATCCTCTTGTCGCTGGCCACCATCGGCGTCGGCTGGATCGTCTACGACCTGCTCTGCCGCTCGCCGCTGGGCAAAAGCGACACCGGGCTGATGCTGGTGCTTTATTGCGTGCTGGTGTTCATCGCCTGGGGGCTGACGCATCTTTTCACCGGCCGCGCCGCCTTCCTGCATCTTGGCGCCATCACCGCCACGATCATGTCGGCCAATGTCTTCATGGTCATCATCCCCAACCAGAAGATCGTCGTCGCCGACCTGATCGCCGGCCGCAAGCCGGACCCGAAATACGGCAAGATCGCCAAGCAGCGCTCGCTGCACAACAACTACCTGACTTTGCCGGTCCTGTTCCTGATGCTGTCGAACCACTACCCGCTGGCCTTCGGCACTGAGTTCAACTGGGTCATCGCCTCGCTGGTCTTCATCATCGGCGTGCTGATCCGGCACTATTTCAACACCGTGCATGCAAGGAAGGGCAACCCGACCTGGACCTGGCTGGGCGCTGCCGTGCTGTTCATGATCATCATCTGGCTGTCGACCGTGCCGAAGGTGCTGACCGGCGAGCCGAAGACCTCCGCCGCCTCCGCCGCAGCGCAGATCTACATCGCCTCCGCCCATTTCCCGGCCGTGCGCGACACCGTGCTTGGCCGCTGCTCGATGTGCCATACGGAGGAGCCGGTCTATGAAGGCATCTACCATGCGCCGAAGGGCGTGCTGCTCGACACCGACGAGCGCATCGCCGAGCATGCGCGCGAGATCTACATCCAGGCCGGCCGGGCGCATGCCATGCCGCCCGCCAATGTCAGCCACATAACCGACCAGGAACGGGCCCTTCTGGTCGCCTGGTTCGAAGGCGCCGGAAAATAAGCATGACAGCGAAAATTCTGCGCGGCCGCACGCTCTCCTTCCTGCGCTGGCCCGAAGCGATCGACGACCATTCCGCCTGGCGCTACGAGGAGGATGGCGGTCTGCTGATCGACAACGGCAGGATCGTCGCCGCCGGCTCCTATGCGGAGGTCTTGAAGAAGGCGGGCACCGGCATCGAGACGATCGACCATCGTCCGCATCTGATCCTGCCGGGTTTCCTCGACGCCCACGTTCATGTGCCGCAGATGCAGATCATCGCGTCTTACGGTGCGGAGCTGCTCGACTGGCTGAACAAATACACTTTTCCGGAAGAGGCGAAGTTCCAGAACGCGCAGCATGGCCGCCGCATCGCGCGGCTGTTTCTCGACGAGATGCTGCGCCATGGCACGACCACGGTCGCGGCCTATTGCTCCGTACACAGATCGTCGGCGGAAGCCTTCTTTGCCGAGTCGCATGAGCGCAACATGCTCAACATCGCCGGCAAGGTGATGATGGACCGCAATGCGCCCGACGGCGTGCTCGATACGCCGCAGACCGGCTATGACGATACCAAGGCGCTGATCGCCGAATGGCACGGCAAGGGCCGCCAGCTCTATGCCGTCACGCCGCGCTTCGCCATCACGTCGTCGCCCGAGCAGATGGAAATGGCCGGCGTGCTCTGCCGTGAGCATCCCGATCTCCACATGCAGACGCACCTGTCGGAAAACCACGCCGAGATCGCCTTCACCCAGGAGCTCTACCCTTGGTCGCGCGACTATACCGACGTTTATGAACATTACGGCCTGCTCGGCAAAAAGAGCCTGCTCGGCCACTGCATCCATCTGTCGGAACGCGAGGCCGACGCGCTGTCGCAATCGGGCTCGGTGGCGGTGTTCTGCCCGACATCGAACCTTTTCCTCGGCTCCGGCCTGTTCGACTATCAGCGTCACCGCCGGCGCGAGAAGCCGCTCAGGATAGCGGCCGCGACAGATGTCGGCGGCGGCACCAACTATTCGATGCTGCGCACCATGGATGAAGGCTACAAGGTGATCGCGCTGAACGGCGAGAAGCTGAACCCCTTCCAGTCCTTCTGGCAGCTGACGCGCGGCAATGCCGAGGCGCTGTCCGTGGCCGACAAGGTCGGCACGCTGGAAGAAGGCACCGATGCCGACATCGTAGTGCTCGACGCCCACGCGACGCCGGGCATGCGGCTCAGGATGGAGACTGTGGAGACGCTGGCGGAAGAGCTCTTCCTGCTGCAGACGCTGGGCGACGATCGTGCCGTGCGCGAGGTCTATGTGGCAGGCCGGCCGGCGAAGAGCGCGATTGTGGCGGGATAAGTCCCGACAATGGGGTAGATCTTCGAGTAGGGCAAGATGATGACTGCGCCTGGTTGCCAAGTGGTTCCCCCACTCCGTCGCCGCTTCGCGGCGCCACCTCTCCCCCCTCCGGAGGGAGAGGAAAGGGGCCAACTGGAAAGGCGCCAGCTTGAATCGCTTCGCGCCTTTCCTCTCCCCCGTCGATCGGGGGAGAGGTGTCGAGCGAAGCTCGACGGAGTGGGGGTCGACCCTGGCGCGTCTGCGACGAATGCTTGACCAGACAGAGCTTGTCGTACAAACGACGGTGGGATTTCGGAGAAAGAGACATGGCCACCGCCGACGACATCGCTCTGATCAAGAAACAGGAAGCCACGCTGGTCTTTCCGGCCTTCGACGAGGCCGTGGCTTTCGAAATCGGCTCCGCCATCAGGGACCGGGCGCTGAAGGAAGATCTTCCGATCATCGTCGACATCAGGACTTTCGATCGGCCGCTCTTCTATGCCGCCATGCCTGGCTCCAACGCCTCCAATCCCGATTGGGCGCGGCGCAAGATCAATGTCGTGAAGCGCTATCTCAGAAGCACCTATCGCCTGGTGCTGGAGCAGCAGCGCCCGGACCGCACGTTCAAGGTCGGCGAAGCGCTCGACATTGCCGATTATGTGCTGGCCGGCGGCGGCTTTCCGCTCACGGTGAAGGGCGCCGGGGTGATCGGCGTCATCGCCGTTTCGGGCCTGCCCGAGCGCGAGGACCACGGCGTCGTGGTCGACGCGCTGTGCGCCCATCTTGGCATCGATGCGAGCGGGCTTGCGCTGCCGCCGGAAGAAAAATGACCGACCCGAAAAGCTTCCTCACATCGATCTTCAACGCCGCCGTCGCCGCCGCCGACCCGGAAAAGACGATCCGCAATCATTTGCCGGCGAAGCCGAAGGGCCGCACCGTCGTCATCGGCGCGGGAAAGGGCTCGGCGCAGATGGCCGCCGCCTTTGAGAAGGTCTGGGATGGTCCGATCGACGGGCTAGTCGTCACCCGCTACGGCTATGGCGCCAGATGCGAGCGCATCGAGATCATCGAGGCGGCGCACCCGGTGCCGGACGCCGCCGGTCTCGAGGCGTCGCGCCGGCTGCTGGAGAAAGTGCGGGGTCTGACCGCAGAGGATCTGGTGGTGGCGCTGATTTCCGGCGGCGGTTCGGCCTTGCTGCCGTCGCCGGCTCCCGGGCTGACGCTTGGCGATGAGATCGCCGTCAATGAGGCGCTGCTTGCCTCCGGCGCGCCGATCGCGGCAATGAACACCATCCGCAAGCATGTCTCGACCATCAAGGGCGGACGCCTGGCGGCCGCGGCGCACCCGGCGCGTGTCGTGTCGCTGGTCGTGTCCGACATTCCCGGCGACAATCCGGCGCTGGTCGCATCGGGACCGACCGTTCCCGACACCGGCAGCCGCGCGGATGCGCTGGCTTCGATCGCCGCCTATGGCATGAAGCTGCCGGCCTCAGTCATGGCGCATATCCAGTCTCCGGCCGCCGATGCGCCGCGCTCCGACGATCTGCGTTTCGCCGGCAACGAAGTGCACCTGACCGCCTCGGCCGGCGTCTCTCTGGAAGCCGCCGCCGCCGAGGCTGAGCGGCAAGGCATTCAGGCCGTCATCCTGTCGGACGCGATCGAGGGCGAGGCGCGCGAGGTCGGCGGCGTCCACGCCGCGATCGCCCGCGAGGTGGCGACGCGCAATCGCCCCTTCGCGAAGCCGGTGCTGATCCTCTCCGGCGGCGAGACGACGGTTACCTTGCGCGGCAAGGGTAAGGGCGGCCGCAATTCGGAATTCCTGCTCGCCTTTGCCATCGGCATCGACGGCGTGAACGGCATCCACGCTCTGGCCGCCGACACCGACGGCATCGACGGCTCGGAGAACAATGCCGGCGCCTTCGCCAACGGCTCGACCGTGGCGCGCATGCGCGCGGCAGGCGTGGACGCCAAGGCGATGCTCGCCGGCAACAATGCCTGGACGGCCTTCAATGCGGTCGGAGATTTGTTCGTCCCGGGGCCGACCGGCACGAATGTGAATGATCTGAGGGCAATTCTTATCCGCTAGCGGCAAAGCCGTCATTCCAGGGCGAAGCAGGAGCGAAGCTCCGTCGCGAAGACCCTGGAATCCATTCCGTGACGTCGGGCAAGGAATGCAGCGGAGCAGAATTCTGAACCGTTGCGGCGCATCGAAGTCACGGAATGGATCCTCGGGTCTGCGCGCTTCGCTTCGCTCCTTGCTCCGCCCGTGGATGACGAAGCGACGAGCGTTTCGGCCAATCTCCTAAGTCGCAGGATACGTGCGTCTACGCGAGGCTCGTTCGGGCGCCTAAATTGATCACGCCCTCATCAGCCCCTTCACCTTCCGCATATCCTGCAAAAACCGGTCCCTCTCCGCCTCCTTGTCCTCATGATCGCGGATGCGCAGGATGAAGGAGGGGTGGATGGTCACAAACACGCGCAAGCCATCCTCGCGCTCGATCACATCGCCGCGCATCTTGGTGATCGGCACGGCCTTGCCGAGCAGCGACTGCGCCGCCGTCGCGCCGAGCGCCACCACGAGGTTCGGCTTGACGAGGTCGAGCTCCTTGTCCAACCACCAGCGGCAGGCCTGGATTTCGCCGGCATTGGGCTTCGAATGGATGCGCCTTTTGCCGCGCGGTTCGAATTTGAAGTGCTTGACCGCATTGGTCACATAGACCTTGCGGCGATCGATTTCGGCGTCGTCCAGGATGCTGTCGAATATTCTACCGGCCGGGCCGACAAATGGCTTGCCGGCCAGATCCTCCTGATCGCCTGGCTGTTCGCCGACGAAGACCACGTCCGCGCTTTCCGGTCCTTCGCCGAACACGGTCTGCGTTGCGTCATGCCAAAGCGGGCAGCGGCGGCAGCCTTTCGCCTCTTCGCGCAACTCCGGAATATCGTCGGCTTCAGGCGCCACCACATCGGCCGGCTCGGGCGTTGGCCAGTGCTTGGCCTTCACCTTGGCGTGGCGCGGTACTGGGGTGGTTGGAATCCGGTCGATCATCTCTGACGCGGCTCTGTCTGCTCCTGCTGTCAAATCTGGAATGAGCGAGGCCGCGGGAAGGTTCCGCCAATATTTCTTCGGCATCTCCTGCCGTCGGCAAAACGTGATTGCCGCGCCTGTCAGGCCCTGTGATCAAACCTCATGCAGATAGAGATGATAGTCCAGCTCGCTGACGGTGCGTGCAACGCGCAGATATTCCGCCTGCTTGATCGCCACGAAGGTTCGGTGCAGGTCGGGGCCGAGCGCCGACTTCAGGAAATCGGAGCCTCTGGCCGCCTCGATTGCGGCGCGCCAGTCGGCGGGCATGCTCGATTTCTCCGTTGCCTGTTCATAGCCGTTCCCGGTCGTCTCGAGGCCAGGGTCCAGACCCTCGTCCAGGCCCTTGACGATGCCTGCCAGCACCGTTGCGGCGACAAGGTACGGATTCGCGTCGACGCCCGACGGCCGGTGCTCGATGCGGCGGTTCCTGGCGTCGCCCGCCGGCACGCGCAGCGCCACCGAGCGGTTGTTGACGCCCCAACTGGGCGCCACGGGGGCATAGGATTGCGAGACGAAGCGACGCCATGAATTGGCGTGCGGCGCAAACACCAGCATGGATTCCGCCATGGTGTGGATGAGGCCGCCAAGCGCGTTGAGCAGGCTTAGCGACCATTTCTCGCCGGCTGCCTCGGTGAAGACGTTGCGGCCGCCATCGTCCTGCAGCGAGACATGGAAATGCATGCCCGATCCGGCATAGGCCTCGATGGGTTTGGCCATGAAGCAGGCGGTGACGCCGTGCCGCCGCGCCTGCGCCCGCACCAGCCGCTTCAGCATGACGAGATCATCGGCCGCCCTCATCACGTCCTTGCGGTAGTTGAGCGTCAGCTCGTACTGGCCGGGCGCGTACTCGGAAATCACCGTCTCGGCTGGAATGCCTTGCGCCCTCGCGGCTGCGTAGATGTCGGAAAACAGCGGCTCCATGCCATGCAGATGGTCGACCGAATAGACCTCGGTCTTGGCCGAGCGGCGGCCGTCAAGCACCGCGCGGGCAGGCTGAACCTTGCCATCCGCGTCGCGCTCATTGGACAGCAGGAAAAACTCGAGCTCGAAGGCGCCGGCCGGATGCAGGCCGCGTGCCGCCAGCAGTTCCACCTGCCTTGCCAGCACCAGCCGCGGGTCGGAGGTCATCGGCTGGCCGTCGAGGTGGTGCATCGACATCAGCACCTGACCGCGCGGCGGGTTGGTGCCGAAGAGCGGGACCAGCGTGCCGGGGATCGGCCATGCCCTGAGATCGCCGTCGCCGGTGTCCCACACCAGTCCGGTTTCGTGCACATCCTCGCCGGTGATGTCGAGGCCGAGGATCGAGATCGGCAGATGCCGGCCGTTCTCGAAAATGCCCATCAGCTCGTGCCGGCGCACGATCTTGCCGCGGCCGATGCCGTTGGCGTCGGTGAGCACGATGTCGAACGCCTCGATCTCAGGATGCGCGTCGAGAAACGCCTTCGCCTCGGCGGGAGTCGAGCCGGAAGGAGAGGTGGTAGCGGCGTTCAGATTGTCCATCGCCGCTTTTCTCACGCCGCAAGCTTGCCCGCAACCGCGGCGAAGGCGGCGATCAGTCGGCTCACTTGCGCCGAAGTCGTTGCCGGTGAGATCAGCATCATGTTGTGGAACGGCGCGATCAGCACGCCGCGATTGACCAGCGCGACATGGATGGCGGCTTCTAGCTCCGGCGCATGCGCTTGTTCCGCCTCGCCGCCGTTCCCAAGCGGTCCGGGCGCGCAGATGAACTCGACGCGGGCGCCGACCCGCGCGACATGCCAGGGCAGCTTGTTTCGCTGAATGACGGCGGAGAGTCCCGCATCGAGGCGGCGCGCCAGCCGGTCCATATGGGCGTAGGCTGCCTCGGTCATCACCTCTTCCAGAGTGGCGCGCATTGCCGCGAATTGCAGGGGGTTGGCCGACAGCGTGGTGCCCATGCCGGAATAGCCGGGCTCCTTCGCCCGGTTGTAGGAACCGTAGCGCGTGGCGACCTCTTCGCTCATGCCCCAGATGCTCGCCGGCACGCCGCCGGCCACCGGCTTGCCGAGCACGAACAGGTCCGGCTCCAGCCCGTGCTTGCGCGTATAGCCGCCCGGGCCGGTCGAAATCGTGTGCGTCTCGTCGATAAGCAGCAGCGTGCCGGCCGCGCGGGTCAGGCGCCGCAGCGCGTCGTGGAAACCCGGTTCCGGCAGCACCATGCAGGAATTGGTCAGCACCGGCTCGGTGATGACGCAGGCGACGTCGCGGTCGGCAAGTGCTGCTTCCAAGGCTGCAACATCGTTGAATTCGACGATCTTCGTGGCTCGCGTCAGGTCGCGGAACTCGCCGGCCAGCCCAGGCCGGTTGACCGGTTTGCCGTCGATCAGCCGCACCATCGTCTCGTCGGCCGAGCCATGATAGCAGCCGTTGAAGACCAGGATCTTCTCGCGCCCGGTCACCGCGCGGGCGACGCGCAACGCAAAACGGTTGGCGTCGGTGGCGGTGGTGGCGATCTGCCAGTAGGGCAGGCCGAAGCGCTGCTGAAGCAGTGGGCCGATCGCCAGCGCATCCTCGCTTGGCAGCATATAGGTCAAGCCTCGAGCGGCCTGCCGGCGGATCGCCCGGGCGACCGCCGGCGGCGAATGGCCGAGCATCGAGCCGGTGTCGCCGAGGCAGAAATCGTCGAGCCTATTGCCGTCGATGTCGGTGATGGTAGCGCCCTTGGCGCCGTCGACCAGGATCGGGAACGGCGTCGGCCAGTCGCTCATCCAGTGCATCGGCACCCCGCCGAGGAAACCGGCAATGCCGTTGCCGAGCTTCGCCTCGGATTTCGGCCGCGCCTTGCGGAAGGCGGCCGCCTCCGTCTCGCGCAATTCGGCGATGCGGGCGACGTCGATGCCGCCGATGGAAGTCCGGTCGATTGAATGCATGAAGTCCCCCTCAGGCAGTAGGCAGTAGGCAGTAGGGTGGCTTTCAAGCGCTATTTCCCTACTCCCTTACTGCCCTACTGCCTTACTCCCCTTAAGCCGTGATATCGATCACGCCGCAGTCGCCGGCGGCGCTGCCGAAGACGATGCGGCGTTCTTCCTTGTCCCACATCATCGACGTGATGGCGCCCGTGCCGGGCCGGCGCAGCAGCACCTCCTTGGCGTCGGCGAAGCGCGCCGCAATCACCATGCCGTCCTCATAGCCGATGGCCGTGACATCTTGGCTGGGATGGCAGGCGACGCAGGTCACCATGGTATTGCCGCGCGTGCCAAGCTCCAGCGGCGCCTTGCCCATCGGCCCGTCTTTGCTGGCGAACGGCCACACGATCGCCGCCGGCGCGCCGGAGCTCGCCAGCCACTTGCCCTTCACGCTCCAGGACAGGCTCTTCACCTTGCCCGGATAGCCCGACATGCGCATGTGCTTGCCGTCAGCGAGCTTCCAGCCATGCAGCGCGTTCTCCTGCATGGTGGTGACGAGGAAGGCGCCGTCCGGTGAAAAGGTGATGCCGGTATGGGCGCCGGCCCATTCGAGCTCCACCGGCTTGCCCTCGGCGGCCGGGAAATGCAGCGTCGCGCCATTGTAGCGGGCGACGCCGAAACGCATGCCCTTGGGCGAGAAGGCCAGCCCCTCCACCGAACGCGGATGGGCAAATTCTTTGATCTTGCCATCGGCGAAACGCACGAAGGCGGTCTTGCCCGAAGCATAGGCGATCGCGCCCTGCGGCCCGGCGCTGACGCTGGTGATCCACTTTTTGCCGGCGCTGGCCAGCTCGCTCACCTCGCCGCCGGCCTTCACGGCAGACACCTTGCCATCCTCGCCGCCGGTGATCAGCCGGTCGTTGGCCGCGTCATGGAAGGCGGCGAGCAGGCCGTCATTGGCCCGCACCGTCTTGTGCCCATTGTCGAGCCGGTGGATCGCACCGTCGGCGAGCGCGAAATGCGGCACGTCGTTCAAGAAGACGGCGGCAACGCAATGGCCTTCGAGATCAAGCGGGGCGACTGTGGGCATGCAAACGATCCGTTCGAGATAGCCGGCGCGGCTAGATGTGGCTCCTCCTTCTCCCCTTGTGGGAGAAGGTGGATTGGCGCGCAGCGCCAAGACGGATGAGGGGTGTTGGACGGATTGCCGTCCTTGCCAAGCTGGAGCACCCCTCATCCGACCTCGCTTCGCGAGGCCACCTTCTCCCACAAGGGGAGAAGGACGAAGGGGCAGCGCTAGCGCCTGAAAGTCAGGAAATCAAGCCGCCTGGCAGGCCTCAAAACTCTTCCTGAGCCGATCGGCGTCGAGATCGCGGCCGATGAAGACCAGCCGGCTTTCGTGTTTTTCGCCATCCTTCCAGGCGCGCTGGTGGTCGCCTTCGAGGATCATGTGCACGCCCTGCAGCACATAGCGGTCCTCGTCGCCCTTCAGCGCGATGATGCCCTTCAGCCGTAGGATGTTCGGTCCTTCCATCTGGGTCACCTTCTCGATCCAGGGAAAGAATTTCTTGGGGTCCATCTCGCCGCCGCGCAGCGACACCGACTTCACCGTCACGTCATGGATGTCGGAAGCATGATCGTGATGGTGATGATCGTGACCGTCATGATCATGATGATGGTCATGGTCATGGTCATGGTCGTGCGCGTCGAGGAAATGCGGATCGTTCTCCAATGCCCGCGACAGGTCGAAGGCGCCGCGGTCGAGCACTTCGTCAAGCGCCACGCCGGAACGCTGCGTGCGATGGATTTTTGCCGCCGGGTTGATGGCGCGGATCGTCGCCTCGACCTTTTCGAGCTCGTCCGGCGTGACGAGGTCGGTCTTGTTCAGCACCACCACGTCGGCGAACGCGATCTGGTCCTCGGCTTCCTTGGAATCCTTCAGGCGCAGCGGCAGGTGCTTGGCGTCGACCAGCGCCACCACCGCGTCGAGCTTGGTCTTGGTGCGCACGTCGTCATCCATGAAGAAGGTCTGCGCCACCGGCACCGGGTCGGCAAGACCCGTGGTCTCGACGACGATGGCGTCGAAGCGGCCCGGGCGTTTCATCAGGCCTTCGACCACGCGGATCAGGTCGCCGCGCACCGTGCAGCAGACACAGCCATTGTTCATCTCGTAGATTTCCTCGTCGGACTCGACGATCAGGTCGTTGTCGATGCCGATCTCGCCGAACTCGTTGACGATGACGGCGTAACGCTTGCCGTGGCTCTCCGACAGGATGCGGTTGAGCAGCGTCGTCTTGCCCGCGCCGAGATAGCCGGTGAGAACGGTTACGGGGATTTGCGTCTGTGCGTCGCTCATGGTTGCCTCGAAAATCCTGGATTGTCGGCCTGATATAGGATGGGTGTCGAGCTTTTGCACGCGCCAAACCGATGGGCCAGGCCGACCCTCCAAGCGGAGCGGCGCCACGCACGGATCGGCGGCGGCCGAGGCAGGCCAGACGCAGGAGCCGCTCGGGCGCCCAAGCGCCTTCATCAGCGTCCGCTGTGAATCTCGCCGGTGCAAAAGTCGTTTGTCATCTAACTGAAATAAACATCTGGCATCACCTGCGCGGGCACCGCAATGCTTGCCGGCAAAGCGTTCCGCAAGCCGGACTCTTTAAATCGTCATTTGCCAGCCGTCGGACAGCCTCTATGCTTGTCCGCGCCGGTTCGGCCGAAGAGGGAACGACCATGGCCAAGGCGGACAAGACAGCGACAATGAGCCGGCTGCATTCGGCGGCAAGGCTGGCGCGTACAGCGCTCGCCGCGCGGCTTCTGGCGCACGGCTTCTATGCCGGCCAGGACCAGATCATGCTGGCGCTCGACCGCGAGGACGGCCAGACCCCCGGCAACCTCGCCGGCCGGCTCGGCGTGCGCCCGCCGACCATCACCAAAACCATCAACCGGCTGCAGGCGCAGGGCTTTCTGGAAAAGCGCGCCTCCAACGCCGATGCCCGCCAGGCCCATATCTTCCTCACCGAGTCCGGCCGCGAAACCATCCGCGCCATCGAGAAGTCGGTCAAGAAGACCGAGAAACAGGCGCTGAGAGGCCTCGACAAGAAGGACCAGAAGGCGCTGTTCAAGCTGCTCGCCCGCATCGAGGCGAATCTATCGAACGAAGATCTGGTGCTGATCGACGATGACGCGGAGTTGGATGAAGCGTAACGCGTGAGCGTCATCGCTCAACCGCGAGACGTTCCCATTAACGAGCGACGCAAAGCGTCGTCTCGAGCTAAGCGCGATGCGCAGCATCGTCGCTCCACACGCCATCTAAGCAACGGCTTAGCGGAAAGGGCGACGATGCTGCGCATCGCGCCTGAGCGACGACGCTGCGCGTCGCGCTTACGCGTCGCGCACCAGCGCTGCCCAGCGCCCCGGCGTCATGCCGAACGCCTTCTTGAAATGCCGGTTGAAATGGCTCTGGTCGCTGAAGCCGGCGCCGGCGGCGATTTCCGCCAGCGACTCGCCCTCGGCGATCATGCGCCGCGCCTTTTGCAGCCGGCGCATCAGCAGGAAGCGATGCGGGCTGGTCGAATAGGTCGCGCGAAAATGGCGCGACAGCGCGTAGCGGTCGAGGCCGGTGACGGCCTCCAGCTCATCGGAGCGCACCGGTCGCTCGGCATTCTCCTCGAGATAGTCGCGGGCAAGCGCGGCGGCGCGCCATGCGGTCTTGCCCGTTGACTTTGCCGGCTGCCCGGCATGGCGTTTGAGGTGTTGCGCCAGCTGCGCAACGAAATCTGCCACGAACAGGTCGCCGAGTGCCTCGTCCAGCGGTGCCAGCGCCGACAACAACGTGTCGCGCAAGCATGGATCGTCGACCACGGCGTCGCGGACGAAAGGCAGCGGCTCGCCATCGAGGCAGTCGAGCAGCAGGGACGGCTCCAGATACAGGATCCTGTAGCGCAGGCCGTCTTCCGTGCCGGCGCCGCCATCGTGCAATTCGTCTGGATGCAGCACGATCGCCTGACCGGGCAGGCTGTGTTGCAGCGCGCCGCGATAATGGAAGCGCTGCACGCCGTTCAGCGTCACGCCGATGGCATAGGTGTCGTGCCGGTGCAGCTCGAAGGCGTTGCCATGGAAGCGCGCCTCGATGCGTTCGAGACCCGAGCCGCCCGGAGCCGAAACGATGCGATCGCCGTTGGTCGCATCCGCGCACGAACGTTCAAGACCTTCCTTTGCTTCTTCGCTTAGAGCCTGCGCCATTGCCTGTCCCGCCCGTCACGGGCCGTCTCGGAGTCTCAATCTTGGTGTTCGATACGAAAATTGCAATTGTTCTCAGAGAGGACCTGCCGGTGTGGCAGAAGCTCAACGTCACCGCGTTCCTGACCAGCGGCATCGTTGCGCAGTTCCCCGAAATCATCGGCGAGGCTTACCGTGATCGTGCCGGCAACCTCTACAACCCGATGTCGATCCAGCCGGTCATTGTCCTGTCAGCCGATGCGGCGACGCTGGGTACTGTTCACCGCCGGGCATTGGAACGCGGCGTGACGACATCCGCCTATGTCGAGGAGATGTTCGCGACGGGCCACGACCTCGCCAACCGCGCCGTCTTCGCCGAATTCGCCCCGGACGACGCCAAGGTCGTCGGCATCGCCATGCGCGGCGAGAAAAAGCTCGTCGACAAGATCACCAAGGGCGCCCGCATGCATGGCTGATTTATGCCATCTTGAACCGCCGAGATTGGCAGCAAACTCACCAACTTCGTCATCCACGGGCAGAGCGGGAGCGAAGCGGACGCGGAGACCCGAGGATCCATTCCGTGACCTTAGCCGGAGTGTGCAACGGGGCAGAATTCTGCGCCGCTGGCGGAGCGTCAATGTAACGGCATGGATCCTCGGGTCTGCGCGCGTCGCTTCGCTCCTTGCTTCGCCCGTGGATGACGACTGCGCGAACTGTTCAGGCCATCGCCAAGAAACAATGCGCTCTAAGCCTGTCCGAAGCGCTTGTTGGGCCAGTCGCTTTTGGCTTGCTGGCAAGGGCCGATTGCCTCAGAAGGGTACCGTCTATCTTCCTTCGGCCCGACCTTGAGCACTCCCAGAAACAATGACGACAGCGCAACGCCGCCCGCGGCGATGCTTCTGATGCTGTGCGTCTATGTCTGCTTCACCTTTCTCGACACCTCCAGCAAATATCTGGTGCTGGCCGGCGTCTCGGCGCTGATCGTCGCGTGGGCCCGCTTCACCGTGCATGTCCTGCTGGTCGGCATCTTCCTGCGCGGCTGGCGCGAGCCGGTTCGCTTCCGCGCCAACAACCTGCCGGCGCACCTCTTGCGCGGCGTCCTTTTGTTCGGCTCGACCATGTTCAATATCCTGGCGCTGCGCACGCTGCAGTTGGCCGAGACAACGTCGATCTATTTCTTCGGCCCGATGGTCATCACCGCGCTTGCCGGCCCGCTGCTCGGCGAATGGGCCGGCTGGCGGCGCTGGCTGGCGATTCTCACCGGCTTCGTCGGCGTGCTGATCATCACCAGGCCTGGCGTCGGCGTGTTCGGCATCGGTCATCTCTTCGCGCTGGGCTCGATGCTGTCGAACAGTTTTTACGTGATCATGACGCGGCGCATGTCGTCGACGGAGACCTCGGAGAGCCTGATCCTCTTTTCGGCGCTGGCACCCGCCGTGCTGCTCCTGCCGCTGCTGCCTTTCTCGCTGTCATTGCCGCAGGATGGCTGGCACTGGGTCATCCTGTTGATGCTCGGCGTCTTCGGCGCCGGCGGCCACTATTTGCTGGTCCGGGCCTATCGTCTGGCGACCACGACCCAGCTCGCGCCCTATCCCTATTCGCAGATGGTGTGGATGATCATTTCCGGCTGGCTGATCTTCCACCAGTTCCCCGACCGCTGGACGCTGCTCGGCGCCGCCATCATCGTTGCCAGCGGGCTCTACATCATCCATCGCGAGCACCGGCTTCGCGTCCGCAACTCCGCCTCGCTCGACACCGAGGCCGAGGCGCTGGCGAAAAAACTTTGATTTGCGCCGAATCCGGTGGCATAAGGCCGTTTTAAAAAATTTAAAGACCCTGGGGAGCGAAGGGCACTGGCACAGAAGATCAAGCTTTCGACGATCGCGGATGCGCTCGGCGTGTCCACGGCAACGGTGTCGCTGGCGCTGCGCGACAGCCCGCTGGTCGCCGGCACGACGCGCGAGCGCATCAAGGAACACGCCCGCGCCATCGGCTATATCTACAACCGCCGCGCCGCCTCGTTGCGCACCTCGCGCTCCGGCATCGTCGGCGTCGTCGTGCACGACATCATGAACCCGTTCTTCGCCGAGATCCTGCGCTCGATCGAAAGCGAGCTCGACCGCAGCCGCCAGACCTTCATCCTGTCAAACCACTACGACCAGCTGGAAAAGCAGCGCACCTTCATCGACACGCTGCTGCAGCTGGGCGCCGACGGCGTCATCATGTCGCCGGCCATCGGCACGCCGGCCGAGGACATCATCATGGCCGAGGAAAACGGCCTGCCGGCAGTGCTGATCGCGCGCACCGTTGCCGGCGCCGATGTGCCGGTGTTCCGCGGCGACGATGCCTATGGCACCGCGCTTGCCACCAATCATCTGATCTCGCTCGGCCACAAGCGCATCGCCATGGTCGGCGGCACCGACCAGACCTCGACCGGCCGCGACCGCTACCAGGGCTATCTCAACGCGATGGAGGCGGCCGGCCTGGAGGTGAAGCCGTCCTGGCGCATTCCCGGGCCGCGCACCAAGCAGGCGGGTTTCGAGGCCTCGGGACAGTTTCTGGCGCTGAAAGACAGGCCCACCGCTGCCTGCTGCTGGAACGATCTGGTCGCGATCGGGTTGATGAACGGCATCGCGCGCGCCGGCCTCGTGCCGGGCGTCGATATCTCGGTCACCGGCTATGACGATCTCGAGGAGGCGGCAATCGCGACACCGGCCTTGACCACGGTCTGGAACGGCCAGCGCGAGGTCGGCCGCCGCGCCGCCAGCGCCCTGCTCGACAAATTGAACGGACAGGCAGTGCGGCCCTCGCAGGAGCTGATCAAGCCGGAACTGCATGTGCGGCAGTCGACCGGCAAGCCGGTGGAGCGTGCATGAGCAAGGCCGAAGGAAAATTGCCGGTCGCCATCCTTGTGCCGGGCGATTTCAACGACCATGCCCTCGGCCGCATCGACGAGGCGTTCAAATGTGTGCGGATCGAACGCGCCGATCCGTCTTTGGTTACGGACGAGATCCGCGCCACGGTGCGCGGCATAGCCTCCTATGCAGGCATCGACGCGGCGATGATCGATGCGCTGCCCAATCTTGAGATCATCGCCAGTTTCGGCGTCGGCTATGATTCGGTCGACGCCAATCATGCGGCCAAGCGCGGCGTCATGGTCACCAACACGCCCGATGTCTTGACCGAGGAGGTCGCCGATACTGCCATCGGCCTTCTGATCAACACTGTGCGCGAGCTCTACGCCGCCGAGAAATGGCTGCGCGACGGCGACTGGGTTACGAAGGGCAATTATCGCCTGAGCCGGCTTACATTGCGTGGCCGCCACGTCGGTATCTTCGGCATGGGCCGCATCGGCCGGGCCGTCGCCCGTCGCCTTGAAGCCTTCGGCCTGCCGATCGCCTATCACAACCGCCGCAAGGTCGAAGGCCTGGCTTACGATTATCATGCCACTTTGAAAGGGCTTGCCGAAGCCGTCGACACGTTGATCTGCATTGCCCCGGGCGGCACCTCCACCGAGAAAGCGGTCAATGCCGAGGTCCTGTCGGCGCTGGGTTCGAACGGCGTCTTTGTCAATATCGGCCGCGGCTCGACGGTGGACGAGGCAGCCCTTGCTGCCGCCCTCAAGAGCGGCACCATCGCAGCCGTCGGGCTCGACGTCTTTGCCGACGAGCCGAACGTGCCGCAGGCCCTGCTCGATGCTCCCAACGCCTCGCTTCTGCCGCATGTCGGCTCGGCGTCGGTCCACACCCGCCGCGCCATGGCCGATCTGTGCGTCGACAACCTCGTGTCGTGGTTTACCGACCGCCGGCCGCTGACGCCGGTGCCCGAGACGCTCAACGTCAAGGCGCGAGCCTGAGGCGTTTCTCGGTCCTCACGAAAACGGCAAACCGCCTGCCTCTTTGTTTCGGTGTAATTCCGGACGGAAAGCCGTCCTGAAAATTGCTCCAATCCGCACCCGTCGCCACATTTATTAACGCCCACTTAACCCTTTGGAATCATTCTGCATACTTGGTTATGTGCGGAGAGGCAGGGTGAAGCTGTTCGTTGGCTTGGCAGCATCGGTAGCGTTGTTCGGGGGCGTTCAGTTCCTGCATGGCGGCAACGGCCAAAGCGAGGCCACCGAACTCATCCCGACAAACGCCTATCGGCTGACCGCCAATGGCGATGAAGCGGCCTGCGCCATCCACCGCGGCGCCGAAGTCTCGAAAGGCCTGTCGTTGCTTTCCGTCGCCCCGAACTGCCGCAAGCTGATGCCTGGCATCGAGCACGCGAAATTCTGGCGCGAGCAGGCGGATGGTTCGGTCGCTTTCAGTGACGACGGGGTCGATCCGATCGTCACCTTCGGCGTTGCCGATGGCGACGGCTACGAATCCTACGCGCCGGCCGCGCCGCTTCTGGCGCTGAGCACGAGCGAATAGCCGCGGAACTGTCCAGGCTTACTCTGCCGCGGCGCGGGCACCTGTTTTGGCGGCCGCATGCAGGCGCACCGCATCGCCGAAGGCCTTGAAGATCTTGGCGGAATTGCTGTCCGACTTCACCCAGTATTCGGGGTGCCATTGCACGCCGACTGCGAAGGCACGAGCATCCTTGACGGAGACTGCTTCGATCGTGCCGTCGCTGGCCAAAGCCTCGACCTGGAGCCTGGAGCCCAGCAGGTCGATCGCCTGGCGATGCAGCGAGTTCACCTTGATCTCGCCGGCGCCGAACACGCCGGCAAGGCAGCTTCCGGGCTTGATCGAGATCGTCTGGTGGATGCCGAAGCGCTCGTCCTGATTATCGCTCACCGGCGCGCGGTGGTCGAGCGAGCCCTCGCGCTCCTGGATCTCGGTGCCCAGCGTGCCGCCGAGCGCGACGTTCAGCTCCTGGATGCCTCGGCAGATGGCAAGCAACGGCACGCCGCGCTCGATCGCCTTGCGGATCAGCGGCAGCGTGGTTGCGTCGCGCGCCGGATCGTAGGGGCCGTTGGCCTCGCTGGGATCGCCGCCATAGAGCGAGGGATGCACGTTGGACTTCGAGCCCGTCACCATGACGCCGTCGACCGACGACAGCAGCTCGTCGAAATCGAGCCGGTCGCCGAAGGACGGCACCAGCAGCGGGAACACGCCGGCGCCGGCAACCGCCGCTTCCAGATACTGCTGGGGTGCCGCGTGCCAGGTGTAGTTGTCGAACTGGCGGACGTCGGACGAGACTGCGACGAGCGGTTGCTGCATTTTGGCTTTGGATTCCTTCGAGAGCTAAGGAGTTAATCTGCCTACAAAATAGGCGATCTGAAGGCAGTTTGCCATGGCAAGTTTCGCTGCCTTGCGTGGTCCAGCGGCAGGCTCGTTAGACTATAGTTGCACGCGGCGCCGGAATGGCTGCAACCCTCGCCCGCAACACTGGACTCGACTCTTTGCCTGTGTATGTTTCTTCCCCAACCGATCCGGGCACGAGGATGGCCTGACGTCGGTCAGCTGATCCGCAAGGGAGGAAACTTAATGGATCGTCGTTCTTTCATTCGCAAGGCCGGTGCGTCCGGCGTGGGCGCCGCGGCAGCCGCGGCGGCACTTGCCACGCCGGCCATTGCCCAGTCCAATCCCAAGGTGACTTGGCGGCTTGCATCGTCTTTCCCGAAATCGCTCGACACGATCTATGGCGGCGCCGAAGTCTTCTCAAAAATGCTGTCGGAGGCGACCGACGGCAATTTCCAGGTCCAGGTCTTCGCCTCCGGTGAGCTCGTGCCCGGCCTGCAGGCTGCGGACGCCACCACGGCCGGCACAGTCGAGGCCTGCCATACGGTCGCATACTATTACTGGGGCAAGGACCCGACCTGGGCGCTCGGTGCCGCAGTGCCCTTCTCGCTCAACGCGCGCGGTATGAATGCCTGGCACTATCATGGCGGCGGCATCGACCTGTTCAACGAGTTCCTCGCCACGCAAGGCCTGTTCGGCCTGCCGGGCGGCAATACCGGCGTTCAGATGGGCGGCTGGTTCCGCAAGCAGATCAACACGGTGGCCGATCTCTCGGGCCTCAAGATGCGCATCGGCGGCTTTGCCGGCAAAGTTGTGCAGAAGCTCGGCGTCGTGCCGCAGCAGATCGCCGGCGGCGACATCTATCCGGCGCTGGAGAAGGGCACCATCGACGCCGCCGAATGGGTCGGCCCCTATGACGACGAGAAGCTCGGCTTCTATAAGGTCGCGCCCTACTACTACTATCCCGGCTGGTGGGAAGGCGGCCCGACCGTGCATCTGATGTTCAACAAGGTCAAATACGAAGAGCTTTCGCCGGCCTACAAGTCGCTCGTGCATACCGCCGCGCAAGCGGCGGACGCCAACATGCTGCAGAAGTACGACTATCTCAATCCGGCGGCGGTGAAGCGGCTTGTGTCGAACGGCGCCAAGCTGGCGCCCTTCAGCCAGGAGATCATGGCCGCCTGCTTCGAGAAGGCCAACGAGGTCTATGCCGAGATGGAATCCAACAACGCGCCGTTCAAGAAGATCTGGGAATCGATCAAGGCCTTCCGCAAGGAGCACTATCTCTGGGCCCAGGTCGCCGAATACAATTACGACACCTTCATGATGGTGCAGCAGCGCAACGGCAAGCTGTAGACCGCCGCCCTCCTTCTCCCCTTGTGGGAGAAGGTGGATCGGCGCGAAGCGCCGAGACGGATGAGGGGTGTTGGAAGGATCGCCGTCCTTGCCAAGCTGGAGCACCCCTCATCCGTCGCCTTCGGCGACACCTTCTCCCACAAGGGGAGAAGGGAAAACCGCGCCTAGCCAGATGACGGGCAGCGCCAGCGCCTGTACATCAGTGAACTGGAACGCTTTCCCAGGAAGTGGGTCAGCCTCGGCCCGGCACCACCAGCACCTTGACCTCGCCCGGCGCCGGCGGATTGGCGATCACGTCCGGTGCCTCTTCGAGGCTGACCTGCTTCGAGATCAGCCGGTCGATCTCGATCGCGCCGGAGGCAATCAGCTGAGCCGCCCGGCCATGCGTGAACGGGTTGAGGAAGGAGCCGAGCACCTTCAGTTCGCGAAACAAGAGATCGAACGGCTCGATTTCCACCTTCATGCCTTGCGGCACGACGCCAACGATCACCACCGTGCCGCCCGCCTTTGCCATGCGCATCGACTGCTCCACCGTGTCGCGGACGCCGGCGCATTCCAGCACCACGTCGACGCCGCCGGGCGCCAGGCCATTCGGTCCGGCGACGGCCGCGATCGGGTCGCCGGCGCTTGGGTCAATCGTCGCGGTCGCGCCGAGTTCCTCGGCGAGCGCGCGACGCGAAGCCTGCCGGGTCGACAGAATGATGGTCGCCGCGCCCGCGAGCTTGGCCAGCTGCACGACGAGCAGGCCGATGACGCCGCCGCCCAGCACCACGACCGATGCGCCCGGCCGGATCGCGGCCAGGTCGACGCCGTGCAGGCAGCAGGCGAGCGGCTCGCAGAAAGCGCCATGCGGCGGCTTGAGGTTTGCGGGCAGTCGGAAGGCTTGGCTTTGCGGCATCAGCACGTAATCGGCGAAGCCGCCGTCGCGGTGGATGCCGATGGCGCGCAGATTGCTGCAGAGATTGACGCGGCCGGCATGGCAATGGGCGCAGCGCCCGCAGGCAATGTTCGGATCGCCGGTGACGCGGTTGCCGACGGCAATGCCCGTCACCGCCGCGCCGACCGCTTCGACGATGCCGGAGAACTCATGGCCGAGCGTCACCGGCGGCGTGCAGGGAAATTCGCCATGGAAGAGGTGGCGGTCGGTGCCGCAGACGCCGCAGGCCTCGATGCGCACCAGAACGTCCTCAGGCCCGGGAACGGGTTTTGCGACCTCGCGCAACCCGATCTTACCTACCGCCTCCAGCCGCACGGCTCTCATGGTGTCCTCAATTGAATTTGGGCGGCTGCGAGAGATCGGGCGCTGGCGCCGCCGGCTTGGCCGGCGCATCGCCGAAGCTCGGCGGCTGCGACAGGTCGGGCGTGCCGGGTGCCGCCGGCGCGCCGCCATTGGATGGCGCAGCTCCATTGTTGTTCGCCGGGGGCGTTCCGAGCGGCGACAGCGAAGGCATGTCGGGCAGCCTGAGGTCGATGGTGCTGGGCTCCACCGCGGCGCCCTTGTAGCGCATGACCATCTGCGGGAAGGCGATGGTCAGCCCGATCATGATCACCTGGATCAGGACGAACGGCACGGCACCCCAATAGATCTGCCCGGTTGTGATCGGCGCGATCTGCTTGCCGGTGATCCTGTCGAGGTAGGGCACGCGGGCCGCGACCGAGCGCAGGTAGAACAGCGCGAAGCCGAAGGGCGGGTGCATGAAGCTGGTCTGCATGTTGACGCCGAGCAGCACGCCGAACCAGATCAGGTCGATGCCGAGCTTGTCCGCCGCCGGCGCCAGCAGCGGCACGATGATGAAGGCGAGCTCGAAGAAATCGAGGAAGAAGGCAAGCACGAAGACCAGAATGTTGACGCCGATCAGGAAGCCGGTCTCGCCGCCGGGCAGCGAGGTCAGCAGGTGCTCGACCCAGATATGGCCGTTGACGCCATAGAAGGTCAGCGAAAAGACGCGCGCGCCGATCAGGATGAACAGCACGAAGGCGGAAAGCCGGGTCGTCGAGGCCAGCGCCTGGTTGATGACGTCCATCGTCAGGCGGCCCTTCATTGCCGCCATGATGAGCGCGCCGACGGCGCCCATGGCGCCGCCTTCCGTCGGCGTGGCGATGCCGAGGAAGATGGTGCCCAGAACCAAGAAGATCAGCGCCAGCGGCGGGATCAGCACGATCACCACCTGCTGCGCCAGCTTCGACATCATGTTGATACGGAGCCGCTGATCGAGGATGGCGACGACATAAATGACGATGACGCCGACGGCGAAGCCGAGGATGTCGGCATTGTCGCCGTGGGTCGGCGCAAGGTAGCGATAGGCCGCGTATGAAATCGCGCCCGTCACCACAACTGCCACCAGCAGAGATATCACGCCGTGGCCGAGCGTACGCGCCTCGAGCGGCAGCGCCGGCATCGAGTTCGGCCGGACGATCGACATGATCAGGATGTAGAGCATGTAGATGCCGGTGAGCACGAGGCCGGGGATCAACGCGCCGGCATACATGTCGCCGACCGAGCGTCCCAGCTGGTCGGCCAGCACGATCAGCACCAGCGACGGCGGAATGATCTGCGCCAGCGTGCCGGAGGCCGCGATGACGCCCGAGGCCACGCGCCGGTCGTAGCCGTAGCGCAACATGATCGGCAGCGAGATCAGGCCCATGGCGATGACCGAAGCGGCCACCACGCCGGTCGTTGCGGCAAGCAGCGCACCGACGAAGATCACCGCATAGGCAAGCCCGCCGCGGATCGGCCCGAACAGCTGCCCGATCGTGTCGAGCAGATCCTCGGCCATGCCGGAGCGCTCCAGCACGATACCCATGAAGGTGAAGAACGGTATCGCCAAGAGCGTGTCGTTGGACATCACCCTGGTGCCGTAGAAATTGTCGGGAAGCGCATGCAGCAACGGCCAGGCAAGGTTGATCGACCCGCCGGAATAGGGCGACAGCACGACACCGATGAAGAAGAACATCAGCCCGTTCGCGGCGAGCGAGAAGGCTACGGGGTAGCCGATCAACAGGAAGACAACCAGCGAGGCGAACATGATCGGCGCCATGTTCTGCGCAATGAATTCGATCACGAGCGCACCTCGCCCGCGTGCGCCTTGGCTTCCTCGGCCAGCGCCTTGGCCTCGAGCTCGGCCTGCTCATGGGCCGGGATGAAAGGAGTGGGATCGTCCATGTCGCCACGCATGATGGCGATCTTCTTGATGATTTCGGAAATCCCTTGCAGCGCGAGCAGGAAGAAGCCGACCAGCAGGATGGCCTTGGCCGGCCACACGATCAGGCCGCCGGCATTGGTCGACATCTCGCCGCTGCGGAAGGAAAGCGACACGTAAGGCACGAAATAGATCACCATCAGCACCACGAACGGCATCAGGAAAAAGACATGGCCGAAGAGGTCGATCCAGTGCTGCACACGGCGCGAGAACATGCCGTAGACGATGTCGATGCGGATATGGTCGTTCTGTTTCAGCGTGTAGGCGGCGGCCAGCATGAAGGCGGCCCCGAAAAGGTACCACTGCAGCTCCAGCCAGGCATTGGAGGAGATGTCGAACACCTTGCGGATGACGGCGTTGCCGGCGCTCACCAGGATCGCGAGCAGGATCAGCCACGACACCCAGCGGCCGATGAACTCGTTGATGCGGTCGATCGTCCTGGATAGAGCGAGCAGCCCTGCCATGCATAGTCCTCCCTGGTACCGGCAGCGCGCCCGATTCCCCCTCCGGTGTCGCGCCGCTTGGCCCAACGATATGCAGTGCGTGGTACGGCAGGTCAACATGACAAAGCGACGGCAAACAGATCGGCAAGCCGCGCAGAGGCGGAATGCCGCCGCTTGACGCCACGTCATGCAACCAAAGTCTGGGAGCTCAGGCGATCTTGGCCTGGTCGCGCCCGGCGCCGATCAGCACCAGCATGGCGACGAGGAAGAGATAGATCCAGGCGTCGCGCCATTCGAGCGGGAAATAGCCGGCCCAGAGCGATTCCGCCATACCGAAGGCCGCGGCACCAAGCGCCGCCTTGAGCGGCGACAGATAACCGCCGACCGCCGTCACGAACAGGATCTTGAGGCCGTAGACCAGCCCGGTGCCGAAGGAGACATTGCCATAATAGAGACCGGCAAGCACGCCGGCCAGGGCGGCGCAAAAGCCGCTGAACAGCACGGCGCGGCGGAACACGGCGGTGACGTCGATGCCGCACATCGCCGCCGCTTTCGGGTCGTCGGAGACGGCGCGCCAGGCGCGGCCGAAATGCGAATGCGAGAACAGCCAGGCCGCCAGCGCCACCACCGCGATGATACAAGCGCAATCGAGCAACTGGATGACGGTGAGCGTCACCTTGAAGCCGTCACCCTGGGCAAAGATGACGGGGTTGGCGAGCATCGGCGGCAGCCATAGGTCATGCGTGTCGGCGGCGATGCGGCTCGCTTCCGACAGGAAGATGAGAATGCCGAGCGTCGTCACCACGATGGCGTTGGGCGAGCGGTCGGCGAGCCTCTCGAAAACGCTGCGCGACAGGACGTGGCTGATCAGCGCGGCATAAAGCACGGCGGCGGCGACGCCGAGCACTACCGCGGCGGCCAGCGTCAGCCACAGCGCCTGATAGCCGAAGGCGGCGGTCAGGATCATCGTCTGGCCGCAGAAGGCGAACAACGCGCCGTAAGCCAGGTTGGTGCGATGCAGGATGCCGTTGGTCAGCACATAGCCGAAGGCGAGCAGCGCATAGAGAGCGCCCGAATGCAGCCCGTTCAGCACCTGCTGGAAGAAATAGAGCATGCGATATCCTACAGGTCGTATGACGCGACCCCGCCGGACCGTTGCACTCGGAATCTAACTTGTCAAATGCGTTTTATCGGTTAGATTTCTATCATGACGGTTTCCTGGACCCCGCACCGCTTCACCGGCGGCATCCTTGCGCTCGACACGGCGAACACCGTCGTGCTGCGCAACGATCCGCAAAAGTCCTTTGACCGTTTTGACGATCCGGCCGAGATCGCCCGCTTCGCCGAGGCGGCGAGCGGCTTTCGCGCGGCCGAGCTCGGCGGCCGAAGGCTGCAGGCGCCGGAGCCGGGCGAGATAAAGCCAGCCGTCGTCTCGATTCGCGAAGCGACCGACCGCCTGTTTCGCCATGCCGTATCGAACGGCGCGATTGCGACCAGCCACTTGCCGGACTTCCTCACGGCCTGCGCCGGCGGGCTGTCCGGCAGCGCGACCGAGATCGGGGTGCCGGGCCAGCCTTTCGGCGATCCGCAAACGCCAATCGCCTTCGAGGCGGCTTTGGCCGTCTCGGCGCTGTCGCTTCTGCGCGACGAAACGGTGGCGAGGCTGAGGATCTGTCCCAATTGCAGCTGGCTGTTCGTCGACCGCAGCCGCAACGCCAGTCGCCTCTGGTGCGACATGGCGGTTTGCGGCAACCGCCAGAAGGCAAACCGCTATTACCGCCGCCGCACAGCGGCGAGGGAGGTCAGCAATGCTTAGGAAATTGTCGCGTTCGGCTCTGGTCGGCGTCGCCTTGATCGCTGCATTCGCGCTTGGCGCCTGCCGCGACACCGGCAAGGAGCAACTCTTCGCCATCTCCGGCAAGCTGTTCGAGTTCAATTACCGGCTGGCCATCGCCACCTATGTCATCACGCTGAAGCCGCTGCGGCCGATGGTCGACGGCCAGATCGCGGTGGTGAGCTTCCAGAACCCGGCCGGCGGTGATCCGCTCGTCGTCAACCAGAAGATCTGGCCGAAGCTGCCCCATATCACGCTCACCAGCCCGCCGCTCTCCTGCGTGGTCAAGGACAAGCCTTACAAAGTCTCGATCCGCATCCAGGATGCCAGCGGCACATTGCTGCAAAGCATCGACACCACCATGACCTCGTCGGAGGATCAGACGATGCTGCCGGACCGGCCGCTGGTGATCGGCCCGAATTACGAGCTCAACCCGGACCTTGCCGGCCATCCTGACGGCAGGCTGCCCGATGCGCAGAAGCCGGATTGCTCGAAAGCGACCTGAAACGCCCAGCGCTCACGAAATTTTTGTTCCTCGGGAAGCGGTTAGCGCGGTCTTGCATGCGCCGTCGGCCACTCGCCAGACCGTTTGTTGCGTGTTATTTGGCCTCTGCGATTTTGTTTGACCTCTCCGCCAAGGGAAGAAAGACTGCGGCGTCCCACTCCGACGTTGGCTGCCTGATTTGAGCCGCCTCCGCAGAGGAAATACCTGATGACGCTGCACGACGTCGCGCTCGACGACAAGTTCGACCTTGGCAAGGAGCGCGTCTTCCTGTCCGGCGCGCAGGCGGTCGTGCGCATGCTTCTGATGCAGCGCGAGCGCGACCGCCGCGCGGGCCTCAACACAGCGGGCTTCGTCTCCGGCTATCGCGGCTCGCCTTTGGGCGGCCTCGACATGCAGCTGTGGCGGGCCAAGAAGCAGCTTGCGGCTGCCGACATCGTCTTCCAGCCCGGCCTCAACGAGGAACTCGCCGCCACCGCCTGCTGGGGTTCTCAGCAGACCGAGTTGCTGGGCGAGGGCACGCATGACGGCGTCTTTTCCGTCTGGTACGGCAAGGGGCCGGGCGTCGACCGTTCCGGAGACGTCTTCCGCCACGCCAATCTTGCCGGCTCGTCCAAGCACGGCGGCGTGCTTGCCCTGATGGGCGACGACCACATGGCCGAATCCTCGACGAATGCGCATGCCACCGAATTCCTGTTCGTCGACACCATGGTGCCGATCCTCAACCCGGCAGGCGTCCAGGAGATCATCGACTACGGCCTCTACGGCTTTGCAATGTCGCGCTTCGCCGGCACCTGGGCGGCGATCAAATGCGTCAAGGACAACATCGAATCGACCGCCTCGGTCGACGCCTCGATCGAGCGTCTGGGCATCGTCATTCCCGAATTCGACATGCCGCCGGGCGGCCTCAACATCCGCCACGAGATCGACATGCTTGGCCAGGAAGAGCGGCTGCACGAGTACAAGCGCGCCGCCGCCTCCGCCTTCATCCAGGCCAATGGTCTCAACCGCATCGTCTATTCCGGCGGCCGCAATCCCAAGCTCGGCGTCATCACCATCGGCAAGAGCTATCTCGATGTCCGCCAGGCGCTGGAGGATATCGGCATCGACGAGGCGGCCGCCAACCGCATCGGCATCCGCCTGTTCAAGGTCGGCTGCCCGTGGCCGCTCGACTTCCAGCACATCGCCGAGTTCGCGCGCGGCCTCGACACCATCGTCGTTGTCGAGGAAAAGCGCTCTTTGATCGAGGTTCAGCTGCGCGAGAACCTCTACGGCACCGCCACGCAGCCGGTGATCGTCGGCAAGAAGGACGAGCGCGGCGACTGGCTGTTTCCGGCCAAGGGCGCGCTCGATCCGAACGAGATCGCCATCGCGCTCGGCGAACGGATTCTGCGCACCATCGGCCCGTCGGAAGAAATCGCCGCGCGGCTGGCGAAGCTGCGCCAGTTCCAGGCGATGCTCGCAGACACTGTCGATATCGGCTCGCGCACGCCTTTCTTCTGCTCCGGCTGCCCGCACAATTCCTCGACCAAAGTACCGGACGGCTCGATCGCCGCCGCCGGCATCGGCTGCCATTTCATGGCGCTGTGGATGGACAGGAATACGGTCGGCTTCACCGCCATGGGCGGCGAGGGCGCGCA
This sequence comes from Mesorhizobium sp. CA6, assembly GCF_020165035.1. Classification (NCBI taxonomy): domain Bacteria; kingdom Pseudomonadati; phylum Pseudomonadota; class Alphaproteobacteria; order Hyphomicrobiales; family Phyllobacteriaceae; genus Mesorhizobium; species Mesorhizobium sp. CA6. The sequence goes on along the minus strand of NZ_JAIUHI010000011.1, from coordinate 171,321 downwards.
ATGGGTCGGACAGGCGCCGTTCTCGAAGCGCGACCACATCTTCCAGAATCTCGGCGACGGCACCTATAACCATTCCGGCGTGCTGGCGATCCGCTTCGCGCTGTCCTCCGGCGCCAACATCACCTACAAGATACTCTACAACGACGCCGTCGCCATGACCGGAGGCCAGCCGCATGAGGGCGGCCTGACCGTCGACATGATCGCAAGACAAGTGCGCGCCGAGGGCGTCGAGCGCATCGCCGTCGTCACCGATGAGCCCGACAAATATGCCGGCAAGGCCGATTTCCCGGCCGGCGTCAGCATCCATCACCGTGACGACCTCGATCTCGTCCAGCGCGAGTTGCGTGGGCTCAAAGGCGTTTCCGTTCTCATCTACGACCAGACCTGCGCCGCCGAGAAACGCCGGCGCCGCAAGCGCGGCACCTTCCCCGATCCGGACAAGCGCGTCTTCATCAACGAACTGGTCTGCGAAGGCTGCGGCGATTGCGGCGTCCAGTCGAACTGCGTCTCGATCCAGCCGGTCGAGACCGAATTCGGCCGCAAGCGGCGGATCGACCAGTCGAGCTGCAACAAGGACTTCTCCTGCCTCAACGGCTTCTGTCCGTCCTTCGTCACCGTGCATGGCGGCAAGATCAGGAAGGCCGAGGGCATTGCCGGCAAGGCCGATCCTCTCGACGGCGTGCCCGCGCCGGCTGAATTCCGCATGGGCACCCAGGGCTGGGCGGCGATCATCGACGGGGTCGGCGGCACCGGCGTTGTCACCGTCGGCGCGGTGCTCGGCATGGCCGCGCATCTTGAAGGCAAGGGCTGCGGCATGATCGACATGGCCGGCCTCGCCCAGAAGGGCGGCTCGGTCTTCACCCATGTCCGCATCGCCCCGACGCCCGAGGACATCCATGCCATCCGCGTTTCGGCCGGCAAGGCCGACCTTGTGCTCGGCTGCGATCTCGTCGTCTCCGGCGCCAAGAAGGTGCTGGGCGCGGTGCGCGAGGGCCACACGATCTTCCTCGCCAACACCGCCGAGATCATGCCCGGCGAGTTCACCCGGTCCGCCGACTTCTCGCTGCCGATCGAGCGGCTGAAGAAGGCGATCCGGGCGGCGGCCGGCGACGACAAGGCGCATTTCTTCGACGCCACCCGCACGGCGACGGCTTTGTTCGGCAATTCGCTGGGCGCCAACATGTTCATGCTCGGCTTCGCCTTCCAGCATGGCGGGCTGCCGCTTTCCGCCGAAGCCGTTGAAAAGGCGATAGAATTGAACGGCGAGGCTGTGCCGATGAACATCGCGGCCTTCCGCTGGGGCCGCCGCGCCGCGCATCAGCCCGATTTCGTGCGCGGCCTGGTCAGCCAGACGGGCAAGCCGGCTTCCCGACCGGCGGAGACGCTGGACGATGTCATCGCCCGCCGTGTCGCCTTCCTTACCGCCTATCAGAACGCAGCCTATGCCAGGCGTTACGCCGACCGCGTGGCGACGTTGCGCGCCGCCGAAGCCAAGGCTGTGCCCGGCTCGACCGCGGTGACCGAGGCCGTCGCCAGGAACCTCTTCAAGCTGATGTCGATCAAGGACGAGTATGAGGTGGCGCGGCTCTACACCGACGGCACTTTCGCCGCCGACCTCGCCAAGCAGTTCCAGAGCTTCGAGAAGCTCGAGTTCCATCTCGCGCCGCCGATCCTCGGGCGGCGCGGCAATGACGGCAAGCCCCGCAAATCGAGCTTCGGCCCGTGGATGATGAAGGGCTTTCGGCTGCTGGCGGCGATGAAGGGCCTGCGTGGAACCGCCTTCGACCTTTTCGGCTACACGGCCGAGCGGCGCACCGAGCGGCAGTCGCTGAGAGCATACGAGGCCGATCTCGACCTGATCGCCAGCGCGCTGGCGCCGGGCAGGGTGGAAGCCGCGACGGCCCTGGCCTCCGTGCCGGCGCTTATCCGCGGCTACGGCCATGTCCGGCAGGCCAGCGCCGACAAGGCGGCGGGCGAGCGCTCGCGTTTGATCGAGCGTTTGAAGCAAGCCCCCGCGGAGCCTTCGCTTCGGGCGGCGGAATGATCGCGCCGGCGCGTTGACGCCGCGCCAAAATCCCGAATCCCTTATCCGTCCTGCTCACAGCAACCCTCTGCAACCGTCGCCGCGCGCCGTTCTAAGCCTTTCTTAAGGCGGGGTGTGGCATGACAAGGCGTAGTGTTGGGCCGAGTGTATGGGCAGAGCGAAGACCGAGAGCATCCCGGCGGACGTCTATATCCAGTTCGTGCGGGCATTGTTCGACAACGCCGGCATGGTGGCGATCGGCGGCGTATGCTACTGGATTGTCGGTTTCATGGTCTACCTGCGCACGCAGGATCTGCTTTATCTGGCCTTGGCTTTCGTTCTGCTATCGGCCAGCCTCTGGCGGTACTTCAGCATTCAAGGCTTCCATAGAGCGGGCGGCACCATAGCAAGTGTCGCAGAGGCAGAAGCGATAGAGCGCAACTACATTATCAAAGGCAGCGCGCAGGGCCTCGCACTGGGGTCATTCTGCTTCGTGTCGATCTACCTGCGTCCTGACCAGTTTGGTGAACTGGCGTCGGTGTCGTTGTCGTTGACGACCCTGGTAACGGTTGTCGGGCGAAGTTACGGGTCCATGCGCATGGTCCAGATTTTTTCCTTGACGCTCGTCGGGCCGGCGGCTCTTGCGCTCATCCTGCGCATGGATATGGCCTCTGTCGTCCTCGGCTTGATGATCATCCCGCTGACGTTCGTCACGATCAGCAGCGCTGACCATGTCCGCAACGTGCTCTTCTCCGCGGTCATCGGCCACAAGCAGGCGAGGAACCTGACGCGCCGGTTCGACCGCGCGCTCAACACCATGTCGCACGGCCTGGTCATGCTAGGCCCGGACGGGCGCGTCGCGGTCGCCAATGCCGAGGCTGCCCATCTGATGTCGCTGAAATCATCCGAGGCGCTGCTCGGGCGCTCGATCCACAGTCTGCTGATGCGCGGCGTTGCTGGCGGCATGCTGGCGCCAAAGGACTGCCGCTACATCGAGGCGCAGCTGACGCGCGCCTTGCGCGAAGGCCGCGACCGCAAGGTGCTGGTTTCGCTTGCCAATGGCCAGCACTATGAATTTTCCGCGCGCGAAGGCAGTCAGGAATTGGGCGTCATCACCTTCGAGGACGTGACGGCCCGCGTCGAGGCGGAGGAAAAGATCCGCTTCATGGCGCGCTACGACAATTTGACGGGGCTGCCGAACCGCGCCTATTTCAACGAACTGGTCGGCGAAGCCATGGCGTCCGGCGACCGCGACCGGCTCTGCGGCCTCGCCGTGCTCGACCTCGACGATTTCAAGAGCGTCAACGACACACTCGGCCATCCGGTCGGCGATGGGCTGATCTATGCCTTGGCCGAGCGGCTGGCTGCGGTCGCTGGGCCAGGCATCAATGTCAGCCGTTTCGGCGGCGACGAGTTCATGGTCTTCTTCGACCGCATCGAGGACGAGAGCCATCTCAACGATTTGCTCGACGAGATCTTCGTCAACCTGCAGGGGGAGGTGGATGTCGCCGGTCACAGCCTACGCATCCAGGCCAGCGGCGGCGCCGTGTTGTCCAGGGTCGAAGACACCGATGTCGACGCCATGATCGTCAAGGCCGACCTTGCCCTCTACAAGGCCAAGGAGCTCGGCAAGAACAGCTGGCGGCTGTTCGAGGCATCAATGGATGCCGCGTTCCGCAATCGCCAGCTGATGAAGGCCGACCTGCGCAATGCCGTGCAGGCCAGGGAGTTGCGCGTCGTCTACCAGCCGATCGTGGCCACCAGCACCATGCGCATCGCCAGTTGCGAGGCGCTCTGCCGCTGGGATCATCCCGATCTCGGCCCGATCTCGCCCAGCGTCTTCATCCCGCTCGCCGAGGAAATGGGCATCATTGCCGACATCAGTACTTTCGTGTTGCAGGCGGCCTGCGCCGAATGCGCCAAATGGCCGACGCAGACCAGCGTATCGGTCAACCTTTCGGCCAAGGATTTCCGCAACCGCGACGTGGTGCAGAAGGTTCGTGACGCGCTGGCGGCGTCAGGCCTTGCGCCGCACAGGCTCGAAATCGAGGTCACCGAGACCGCCTTGCTCGACGACAAATCGCTGACGCGCGAGCTGATCGAAGAGATGAAGACGCTTGGCGTCCGCATTGCGCTCGACGATTTCGGCACCGGCTATTCCAGCCTCAGCTATCTGCACAAGCTGCCGTTAGACAAGATCAAGATCGATCGCTCCTTCCTGATCGATTTGAACCAGAACCGGCAGTCGCTCGATCTTCTGAAGGGCATCGTCGGCCTGTCCCGGACGCTGGGCCTTTCGGTCACCATCGAAGGGGTCGAAACCTTCGAGCAGCTGAAGACGCTGGTCCATCTGGTCAAGCCGGACTTCGTGCAGGGCTTCCTCTTCGGCGCCGCGCTCAGCGCGTCGGGCATCGAGACGATGTCGAGTGTCACGTGGCCGTTTGCCGCGGATCTGTATATCGCCGGCAAACGGACAGCCAGCTGAACGCTATTCCAGGAAAGGTGCGGAGTGTGTCTCACCTGGAATTGCGTTCAAAAAACAGATCGAATGTTCACCCAATGAAAGGATGACAGCTCGGGCGCTGTCTAAATCCGCCACGTCCTGGTGCGCGCAGCACCTGATTTCAGAATCACCGCGGTGATCGCCGCCAGTTCGGATCAGACAACCCGACTGCACGATCCTGCATTTTTCACATGAGATCGCCGAACGATTCACGGCCGTTAAGGTTAACAACCGGTAAACCAGCGATATCGAATTTTCAGCTTGTGTCTCATTTCAACTCGAATAGCTTATTTATAAGCGGAATTCGAGGACAGACTATGGTTGTTGCTAGAAAGAGCGCGTCGGTCGACGCCAGCGCTAGAATCGACTCGGCGCTCAACCGATCCATGATGCAACTGCTGGATCATGTCGAATATCGTCTCATCACCGGGGGTGAAGATCAGGAGGCGATATACCGGCTCCGCTACAATTCCTATCGACGCTCAGGTATGTGTGGCCCGATCGCGAGCGGTATGTTCGAGGATCGCTGGGATAATCTGCCCAACGCCTACCGGTTCGGTGTCTATTGCTATGGCCAATTGGTCAGCACACTGCGTTTCCATTATATTACCAGCGAGTGCCCGTTCTCGCCCTCCGTCGATGCCTATCCGGAAATATTGAAGGAGCGGCTTGCGCGCGGAGAAACCTTCATCGATGGAACCCGGTTCGCAGCCGATCCTGCCAGCGCACCGTCGCCCGGAGTGATACCTTTCCTGACACTCAGGATTGCCATGGTCGCCTCCTGTTATTTTGGCCAGGACTCGGTACTGACGCCGGTCAAGATGGAGCATTCCGCTTTTTACGTTCGTTACTTTCAGGCCGTGCAGAGGACAGAGGCTAAAGTATTTCCGGGCGTTCTTCCCCCGCTCGCACTGTTCGAAATCCCGGCCGGCGAAAACATGCGCCTGACGCTCAAACGATTGCCGTTCTTCAGATCGACGCCGATGGAGCAGCGGATGATGTTCGGCAATCCGGCCATCAACCGGCTGACGCCCCTCACCATTCTGCCGACGGCGAAATACTACCGCGCCGCTGCCTGAACGCAGGCCATGAACCTTTCGCCGGCGGCGGCGTTGTCAGAGCAATTCCAGGAAAAGTGTGAGCGGTTTTCCGTCCGGAATTGCGTCAATACAAGCTCCGCAGCCCGGTCTGCCCAGGCGGTCGCGCCTGTCATAAGAAAGGAACCCGCATGACCATCCACTCGCTCGCGCTGACGCCGCTGATCTCGCTGATCGCCGGCGTGCTGATCCTGGTGATGCCTCGGCTCCTCAACTACATCGTCGCGCTTTACCTGATCGTTGTCGGCCTGCTCGGCCTTTTCCCGCACCTCGCGGGCTGAAATCCCGCGCCGGCCGCGTCGACATCGCGCGGCATTCGATTTCAACTTTCGTTTGAGGCTGTTGTCGCGGACTGTGCGGCAATAGCGCCATTGCTCTTGGTTCGGCTTTTCGCTATGTGCCTCGAAGGCATTTTCGAAGGGGTACTTCCATGGCTGATCACACGCCGACCGGTCCTGTCGAGCTGGGCGCGCAGATGGACTATGCCGAGCACGACCGTACCTACAAAGGCTTCCTCGGTCTTGCCAAATACGGCTCGTTGTTCTGTGCCGCCGTCCTTATTGCAATGGCCTTCGGTTTCTTCGTCGGCGGCTTCTTCTCGGCGACCATCCTGTTTATCCTGATCATGGCCGTCGGCACTCTCATTCTGCGGTAGACTTCCCAAGCCCATTGCCCTCGACGTCGCCGGACGTCCGGCCGACGCCTTGCGCAGTCAAGGTTCCAGCCGAAAGGATCATCCGGTGGGACAAATCGTATTCATCCCTCGCGAGATTGACCCGAACGAGCCGCGCGTCGCGGCCTCGCCGGAGACGGTCAAGCGCCTGGCGGGTCTCGGCTTCGACGTGATCGTCGAGAAGGGTGCCGGCCTCGGCTCACGCATTCCCGACCAGGATTTCACTGCTGCCGGCGGCGCGATCGGAACGGCGGCCGACGCCAAAAAGGCCGATGTGGTGCTGAAAGTGCGCCGGCCGACGGATGGCGAGCTCAAGGGCTACAAGCCGGGCGCCGCCGTCATCGCCATCATGGATCCTTACGGCAACGATGCCGCTGTCGCCGCGATGGCCAAGGCCGGCATCACCGCCTTTTCGATGGAATTCATGCCGCGCATCACCCGCGCCCAGTCGATGGATGTGCTTTCCTCGCAGGCCAATCTCGCCGGCTACCAGGCGGTGATCGACGCGGCCGCCGAATATGACCGCGCGCTGCCGATGATGATGACGGCGGCAGGCACAGTGCCGGCGGCGAAAGCTTTCGTCATGGGCGTCGGCGTCGCCGGGCTACAGGCCATCGCCACCGCGCGGCGGCTGGGCGCCATCGTCACCGCTACAGACGTGCGTCCGGCGGTGAAGGAGCAGGTGCAATCGCTCGGCGCCAAATTCCTGGCGGTCGAGGACGAGGAGTTCAAGGCGGCCGAGACGGCCGGCGGCTACGCCAAGGAAATGTCGAAGGAATACCAGGCCAAGCAGGCGGCGCTGACTGCCGAGCACATCGCCAAGCAGGACATCGTCATCACCACCGCGCTGATCCCTGGCCGTCCGGCGCCGAAGCTCATCTCGGCTGCCATGGTCGCCTCGATGAAGCCGGGCTCGGTGATCGTCGACCTGGCGGTCGAGCGCGGTGGCAATGTCGAAGGCGCGGTGCCCGGCAAAGTCGTGACGACAGAAAACGGCGTCAAGATCGTCGGCCATCTCAACGTGCCCGGTCGTGTTGCTGCATCCGCCTCGCTGCTCTACGCCAAGAATCTCTACGCCTTCCTCGAGACGATGGTCGACAAGGTGACGAAACAGTTTTCGATCAAGCGCGACGACGAGTTGGTCAAGGCCACGATGCTGACCGATGGCGGCAAAGTCGTGCATCCTGCCTTCGCCAAGGCGGCGGAAGAGCCGCGCACCGAGCCGGCTGCCATTCCCGCGACGACCATCGTCGCTGACGCCTTCGACAAGCCTGCTGCGAAGAAGATCGCGGCGAAGAAACCCGCCGCAGCCAAGTCGCCCTCGTCTAAGTCGAAAGGGACCGCGTGATGGAACAGCTGCAGAAAGCTCTCGATCAGCTCGATCAGGCGACCGCCGCCGTCCGCCTTGCGGTGCAGGACCTTGCCAACGCGCCCGCAGGCGAGGCTGCCGGTAATGCCGCGCACGCGCTTTCGGGTGGCGCCATCGATCCCTTCGTCTTCCGCTTCGCCATCTTCGTGCTGGCGATCTTCGTCGGCTATTATGTCGTCTGGTCGGTGACGCCGGCGCTGCACACGCCGCTGATGGCCGTCACCAACGCCATCTCCTCGGTCATCGTCGTCGGCGCGCTGCTCGCCGTCGGCATCGCCGCTTCGGGCCTGGCCGCGGGCTTCGGCTTTGTCGCGCTGGTGCTGGTCTCGGTCAACATCTTCGGCGGCTTCCTCGTCACCCAGCGCATGCTCGCCATGTACAAGAAGAAGGAAAAGTGACGTGAACGCCAACTTCGCTTCCTTCCTCTATCTTGTCTCCGGCATCCTGTTCATCCTGGCGCTGCGCGGCCTGTCGCACCCGACCACCAGCCGCCAGGGCAATCTTTACGGCATGATCGGCATGGGCATCGCCATCGCCACAACGCTGGCGCTGGCGCTGCCTTCGGCCGGCCGCTTCGGCCTGATCGTGCTCGGTCTCGCCATTGGCGGCGGCATCGGCGCCGTCACCGCGCGTCGCATCGCCATGACCTCGATGCCGCAGCTGGTCGCCGCCTTCCACAGCCTCGTCGGCTTCGCCGCCGTGATGGTGGCGGCTGCCGCCATCTACGCGCCGGAAAGTTTTGGTATCGGCACCGCAGGCGACATCCATGCCCAGGCTCTCGTCGAGATGAGCCTGGGCGTCGCCATCGGCGCCATCACCTTCACCGGCTCGGTCATCGCCTTCCTGAAGCTCGACGGACGCATGTCCGGCAAGCCGATCATGATCGGCGGCCGTCACCTCATCAACATCGCGCTCGGTATCGCGCTGGTGGTGCTGATCGTGCTGCTCGTGACCACCGAGTCCAAGCTCGTCTTCTGGCTGATCGTCGCCGCCTCGCTGGTGCTCGGCGTGCTCTTGATCATCCCGATCGGCGGCGCCGATATGCCGGTCGTGGTGTCGATGCTGAACTCCTATTCCGGCTGGGCGGCGGCGGCACTCGGGTTCACCCTCGGCAACCTGGCGCTGATCATCACCGGCGCGCTGGTCGGCTCGTCGGGCGCGATCCTGTCCTACATCATGTGCAAGGGCATGAACCGGAGCTTCATCTCGGTCATCCTCGGCGGCTTTGGCGGCGAGACCGCTGCCGTGGCCAGCGACGGCATCGAGCGCACCGTCAAGCAGGGCTCGGCCGACGACGCGGCCTATCTGATGATGAACGCGCAGAAGGTCATCATCGTGCCCGGCTATGGCATGGCGGTCGCCCAGGCGCAGCATGCGCTGCGCGAAATGGCCGACAAGCTCAAGGCCAACGGCGTCGAGGTGAAATACGCCATCCACCCGGTCGCCGGACGCATGCCCGGCCACATGAACGTGCTTCTGGCCGAGGCCAACGTGCCTTATGACGAGGTGTTCGAGCTGGAGGACATCAACTCGGAATTCGCGCAGGCGGACGTCGCCTATGTCATCGGCGCCAATGACGTCACCAACCCGTCTGCGCGCGACGACAAGTCCTCGCCGATCTACGGCATGCCGATCCTCGACGTCGACAAGGCCCGCACCTGCCTCTTCGTCAAGCGCTCGCTCGGTTCCGGCTATGCCGGCATCGACAACACGCTGTTCTACAAGGACGGCACCATGATGCTGCTCGGCGACGCCAAGAAGATGACCGAGGAAATCGTCAAGGCGATGGATCACTGAGCGTCATGGCAGGCATCAAAAAGAAAGGCCCGACAGCTGTCGGGCCTTTCTTTTTGAATCTGTAAGGGCGCGCTCAGATATCCAGATTGGCCACCGACAGCGCATTGTCCTGGATGAACTCGCGGCGTGGTTCCACCTCGTCGCCCATCAGCCGCGAGAACAGCGAGTCGGCGTCGGTCGCGTCGTTGACCTTGACCTGCAGCAGAGAGCGCACATTCGGGTCCAGCGTGGTTTCCCAGAGCTGCTCGGCATTCATCTCGCCGAGACCCTTGTAGCGCTGCATGGTGAGGCCCTTGCGGCCTGAAGCGAACACTGCGTTGAGCAGCGCCAGCGGCCCCGAGAGGAGTTCCGAGGTCTCTTTCCGACGCAAGGCAGGCTGCTCGCCATAGACTTCTGCCAGGCGCGCCGCGTAGCGGTCGAGCTGGCGCGCATCGGCCGAATTGATCAGCCCGGCGTCGAGCTGGACCACATCCTTCACGCCGCGCACGGTGCGCTCGAACACATAGCCGCCCGAACCGTCATTGGAGGTCGACAGCCTGCCGGTCCAGCCGCGCTCAGTCTCCTCGGCGATCATGTCGAGCCGCTTCGCGACGCGCTCGGCCATGGCATTGGCGCGGCCCAGATCGGCAAGCACGTCGGGATTGAGCGCACCGGCGATCGCCGCCTGCTCGACGACGCTGCGGTTATAGCGCGTGTGCAGCCCGTTGATCAGCTGGCGCACCGAAAGCGCGTCGTCGACCGAGGCGCGCAGGTCCTGTCCTGTCCGTACCTCCCCGGAAGCCAGCACCAGCGAGGCCTCATCCAGTCCGGACCCGATCAGATATTCCTCATAGGCGCTTTCGTCCTTGAGATATTGCGAGCTCTTGCCCCGCGTCACTTTGTAGAGCGGCGGCTGGGCGATGTAGAGATGGCCGCGCTCGATCAGCTCCGGCATCTGCCGGAAGAAGAAGGTGAGCAACAGCGTGCGGATGTGGGCGCCGTCGACGTCGGCGTCCGTCATCAGAATGATCTTGTGGTAGCGCAGCTTGTCGGCATTGAACTCGTCCTTGCCGATCGAGGTGCCGAGCGCGGTGATCAGCGTGCCGATCATGTCCGAAGAGAGCATGCGGTCGAAGCGCGCCCGTTCGACATTGAGGATCTTGCCGCGCAGCGGCAGGATCGCCTGGTTCTGGCGCGAGCGTCCGCCCTTGGCCGAGCCGCCGGCCGAGTCGCCCTCGACGATGAAGATTTCCGACTTCGCCGGATCGCGCTCCTGGCAGTCGGCGAGCTTGCCGGGCAGCGAGGTGACGCCGAGCGAGCTCTTGCGGGTGATGTCGCGCGCCTTGCGCGCGGCCTCGCGCGCGGCCGCCGCCTGGATCACCTTCTCGACCACCACCCTGCCCTCGCTCGGATGCTCTTCCAGCCAGGTGCCCAGGGCCTCGTTGACCAGGCTTTCCACCACCGGGCGGACCTCGGACGAAACCAGCTTGTCCTTGGTCTGTGAGGAGAATTTCGGGTCCGGCACCTTGACCGATAGAACGGCGGTCAGGCCTTCGCGGCAGTCGTCGCCGGTCAGCGAGACCTTTTCCTTCTTGGTCTGGCCGGACGATTCGCCATAGCCGGTGATCTGCCTGGTCAGCGCCGCGCGGAAGCCCGCCAGATGCGTGCCGCCGTCCCGCTGCGGGATGTTGTTGGTGAAAGCCAGCACGTTCTCGTGGTAGCTGTCGTTCCACCACATAGCGACTTCCACGGTGATGCCGTCGCGCTCGGCGCGGATGGCGATCGGCGTTTCGATCAGCGGCTTCTTCACCCGGTCGAGATATTTGACGAACTCTTCCAGGCCGCCGTCATAATGCAGCTCGTGGCGCACCAGGTCGGCATGACGCGCGTCGGTCAGCACGATGCGCACGCCGGAATTGAGGAAGGCAAGCTCGCGCAGCCGGTGCTCCAGCGTGCCATAGTCGAATTCGACCATGGTGAAGGTCTCGGCCGACGGGAAGAAGGTGATCTCGCTGCCGCTGCGGCCCTCATAGGTGCCGGGCTGTTTGTTCTGCTCATATGTGCCCGTCACCTTCAACGGCGCGTCGGCATTGCCATGCGTGAAGCTCATCTCGAAGATTTCGCCGTTGCGGCGGATCTTGAGCTTGAGCCATGCGGAAAGCGCGTTGACCACCGAGACGCCGACGCCGTGCAGGCCGCCGGAAACCTTGTAGGAGTTCTGGTCGAATTTGCCGCCGGCATGCAGCTGCGTCATGATCACTTCGGCCGCAGAAACACCCTCTGAGGAGTGGATATCGGTCGGAATGCCGCGGCCATTATCGATCACAGTGACGGAACCGTCGGGGTTGAGCGTCACCGAGACGAGGTCGGCGTGGCCCGCCAGCGCCTCGTCGATGGCGTTGTCCACCACCTCATAGACCATGTGATGCAGGCCCGAGCCGTCATCGGTATCGCCGATATACATGCCTGGACGCTTGCGAACGGCATCCAACCCCTTCAAAACCTTGATGGAATCGGCGCCGTACTCGGCTTCCACGCCAATGGCGCTTTCGGTCTGGTCGCTCATGAATACCTGTCTGATTGATGTCGATGGTCCGGCACGGGAAAGTCACCCCGAATCGCGCCGTTTTGATGTCCTAGATATAGGCGCAAACGGCTGGTTTTCCAAGGTTTGCGGCCATTTTGCCGGCTTGGCGAGAAGCCTTTCATTCACCCCAGCCGACGGACCGGCAAGCTGGCTGGACGCGAGCCACATTTGGTGACGGTCGCGGACCTGCTCGGCCAGATGGACGCCCGCTTCGTCGGACACTACATTCGGCTGTCAGCGGAGCATGCTTCATGGACACCAAGCCCGCCCCTTTCGTGCCGCCGGCGCCGACGCCGCGCACAACGCCGCCTTCGACGCTGGAGATGATGCGCATCGTCTACCGCAATCCGCTCGAGCTGTGGGGCGAGCATACCTACAACGAGCCCTGGATCTCGGTCACCGGCATCGGCGGCCCTCTGGTCATCGCCAACGATCCCGGCCTCATCCGCCATGTGCTGATCGATAACGCCAGGAATTACAAGATGGCGACTGTGCGCCAGCTGATCCTGCGGCCGATCCTGCGCGACGGGCTGCTCACCGCCGAAGGCGAGGTGTGGAGGCGCTCGCGCAAGGCGATGGCGCCGGTGTTCACACCGCGCCACATCTTCGGCTTCGCCGGGCCGATGCTGAAGCGCACGCTGGATTTCGTCACCCGCTACGAGGCCGGCGGCATGACCGATGTCGCGCATGACATGACGCTGCTCACCTACGACATCCTCGCCGAAACGCTGTTTTCCGGCGAGATCGCCGGCGAGCCCGGCAGCTTCGCCAAGGAGATCGACCGCCTGTTCGAGACCATGGGCCGTGTCGACCCGCTTGACCTTCTGCGCGCGCCGGAATGGCTGCCGCGGCTAACCCGCATCCGCGGCCGCAAGACCATGGCCTATTTCCGCAATATCGTGGCCAACACAGTGAAGATGCGCGAGGAGCGGCTGAAGCGCGATCCCGACGGCGTGCCGCAGGATTTTCTCACGCTTCTGCTGCGCGCCGAGGGGCCGGACGGGCTGACCCGCGCCGAAGTCGAGGACAACATCATCACCTTCATCGGCGCCGGCCATGAGACGACCGCTCGGGCGCTGGGCTGGACGATCTATTGCCTCGCCGGGGCGCCCTGGGAACGCGACAAGATCGAGCAGGAGATCGACGCCGTGCTGGCGCGCGAACCCGATCCGACCAGGTGGCTGGATGCCATGCCGCTCACCCGCGCCGCTTTCGAGGAGGCGCTCAGGCTCTATCCGCCTGCGCCCTCGATCAACCGCGAGCCGATCGAACCGGAGACCTGGAACGGCTTATACATTCCGAAATACGCCGCCGTGCTGGTGATGCCCTGGGTGGTGCATCGCCACCGCAAGCTCTGGGACAGGCCGAACGCCTTCATGCCGGAGCGTTTCCATCCCGAAAACCGCGACAGGATCGACCGCTTCCAGTACCTGCCCTTCGGCGCCGGGCCGCGCGTCTGCATCGGTGCAAGCTTCGCCATGCAGGAAGCGATCATCGCTCTGGCGATCCTGTTGTCGCGCTTCCGCTTCGACGCGACATCGCAGACCCGACCTTGGCCGGTGCAGAAACTCACCACGCAGCCGCAGGGCGGCCTGCCGATGCAGGTCTCCCGCCGGGCTTGAAGCGGCTGGTTACCGATCGGCGATCGGCCGGCGCTGCTGGAACTGGCCGGCGGCGCGGAAGCGCCAGAGATAGCTGGGCAGGATGGTGGCGATCGCCTGCGGCTGGATGCCGAGGCCGGCAAGCGTCCTGGCGGCCTTGGCGGCTTCGTCCGAGACGACATTGTGCTCGCGCAGCTGCAGCACCTGGTCCTTGGTCAGGAGCGGATTGGGTAACAGCTGCAGGATCGACGCCTGGATGTTCGCCACCCACCACGGTACCGGCACCAGCAACCGCCGGCGGTCGATGACCGCGAGCAGCTCTTCCATGCATTCCTTGAAGGTCAGCACCTGCGGGCCGCCGAGCTCGTAGATCTGGCCGCCCTTGACCTTGCCGTCGACCGAGCGCGCGATCGCTTCTGCGACGTCTCCGACATAGACCGGCTGCAGCTTATTCTGCCCGCCGCCGATCAGCGGCAGGACGGGCGACAGGCGCGCCATGCCGGCGAAGCGGTTGAAGAAGCGGTCCTCCGGTCCGAAATTGATCGACGGGCGGAATATGACGGCATCCTGAATCGTCTCGAATACGGCCTTTTCGCCCAGCGCCTTGGTGCGGGCGTAGTTGGACGGCGAATTAAGATCGGCGCCGAGCGCCGAGATCTGCGTGAGGCCGGCGCCGACCGAGCGTGCGGCCTCGGCGACGGCGCGCGCGCCGAAATCGTGCACGGCGCCGAATTTCTGGCGGCCGGTCTCATGCAGGATGGCGACCAGGTTGACGACATGGTCCGCGCCTTGCACGGCGCGGTCGACCGACCAGCGCACGCGCACATTGGCCTGCACGGGCTGAATCTGGCCGACATTGCCGAGCGGCTGCACATGGCCGGCAAGGTCGGGCCGCCGGCAGGCGACCCGGATGCGGTAGCCGCGCTTGGCCAGCGCTCGCACGACGTGGCGACCGACGAAGCCCGAGCCGCCGAAGACGACGACGAGCTTGGGGGTCTGCAGGATTTCGGTCATGAGTGGCTCCGCGCGCAAATGCTTGGCTGAAGCCGTTTCTTAATCCGTTTCTCGCCAAAGGCAAAGAGCGACCGGAAGTCGCCGTCGGCTTGTTTTTGAACTTGCCCGGAATGCCTGCCCCGCCGCATTTGGGAGAACAGAAAACCCCGCCGAAGCGGGGTTTTCCGGGCAGTGTCCACACCGAAGCAGAGTCCAACGAGACGGCCTGACCTGAGACGGCATCAAGGTGGCGTGAAGCAAGCACGCCCGCCCCGCCCTGAACGCCCGGCGTGGCGCCGCCAGCCGCGAGCCGGACGAAGCCAATCGGGCGGCTCGCGGCGTGGGGTGCCGGATATGGGTCGTGTCACGTCGAAAAAAGTTCAATCGCGGAGGGAAAAATCAGGCCGAATAACGCTCGGCGAATTCCGAAATGCGCTGCACCACTGCCCTGGACGTGGTGATGCCGCGCGCCTTTGCCTTCTCGGCGGCGTCAGCGCGCGAGCGGCCGGGGATATGCACGCCATAGCGCCGCCGCAACCGCTCGAGCTGGTCCTTCATGCGCCGCTCGAAATTCGGGTCGAGCAGCTTTGGCTCGATGGCCAGAACGAAAAGGCCGGTGCCGGGGCTCTCCGCCCCATCGGTGAACCAGGGCGCGTCGAGCGACCAGTTGGCGCCGGAAATGCCCGCGGCCAGCACCTCGACCATTAAAGCGATGTTGGCGCCGCGCTGGCCGCCAAAGGCAAGCATGGCGCCCTTCATCGCCGCCGCCGGATCGGTGGTCGGGTTGCCGCTGGCATCCAGCGCCCAGCCTTCGGGGATCTTCTTGCCGTCCTCGGCCGCCTTGCGGATGTTGACGAAGGCGGTCGCGCTCGACGACTGGTCGATGATCAGCGGCGGCCCGTCGGCGGCGGGCGACGCAAAGGACATCGGATTGGTGCAATAGACCGGCTTGACCGAGCCCGAGCCGGCAAGCACCGCCGGCCCGTTGGTGGCAGCGAAGGACACCAGCCCCTGTTCGGCCAGCCGCCCAGTGAAATAGCCGAGCGCCCCGCATGTATAGGCGTTCTTCTGCGAGAAGATCGAGACCCCGAACAGTTTTGCCGCCTTGACCAGGTCGTCGATTGTGCGGTCGAAGCCGATATGGGCAAGTCCGCCGCGCGCATCCGAAAGATAGACGGCGAGCGCCGGCCGCGTGATCGCCGGATCGGCGTTGCCGTCGATGCGGCCGGCTTCGAGCGCTTCCAGATAGTCGATGAAATGCGACAGCCCCACCGTCGACAGGCCTTCGGCCTCCGCGGCGATGATCGAGGCTGTCAGCGACTGCGCCGCCTCCTCATTGGCGCCGGCGCCAAGCGCCGCCATCCGGCATAGGCCTGTTGCCTGGGCGAGGGTGAGTTGCATCAGTGTTGCCCTGCAGCGAGTAGCGAATAGGGAATAGCGAGTAGGGGGAAATAAAGAAACTACTCGCTATTCGCTACTCTCTATTCGCTATCCGATCTTGACCGGAATCCGTGCCTCGATCCGGCTGAAGACGAAGACCAGGATACCGGTGATCGTCATATAGATCAGCGCCAGCAGCAGCAAAGGCTCGTAGGTCAGGTAGGTGTCCTGGCGCACCTTGGAGGAGACGGCGAAGATATCGATGACGCTGATCGTCGCCACCAGCGGGGTCGATTTCAACTGCAGCACGGTCTCGCCGGTCAGCGTCGGCAGCGCACGGTAGAAGGCCTGCGGCAGCCAGATGCGCCGGAAGATTTTCCAGCGGCTCATGCCGAACGCACGGGCGGCCTCCAACTGTCCGCGCGGCACGCCGGCGAATGCGCCGCGCATCACTTCACCCTCGTAGCCGGCGAAGGAGAAGGTCAGCGCCACCACGCCATACGGCCAGGCCTGCCTGAGATACGGCCAAAGCCACGATTCGCGGATCCATGGATATTGCGGAAAGATCGAGCCGAGGCCGTAATAGAGCAGCCAGAGCTGCAGGAGCAGCGGCGTTCCCCGGATGATGGTGCAGAAGGCCTTTGCCGGCGCCGAGAACCAGATCGGTCCGCCGGCCTGGGCGAGCCCGAGCGGCACGGCCAGCGCAAAGCCCAGCGCGCAGGTCACGGCGAGAATCCAAAGCGTCCGCCAGATGCCTATCAGGCCCATTTCCCAATATTGCGGCAGCCAGTCCCAGCGCATGAAGACGGCGGCGCACAGAACCAGCGCCAGCCCGATCAGGATCAGCACGATGCGGTGCGGCTTGAGCCAGATCGAGGCGCGCGCCGCCAAGTGGATCGCGGAGGCTTCGGCGGACATCAGCGCGCCTCCCTGACGGAGGGCATGCCGCGCCGCGACCAGGCCTCGACGCGGCCGATGATCAGGTTGGAGAACAGCGAGAGCGCGAGATAGAGCGCGCCGGCCGCAAGGTAGAAAAGCAGGTAGGCCTTGGTCACGCCGGCCGCCTGGCGCGTCGCCAGCGTCAGTTCGAAGAAGCCGACGACGGCAAGCAGCGCGGTGTCCTTGGTGGCGATGAGCCACAGATTCGCCAGGCCGGGGATGGCGAAGGGCAGCATGGCCGGCACAGTGATGCGTCGCAGCATCAGGCCCGGCGACATGCCGTAGGCGCGGGCGGCCTCGATCTGGCCTTGCGGGATGGCGAGGATGGCTCCGCGGATGACTTCGGTCGAATAGGCGCCCTGGACGAAACCCAGCACGAAAATGCCGGCCGCGAGCCCGCTGATGTCGACACGGCTGTAGCCGATCGCAGTCAGCACCTGGTTGATGAGGTCGGTGCCGGCGTAATAAAGCAGCAGGATCAGCACCAGTTCCGGCACGGCGCGCACGACAGTCGTGTAGACCGCGAGCAGATCGCGCGTCACCGGGCCGCCATAGAGCTTGCCGAACGCGCCCGCGGTGCCGATCATGAGGCCGAGGCACGTCGCGCCTATAGCGATCTCGATCGAATGCAGCAGGCCGACCAGCAGCGTGCCGCCCCAGCCGGGCGCCACGGGCGACAGGAGTTCGATGATGCCGGCCGCGGAGGCCGGAAGAAAGGCGTCGATCAGCTTCGTCCCCGGATTGCTGGCGAGCCGCCGACGGTCAGGTAAGCGGCGGGCACGCGTGGCAAGATCGGGCATGGCGCGGACGCCATGCCCTCACTCATTTCGAGAGGGCTCAGTTCGACTGCGTGGCGCCGCCATAGATGTCGAAGTCGAAATATTTCTTCGAGATCTCGTCGTACTTGCCGTTGGCGCGGATCGCCTTGATGCCGGCGTTGAACTTTTCCTTGAGCGCGGTGTCTTCCTTGCGGATACCGGCGCCGACACCCGGGCCAAGCACTTCGTCGTCGGGCGCCACCATGCCCTTCAGGTCGCAGCAGGCCTTGCCCTGGTCCGACTTCAGGAATTCGCCGAGCGCGATCGAGTCGGCCTGCACCGCGTCGATGCGGCCAGCGGCCAGATCCTGGTTGGCTTCATCTTGGGTCTGGTATTCCTTGATTTCCTGGGCGCCGGTGAAGTGCTTCTTCGCGTACACGGCATGCACGGTCGAGACCTGGACGCCGATCACCTTGCCCTTGAGATCGTCCGGCGTGGCGCCGAACTTCTGGTCCTTCGGCCCGATGATCGCGGTCGGGGTGTTGTAGTACTTGTCCGAGAAGTCGATCGTCTTCTTGCGCTCGTCGGTGATCGACATGGAAGAGACGATGGCGTCGATCTTCTTGGTCGTCAGAGCCGGGATGATGCCGTCCCAGGCCACCGGCGTGATCACGCAGTCAAGTTTCTCTTCGGCGCAGACGGCGTCGACGAAGTCGATCTCCCAGCCCACCCATTTGCCGCTGGCGTCGGGCGAGGTGAAGGGCGGGTAGGGTTCGGCGGCGACGCCGATCTTGACCTGCTCGGCCTTGGCCACTCCGCCCATCGCCGCGACGCCGAGAAGCAGCGCGGCGGCAAATGTCTTGAGAACAGTCTTCATGTCAGGACTCCCAGTTTGTTGTTGTTCCCGGTTTTTCGCTCCGCTTGATGCCGGCACCTAGCCGACATTGCGAAGGAATTGCTTGAGCCTTTCGGATTTGGGCGCGCCGAACAGCTGTTCCGGCGGACCTTCTTCCTCGACCAACCCGTTGTAGAGATAGACGACATGCGTCGAGACCTCGCGGGCGAACTTCATTTCGTGCGTCACCAGCACCATGGTACGCCCCTCGCGCGCCAGGTCGCCGATGACCTTCAACACCTCGCCGACCAGCTCGGGATCGAGCGCTGAAGTCGGTTCGTCGAACAACATGACGCGCGGATTGATCGCCAGCGCGCGGGCGATCGCGGCCCGCTGCTGCTGGCCGCCGGACAGGAAAGCCGGATAGACGTCGCGCTTTTCCGCCAGCCCGACGCGGGCGAGCAGCTTCTCGGCCTGGGCGATCGCTTCGCCGCGCTTGACGCCGAGCACATGCACCGGGACCTCGATGACATTCTCGATCAGCGTCATGTGGCTCCACAGGTTGAAATTCTGGAAAACCATGCCGAGCCTCGAGCGAATGCGCTCGATCTGCCTGCGGTCGGCCGGAACGGTGTGTCCGTGGCTGTCGGCCTTGAGCTTGATCTCCTCGCCATTGACCCGGATGATGCCGCTTGTGGGGTTCTCCAGGCAGTTGATGCAGCGTAAGAGCGTCGACTTGCCGGAACCGGAGCCGCCGATGATGGCGACCACCTCGCCGTCGCGCGCCGACAGCGAAACCCCCTTCAGCACGTGCAACTGGCCGAACTTCTTGTGCAGGTTTTCGACATGGATGGCTTCGGCGGCGCCGTTCTGCGCCTCACCGGATTGGACTGCGGCAGCTGCTGCAGCGCTCACCGGGTGACCTCTATCTGGCCGACTGCAGGTCGTCGAACGTCTATCCGGCTAATCAACATACGCTGCACTGACCCGCTCCAGACTTCAGCATGGACCCGACAGCGCGAGCCCGTCAATCCCGCTCATTACGGCACTTGCGGCCTTGTTGCGCAAGTGTATAAATAGCCTTTCATGAAATTTTCACGATTTTTTTCATCTTAAAAGGGCATCGATGAGCGCTTTCGGGTCACAGTCCATGGCGGCGCCGCTGCGGCGCGTGCTGATGCGGTCGGCGGCCAACGCCATGCGCGACGCCGACAGGGCGGCCTGGCACTATGGCCCGGGATTCAACCCGGCGAAAGCAGCCGTGCAGCATGCGGCCCTTGCCGACATGGTGGCGGCTTCCGGCGCCGAGATCGAATGGATCGAGGACACGGCCGACGGCCTTTCGGATTCGGTGTTCACGCATGACCCGTCGCTGATGACCGACCGCGGCGCGCTGATCCTGTCCATGGGCAAGCCACTGCGCGCCCGGGAGCCCTCGCTGCATGAGGAAACCTATAAGAGACTGGGCATTCCCGTCCTCGGTCGTGTCGAGGCGCCTGGTCAGGTCGAAGGCGGCGACTGCGTATGGGTGGATGCCCGCACGCTGGCGATCGGGCGTGGTGTGCGCTCCAACCAGGAAGGGATCCAGCAGGTTTCCAACCTGCTGACGCCGCTGGGCATTTCCGTCTACGGCTTCGATCTGCCGCTGTGGCAGGGCGAAGAGGCGTGCCTGCATCTGATGTCGGTGATCAGCCCGCTGGCCGACGACCTGGCCCTGGTCCATTCGCCGCTTCTGCCGGCGGCGTTCTATCAGATGCTGAAGGCGCGCGGCATCCGGCTGGTCGAAGGCGACGCCGAAGAGTTCGCCGCTTCCAACGGCCTCAGCCTGAACGTGCTGCCAACCAGCCCGCACAAGGTCATCGCCGTTGCGGGTTTTCCCAAGACCAAGGCCGCGATGGAAGCTGCCGGCTGCACGGTCGAGACGTTCGAGGCGGATGCGCTCTGCATCGCCTGCGAAGGCGGGCCGACATGCCTGACGCGGCCGATCCTGCGCCAATGAATGCGCGCCGCAAGTTCCGCCGCGAGGGCGAGGAGCGGCGGCGGCAGGATCTGATCGATGCGACGCTGGACAGCGTGGCGGAATATGGCCTTCAGGGCGCCACCTTGCGCACCATCGCCTTGCGCGCCGGCGTCACCGCCGGGCTGATCCGGCACTATTTTCCCGGCAAGGAAGAATTGCTGCAGGAAGCCTATACGGCGCTGGTCGGCCGCATGACCGAGCAGGCGAAGGCGGCATTGGTCATGGAAGACCCCTCGCCTCGCCAACGCCTCGCGGCTTTCGTCACCGCCAACCTCAACGCGCCGATCGTCGACCGGCGGGTGTTTTCGCTCTGGGCAACCTTCCTTGGCCGCGCCAATGCCGATCCGGCGCTCGCCCATGCCCATCGCGAAGGCTATCTCGGCTTTCGCGACGAGGTGGAAGCAGTCGTTGCTGAGGTGCTCGCCGCCGAGCGACGCAAGCCGGACGCAGGCGAGCTGCGCCGCCATGCCATCGCGATCAACGCGATCATCGACGGGCTTTGGATCGAAGGCTGCCTGGCAGCAGAGATGTTCTCGCCTGGCGAATTGGCGGCGATTGGCGTCAAAGCCATAGAGGCCGAGCTCGGCTTGGCGCCGGAAAAGGGAGGAAACCAATGACCACCATCGGCGAGGCGCTGATCAAATTGCTCGAGGCGCATGGCGTCGACACCGTCTTCGGCATTCCGGGCGTGCATACGGTTGAACTCTATCGCGGCCTGGCGGGCTCGAAGATCCGCCATGTCACGCCGCGCCACGAACAGGGCGCCGGCTTCATGGCCGACGGTTATGCGCGCGCCGGCGGCCGTCCCGGCGTCGCCTTCGTCATCACCGGGCCGGGCCTCACCAACACCATCACCGCCATGGGACAGGCGCGCGCCGATTCGGTGCCGATGCTGGTCATCTCCGGCGTCAACGCCACCGACACGCTGGGAAAGGGGCTTGGATTCCTGCACGAGCTGCCCGACCAGCGCGGCATGATGGAGAAGGTGGCGCTGTTTTCCGAGCGCATCACCGAGGCCGGGCAGTTGCCCGGCGCGCTCGCCCGCGCCTTCGCCGTTTTCTCCTCCTCACGCCCGGGGCCGGTGCATATCGAGATCCCCACCGACGTCATGGTCAAGCCCGCCGATGGTGTTGCGGCCGTCCTTAGCAATGCCGCGCCGCCCGCTCCGGAGTTGGCGGCGATCGCCGAGGCGGCACGGCTTTGCAGGGCCGCACGTCGTCCGCTGATCCTTTCAGGCGGCGGCGCCAAGAAAGCCGATGCGGCGCTGCGGCGTCTGGCCGAGATGCTCGGCGCCCCCGTGGTCGAGACCGCCAATGCGCGTGGCCTGCTGCACGGCCATCCGCTGTGCGTGCCGGCGAGCCCCAGCCTCAAGGCCGTGCGCGCGTTGATGGCGGATGCCGATCTGGTGATTGCCGCCGGCACCGAATTCGGCCCGACCGATTATGACGGTTATGGCGACGGCGGCTTCGTGCTGCCGCCGAACCTGATCCGCATCGATATCGGCGCCGACCAGATCGCGCGCCGGCCGGTGACGGTTGGCATCCACGCGGATTGCGCGGAAGCGATCGAGGCGCTGCTTGCAGCGATCGGATCTGGCCATGCCGCGGCAAGCGATGGCGAGGCTCGCTCGGCCGCCGCGCGCGAGGCTGCTCGGGCCGAGCTGAGGCCCGAATATCTGGCGCAGGTGCGCGCCGTGGAGGCAATCCGCGACGCGCTGCCGGGCGCCATCATCGTCGGCGATTCGACCCAGCCGATCTATGCCGCCAACCTCTATTACGACCACGACCGTCCCGGCGGCTGGTTCAACGCCGCGACCGGCTTCGGCGCGCTGGGCTACGGTCCGCCGGCGGCGATCGGGGCGGCCCTTGCCGTGCCCGAGGCGCCGGTGGTGTGCCTCACCGGTGACGGCGGATTCCAGTTCACCTTGCCGGAGATCGGCGCCGCGCTCGACGCCGAAGCGCCGGTAATCTTCGTCGTCTGGAACAATCGCGGCTATCGCGAGATCGAAACCTCGATGCTCGATGTCGGCGTCGAGCCGGTCGGCGTGTCGCCGGCACCGCCCGATTTCTGCAAGCTCGCCGAGGCCTATGGCATCGAGGCCGAGCGGCTGGCCGGGGCCGGCGGCCTTGCCTTGGCGCTGAAGCGCGCGCGGGCGGCCGGCAAGCCGCGCGTCATCGAAATCACCGTCGACTGAAAGATCGGTGCATCTGCCGGTTGACCCCTTTCGGCGCCGGCAAATCGATGCCGCCCGCCAAGGTCCGACGCATGCAAAGACGCTGCGCCAGCCATGTCGATATTTCAATTGAGTGACAGCGCGAAAGGCGCGACGTTCGAGCCTGGGGCGGCATAACCCAAGATATAATCATAAAAAAATGACAGGAGCGGTCTAGGTATGACGGAAACGCTGAATGGCAGGCATGTCGTGGTGACGGGCGGCACTGGGGCGCTCGGCGGCGCGGTTGTCGGCAGACTGCTGGAGCAAGGCGCGATCTGCCACGTGCCAAATGCCCACGCGGCGGCCCCGCCGCATTTTCCTTACGCAGCCCATGCCAGCGTGCATTTGGCGCATAATGTCGACCTGTCGGATTCGGCCAAGGTCGAGGCCTTCTACCATCAGGTTCCCGAGCTCTGGGCCTCGATCCACCTTGCCGGCGGCTTCACCATGGCGCCGGTCGAAAAGATCGAGTCGGCCTCCTTCGCCGAGATGATGGACACCAATGCCCGCACGGCTTTCCTGTGCAGCCGCGCCGCGGTGCGCTCGATGCTGGACTCCAACACGGCCGGCCGCATCGTCAACGTCACCGCGCGCGCCGGACTCGATCCGAGGCGCGGCTCCGGCATGGTCGCCTATGCCGCAAGCAAGGCGGCGGTCGCGGCGATGACGGTGGCCATGGCCGAGGAGCTGAAGGGCAAGGGCATCCTCGTCAATGCCGTGGCACCCTCGACGCTCGACACGCCCGCCAACCGCGCCGACATGCCCGATGCCGATTTCGCCAAATGGGTCAGCCTGGAGGCCGCGGCGGAAGCGATCGCCTACCTCGCCTCGCCCGCCAACCTGGCGATGAGCGGCACGCTGGTTCCGCTTTACGGACGCGCCTGACCGCACGGAAATCCAGACAATAGAAAAACCCCGCCGGATCGCTCCGGCGGGGTTTTTGCTGTTCGCCAAAGGGCTTACGCAATTCCGACGGAAAGCCGCAAACGGCTTTCCCGGAAGGCTTTAGTTGCCCTGCTTCTTCAGCGCGGCGCCCAGAATGTCGCCCAGCGAAGCGCCGGAGTCGGTCGAGCCGTACTGAGCGACCGCTTCCTTCTCCTCGGCGATTTCCAGCGCCTTGATCGAGACCTGCAGCTTGCGGGTCTTCTTGTCGAAGGCGATGACGCGGGCATCGACCTTCTGGCCGACGGTGAAGCGCTCGGGCCGCTGCTCGTCGCGGTCGCGCGAAAGGTCCGAACGCTTGATGAAGGTCTCGATGCCGCTGTCGACCAGCCGCACGTCCAGACCGCCATCCTTCACGCCGATGACCTCGCAGGTGACGACGGCGTTCTTGCGCAACTCGCCGCTGCTGGCCGCTTCGCCGACCGTGTCGCGGGCCAGCTGCTTGATGCCGAGCGAGATGCGCTCCTTCTCGATGTCGACGTCGAGCACCTGCGCCTTGACCATGTCGCCGCGATTGTACTCTTCGATGACCTGCTCGCCCGGACGGGTCCAGTCGAGGTCGGAGAGATGCACCATGCCGTCCACGTCGCCTTCCAGGCCAATGAACAGGCCGAACTCGGTCTTGTTCTTGACCTCGCCCTCGACCTGGCTGCCGACCGGATGGCTCGAGGCGAAAGCCTGCCACGGGTTTTCCAGCGTCTGCTTGAGGCCGAGCGAGATGCGGCGCTTGGCCGGATCGACCTCGAGCACCACCACGTCGACTTCCTGCGTCGTCGACAGGATCTTGCCGGGATGCACGTTCTTCTTCGTCCACGACATTTCCGAAACGTGGATGAGGCCCTCGATGCCCGGCTCCAGCTCGACGAACGCGCCGTAGTCGGTGATGTTGGTGACGGTGCCCTTGATCTTCTTGCCGATCGGGAACTTGGTGCCGATATCCGACCACGGATCCGACTCGAGCTGCTTCATGCCGAGCGAGATGCGGTGGGTTTCCTGGTTGATGCGGATGATCTGCACCTTGACCGTCTGGCCGATGTTGAGGATCTCGGTCGGATGGTTGACGCGGCGCCAGGCCATGTCGGTGACATGCAGCAGGCCGTCGATGCCGCCGAGGTCGACGAACGCACCATAGTCGGTGATGTTCTTGACCACGCCTTCGACCACCTGGCCTTCCTCGAGGTTCTGCACGATTTCCGAGCGCTGTTCGGCGCGGCTCTCTTCGAGCACGGTGCGGCGCGACACCACTATGTTGCCGCGGCGGCGATCCATCTTGAGGATCTCGAAGGGCTGCGGGTTATGCATCAGCGGGGTGACATCGCGGATCGGCCGGATATCGACCTGGCTGCGCGGCAGGAACGCCACGGCGCCGTCGAGGTCGACGGTGAAGCCGCCCTTGACCTGGTTGAAGATGACGCCTTCGACGCGCTCACCCTTGGTGAACTTCTCTTCGAGACGCACCCAGCTCTCCTCGCGGCGAGCCTTCTCGCGCGACAGCATGGCTTCGCCAAGCGCGTTTTCGATGCGCTCGACATAGACCTCGACGGTGTCGCCGACCTTGAGGGAGGATTCCTTGCCCTTGGCGCCGAATTCCTTCAGCGGCACGCGGCCTTCGACCTTGAGGCCGACATCGATGATGGCCATGTCCTTTTCGATCGCGGTGATCGTGCCCCGGACAACCTGGCCCTCGCCGGAATGGCCGGCGGTGAATGATTCTTCGAGCATGCTCGCGAAATCGTCGCGAGACGGATTAGCTACTGACATTGTTTCTCCTGGAATACCCCGGTCTTCAAGCGGGGCGGGCGCCGTGGGTTAGCGTTGCGTGAGCCTGCCGGCGTTCCGGGCTGAAAGCCCTTGGCCGCTGTTCAGGCGGCAAGTCCGGCGCATGAAGAATGCTGGCAGGCTGGTTCGTGCCCGATATGGGTATTTTCGCCGCCAACGGCAATCGAAAAACCTGATCAGGCCTTGTTTCTCTTGGCAAGGACGTCGTCAACGATCGCCATCGCCGCCAGAAACGCGGCTTCTATAGCCATTTCGCTGGTATCAAGCAAGTGCGCGTCTGCCGCCGGCTTCAGCGGCGAGTCGGCGCGGCCCATGTCGCGCTCGTCGCGGCGCTCGATATCGGCAAGGATGGTGGCGAAATCGGCGCTGCCGCCCATGCTCTCGATCTCGGCCAGCCGACGCCTTGCGCGCACTTCGGCGCTTGCCGTGACATAGAGCTTGATGTCGGCATCGGGGCACACCACCGTGCCGATGTCGCGGCCGTCGAGCACAGCACCCGGCGGCGCCTTGGCGAAGGCCCGCTGCTTCTCCACCAGGATGCGCCGCACGGTCGGAATGACCGCGACCTTGGAGGCCGCCTCGCCCACCGCATGCGCGGCGAGCACGGTGCGGTCGAGGTTCGACAGGTCGACCTGCCGCGCCGCGGTTTCTGCAGCCGAGACATTGTCGAGCGGCAGACCGAGTTCGAGCAGCTTGAGGGCAACCGCGCGATAGGTGAGGCCGGTATCTAGCAGGTTCAGGCGGTAGTGGTCGGAAAGCCGGCGGGCGAGCGTGCCTTTGCCCGCGCCTGCGGGGCCGTCGATGGCGATGGTGAAGGGAGTGCTCATGGATGGAGCGTCGCGGTTGGAGGGGGCGACAAATACAATAACCGCCGCGATCCTTCGCGCCCCCCTCTGTCCTGCCGGACATCTCCCCCACTTGTGGCAGCTTCGGCGCTCCGCTCGATCTTTAAACGCTGGTGATTGGCGAAAGCCGACGCGACAGCTGATCTCCCCCCTTGAGGGGGAGATGTCCGGCAGGACAGAGGGGGGCGCTGTCCCGCCAGCGTCTCAGTTCGGCTCCAGTCCATCGCCCTCACCCAATCTCCGCGCCCAGCCCCTTCATCAGTCCCATGAATTCCGGAAAGCTCGTCACGATCATGTTGGCGTCGTCGATCGTCACCGGCTTCTCGGTGGCCAGGCCCATGACGAGGAAGCTCATGGCGATGCGGTGGTCGAGATGCGTCTTCACCGCCGTATCGGGGCCGTTCGGATGAGCGCCGAGTCCCTTGCCGCCCGGTCTGCCGCGCACGGCGAGCGAGGCTTCGCCCTCTGTGCAGTCGACACCGTTGAGCTCCAGGCCTCTAGCCACCGCCGCCAGACGGTCGGATTCCTTGACCCGAAGTTCCTCCAGCCCCTGCATCAGCGTCTCGCCCTCGGCGAAGCTCGCGGCGACGGCCAGCACCGGATACTCGTCGATCATCGAGGGCGCGCGCTCGGGCGGCACCACCACGCCTTTCAGCTCCGAGGAGCGCACGCGCAGGTCCGCCACGTCCTCGCCGCCGGCATTGCGCGGATTGAGGATGTCGATCCGGCCGCCCATTTCCTGCAAGGTCAACAGCAACCCGGTGCGGGTCGGGTTCATCAGCACGTTCTCGATGACGATGTCCGAACCCGGCACGACCAGCGCCGCGACCAGTGGGAAGCCGGCAGAGGAGGGGTCGCCTGGCACGGCGATCGTCTGTCCGGTGAGCTTGCCCTGGCCTTCGATAAAGATGTGGCGCACGCCGCGCTCATCCGTCTCGACGCTCAGGTTGGCGCCGAAACCCTTCAGCATCTTTTCGGTATGGTCGCGCGTCATCACGGGTTCGATCACCGTGGTGATGCCGGGAGTGTTCAAGCCGGCAAGCAGCACCGCCGACTTCACCTGGGCGGATGCCATCGGTACGCGATAGGTGATGGGTGCTGCATGCTTCGGGCCGCGCAGCGTGATCGGCATGCGGTCGCCGGGAGCGGCCTTCAGCACCTGCACGCCCATCTGGCGCAGCGGGTCGAGCACGCGGCCCATCGGCCGGCCCGAAAGCGAGGCGTCCCCGATGAAGGTCGTCTCCATGTCATAGGTGCCGACGAGCCCCATGGTGAGGCGCGAGCCGGTGCCGGCATTGCCGAAGTCGAGCGGGCCTTCAGGCTGCAGCAACGCGCCGTTGCCGATGCCGCGGATGACCCATTCGCCGCCGTTCTTTTCGATATGCGCGCCCATCGCCTTCATGGCGGCGCCCGTGCGCATCACGTCCTCGCCTTCGAGCAGGCCGGTGATGCGGGTTTCGCCGGAGGCAAGGCCGCCGAACATGAACGAGCGGTGTGAGATCGACTTGTCGCCCGGCACGCGCGCGGTGCCGGCAAGGGCAGGGGATTTGCGGGCCGTGGCCGGCTTAGCGGCGGCGGAGTGAGACATCCTTGTCTTCCAAATGAAATGCCGGCTGACCGGCTCGGTTCGTCATGCTGCGGCGGTCTCGTATCACGGTGCGTTGCAATGGTCATCCCCTTGTGCGAGGCCTTCGAACACGAGCATTTTACAATGCCGGCTTTTGGCTTTGACAGCGCTCAAAACTGCCGTTATGGGGACCACTCTTTTATTGACGAGGCCTGCTGTGGCAAAAGCTGAACTTGGCACCAAGCGTGTCGACCCCGAAACGGGTCGGAAATTCTACGATCTCAACAAAGACCCGATCGTCTCGCCCTATACCGGCAAGAGCTATCCACGCTCCTATTTCGAGGAAGGCAAGATTTCCGCCCTCGAGGAAGATGAGGAAGTCGCCGAGAAGGAAGTGGATGCCGAGGAAGAGGAAGGCGCCGAAGTCGTCTCGCTCGAGGAGGCCGATGACGAGGTGAAGGGCGGCGGCGACGACCTTCCAGATCTTGGCGACGATGAAGAGGATGTCGATCTCGGCGACGACGAAGACGACACCTTCCTTGCCGACGAAGAGGAAGAGGACGATGACGTCGCCGATATGATCGGCGTCGGCGACGACGATGACGAAGTCTGAGTTCGTTTGCCGGCCATTTTGGCCTGTGACGAAAAAGCGGCTTTTCAAGGCTTGATCTTGACCGAAGGCGGCGCTAGAAGCCGCCAGCACTAAACGACGGCGCGGTTCCCAATCGCGCCGGATCTCTTCGCCGGAAACGGCGCCGGCCGACTGCCGGGAGTGGGGCCATAGCTCAGTTGGGAGAGCGCTTGAATGGCATTCAAGAGGTCGTCGGTTCGATTCCGATTGGCTCCACCAAACAGTCCTTCCTGAACTGCTGCACGAACGGGCAACCGCTCGACCTGAAATTGCTCTAACCGTGCTGGGCGCGGGTTCTGGCTGCTTTTCGCGCTGCCGCCGATCGTCCGGCGGCGCCTTTGGTCTCAGCGGCTTTCCTTGCCGCCGCCGACCGCTCTTCGGCCGTGCGGCCGGATGCGGCGCTCTTGGCCTGCTTCGACAGAGCCTTGTGGGAGGCGGTGCCCTTCGGCTCGCCCTCAAGCACCTTCGATACCGCCTTCGAGACCTTCGGCTGGCGCTTTGGCTTCCGTTCGCCCTGGCCTGCCTCGTAAGCATATTTGGCGCTCTTGCGTGTGGTCTCCTTCACATCTCCTTTTTTGGGGGGCGGCAGGTCGACGCCCGCGCGGCGCGCCTCCGAAAGGCCGATGGCGATCGCCTGTTTGGTGGAGCGGGCGCCGTGCTTGCCTTTGCGGACCTTGTCGATTTCCGCGTGAACGAATTCACCGGCCTGCGTGCTAGCCGACTTGCCTTCGCGCTTGTCCTCGCGCGCCTTTTCGATGGTTTTCTTGTCCGGCATTGTCTTTCTCCTCGTTCGAACGGGGGCATGATCGAATGCCGACAGGATGCGTCGGATCGCGCATCAGCGGCTTTCATATGTGCCGACGAGGTCGGCAGTGGCGATCATATGCGGCTCCGCCTGGGCCAGAAGATTCGCGATTTCCGGTTCTCCGCCGGGTTCCAGCGCCTCAACGTCGAGTGCTGAAAGGCGGAAGTGATAATGGTGAACGCCGTGCCCTTTTGGCGGCTGGGGACCGTCATAATAGGTATTGCCGAAGTCGTTCACGGCTTGGTGGAAAGTTTCCGGTCCGGCGGTGCCTTCCGGCAAGCGGTCTCGCCCGGCGGCAATGTCGTAGACAGCCCAATGGCGAAACATGCCGCGCGGCGCATCGGGATCCTCGACGACGAGCAGGAAGCTTTTGGTCCCGGCCGGTGCGTTCTTCCACCGCAGGGGAGGCGACAAATTGCCTCCGTTGCGGACATACGGCTCGGGAATGGTATGGCCGTTTTCAAAGGCTGGACTCTCAAGCGTGAAAGCCATGGCTGGACCTCCGTGCACCTATCGCGCTCTTCTCGGAGGAATTCACGAACAATCTTTGCTCGGATCGGCGGAGCGCGCTCGCTACTGGTTTCTTTTGGAACGCTGGGCATTGACGGGAGTTCCGGCATCATGCCCGCGACGGAGCGTCGATGGATGCCTGCAAGTCGAGATGTCGGGAAAGCTGCTCCAGCGGAAGCGAACGCAGGTCCTATTCGGCGAAACAAGCGCCCGAGGAAATCCCTATGCCGGTGGCCGCAACTAGGCTAAGGCTTCCTGTCGGAGGGATGCTTATGAGAGTTCCGGTTTTGGGTGGGAAACTGGTAGAGGAACGGGTTCAATCTGGACTGCTTGCGCGGCCAAACAGTCTCTTGCCGATGTTTTGCATTGCGGTCGCGCTTGCTGCTTGTCAATCGACCCCAGACACACAGCCTGTTGCTGACCCGCAACCCGCTCCGGCCGCCGCTCCCGCTCCGGCCTCACCGAATTCGGCGGTGCTGGATGAGGCGGCCGCGATCGTTCCACCCGGCAAGGGCGTTCCCGCCAGATACGCCGCATTCTCCGGCATATGGGCGGGGCAGCTCAACGGCATGTATGACGGCAAGCTGGCGATCCTGACCGTGTCTTCAGGCGGGCAGGTGACGGCCAGCTACGCATGGGGCGACCTGGCCGACAACAAGCCGGGCGTCGCCGACGGCTCCGGCAGGATTTCCGGCAATACGTTGAAGCTCGGACGCTTGCCGAACGGCGCCGACATCACCGCCACGATGCCGTCGCCGGGAATGCTCAACGTCACCTACACGCTTGCCGGCCAGACCTATACCGGCTCGTTCGCGCGGATCGGCCAGTGAGCAAAGTCAGTCGCTAAGAACTCCACTCGCTAAGATCAGGATTGAAGCCGGTCCCCGATGATCCGCACGCACATCGGCGTTCTGACCTCGTCGGTCTCGGCAAGCTTCTGCACGGCGAGCGTCCCCTCGTCGAAGGCGTAGACGCCGCGCCCTGGAAGTAGGGCGCCCCGCGATTGGGACTGCCAACGAAGGCAAGACAGGCGCTTTGCATCGATCTTCCTGGCGCCGCCGGCGGCTCCTCCGTTGGTGTCGGCCTTGCGAAAATTTCGCCGATCGTCGCTTGCAAGGCAATCCCATATGTGAAAATATTATTCACAAAAGAAAACAGTGGGAGGAAAGCGACCATGCATCTCGTCATCCGGCATCGCGCCCGGAACCGCTTTGCCGGCCGCTTCGGAAGCTGCCGGAGAGGATCATGAGCGCATTCTCGCCGACCGTCGGTGTCGCCTCGACGCATCCCGCCGACATGCCTGAGGCGCATGCCGAAATCCCTGTCTGGAATTCGGAAAACTGGTTCTACGAGGACTGGCAGGTCGGCCACAAAATCCGCTCGCTTCGCCGCACCATCGCCGAGGGCGAAAGCCATATGTTCAACGCGTTGGTGCTGGACATCCATCCTTACGTGCAGGACCAGATGTTCGCCGAGAAGGAAGATATCTTCGGCAGGCGGCTGGTGGCGGGCGCCTTCGTCTTTTCGGCCGGGCTCGGCCTGGTCGCCACCAACTGCATCAACGCCTTTTCCTATGGCTACGACAGACTGCGCTTCATCAAGCCGGTCTTCATCGGCGACACCATCTACTCGATCCGCACCAACCTCGACAAAAAGCCGCGCTACCGGGATATGGGCCTGATCCGCGCCAGCTATGAAGTCTTCAAGGGTGAAGGGGAGCTGGTGCTCTACTGCGAGCATCTGCAGACCGTGAAATACAAGAACCCGGCCGATTTTGTCGGCAAGACCGAGAAGTGAATCGTGGCCGCTGACAAAGAACTTCCGCTAACCGGCCTCGTCGTCATCGACATGAGCCAGTTCCTGTCGGGTCCCTACTGTTCGCTGCGCCTGCTCGACCTCGGCGCGCGCGTCATCAAGATCGAGCGGCCTGATGGCGGCGACCTGTCGCGCCGGCTCTATCTCAGCGACAC
Source organism: Mesorhizobium sp. CA6 (assembly GCF_020165035.1). NCBI lineage: Bacteria > Pseudomonadati > Pseudomonadota > Alphaproteobacteria > Hyphomicrobiales > Phyllobacteriaceae > Mesorhizobium > Mesorhizobium sp. CA6. The sequence continues at coordinate 139,503 of NZ_JAIUHI010000011.1, read as the reverse complement.
CGAGATCGGCGGCGATTCCACCATTTTCCACGCCATCAACCGCGGCAAGGAAAGCCTTGCCATCGATTTGAAGAACGAAGCCGACCTCGCCGCGCTGCGCGGTCTGGTCGCCAAGGCCGACGTGCTGATCCAGAATTTCCGGCCGGGCGTCATTGAGCGGCTCGGCCTCGACTATGAGCATGTCAGCACAATCAACCCCCGGCTCGTCTATGCCTCGATCAGCGGCTATGGCGAGGACGGTCCCTGGGTCAAGCGCCCTGGGCAGGATCTGCTCGCGCAGGCTCGTTCCGGCGTGATGTGGCTGAACGGCGACGAAGAGCAGGGACCGGTGCCGTTCGGCCTGGCGATCGCCGACATGCTGGCGGGCGCCGCCTGCGCCCAAGGCATCCTCGCCAAGCTGGTGCGGCGCGGCATCACGGGCGAGGGCGGCCATGTCGAAACCAGCCTGCTCGAGGCGCTGGTCGATTTCCAGTTCGAGGTGCTGACCACGCATCTCAACGACGGCCGCCGCCTGCCGAAGCGCTCGTCCTTCCGCAGCGCCCACGCTTATCTCTCGGCGCCTTACGGCGTCTATCCGGCCAAGGACGGCTACCTGGCGATTGCCATGACGCCGATCCCGAAGATAGCCGACCTGCTCGAACTGCCTGAGCTAGACCCTTTCCGCGACAAGCTGGAGACCTGGTTCACAGCCCGCGACGAGATCAAGGCGATCATCGCCAGACGCATCGCCGAGAAAACCATCGGCGAATGGCTGGCCGTCCTCGAACCCGCCGATGTCTGGTGCGCCAAAGTGCTGACCTGGTCGGAACTGATGCAGAGCGATGGCTTCAAGACGCTCGACATGCTGCAGACCGTGACACGCGAAGACAACGTGTCGATCCTCACCACGCGTTCGCCGCTGCGCGTCGACGGCGCGCGCGCCAAGGTGGATCGGGCCGCCCCTCGGATCGGCGAGCACAGCGAGAAAATCCGCGCGGAGTTCGGCCTGTGATCCGGTTGAAAGGCATGACCTGGAACCATCCGCGCGGCTACGACCCGATGGCGGCATGCTCGGCGCTGTGGAAGGAAAAGACCGGCGTCTCGACCGAATGGGAAAAGCGCTCGCTGCAGGATTTCGAATCCTTCCGGGTGGAAGAGCTCGCCCGCGCCTATGATTTGATCGTCATCGACCACCCGCATGTCGGCCAGATCACCGCCGAGAAATGCCTGGCGCCGCTCGATGTGCCCGGACGCGAGGCGGAACGCAAGGCGCTGGCTGCGGCAAGCGTCGGCCAATCCTATCCGAGCTATACCTGGCAGGGCCGGCAATGGGCTTTCCCGATCGACGCCGCGACCCAGGTGCAGGCCTGGCGGCCCGATCTGATCGAAGCTGCGCCGGCGATCTGGACCGAAGTGCTGGCGCTTGCCGGGCAGGGCCGCGTGCTCTTGCCGCTGCGGCCGCCGCATTCGCTGATGTGCTTCTACACTTTGGCCGCCGATCTCGGCCGGCCATGCATAGTCGACGGTTCGGCCGACCTTGTCGACGGCGAGACCGGCGAAACCGTCTTGGAGATGCTGCGTGAGATCGCAGCACTTGTCGATCCCGCATGCCTGACGATGGATCCGATCGCCGTCTTCGAGAAGATGGCCAAGCCCGGCTCGCGCATCGCCTGCGCACCGCTGATCTATGGCTATGTTCCCTATGCGGTGGCGGGTTTCCGCCCGCACCGCCTCGCCTTCGCCGACATGCCGGTCGCCAGCGGCAACGGCCCGGTCGGCTCGGCGCTTGGCGGCACCGGCATTGCCGTCTCCGCCTTTTCCGCCCAGCGCCAGGCGGCAATCGACTTCGCCTACTGGATCGCCAGCGGCGACGTGCAGCGCGGCCCTTATGCTGCCGCAGGCGGCCAGCCCGGCCACGCCGCGGCCTGGGAGGACGATGCCGTCAACGCCGTGACCGGCGACTTCTATCGCGCTACGCGGGCGACACTCGAGGGCGCCTGGGTCCGCCCGCGCCATGACGGCTACATGGCCTTCCAGCAGCTGGCTTCGGACCGCATCAATGAAGGCCTTGCCGGCCGGCAGGACGCCCGCTGCGTCGTCGCCGATATCAACCGCCTGTTCCGGGAGAGTTTCGCGCCAGCCGCTGGCTAGATGTGCCGATTGTGGCCGCGACGCTCCGCGAGCTTGACGTCTATATCCGCCAGAGACGGCGCGCATTTCCCGAGAGCAGCCGTGTCCGCTCCGAGTCGCTTGTGCCGGCCAGCAGCGCATGCGTGGCGGCGATCCAGGTCGTCAGCCCGCCGCCCAACGTGCAGACCGGCCAGTCGCTGCCCCAGATCACTCGGTCCCAGCCGAAGCACCGGATCGTGTGCTCGACATAGGGCCGGAGCGTCTCGACCGTCCACGTCGCCGGATCGGCATAGGCGACGACGCCGGAAATCTTGCCGACGACGTTGGGCCGCTTGGCAATTGCTTCCATATGCTCTCGCCACGGATGCTCGGCATTGCCCTTGATGTCGGGCACGCCGCAATGGTCAAGAACGAAATGGACGTCGGGCGCGAGGTCGGCAAGCGCCATTGCCTTTGGGATCTGATGCGGCAGCACCACAAGATCGAACGTCAGGCCGGTGCCGGCCAGCCGCTTGATGTTCTGGCGAAACAGCGCGCCTTCGGAAAGATCGTCGGGAACGACATGCAGCACGCGGCGGAAACCCTTGACGAACGGCTCGGCCTTGACCGTTTCCAGATAAGCCTCGAAACTGGCCTCCTCGGGCCGGCAGGAGGCGATCGCTCCGCGAAGCAGGCTGCCCGCCTGGCCGGCGATCGCCTTGACATGCGCCGTCTCGGCGGCGATGTCGGCGGGGTCGACGTCGACCTCCATGTGCAACACGGCTACAATGCCTGAGCGCCGCGCATCGGCGGCATATTCGGCATAGGAGAAATCGCGGTTCAGCGCCGGCACACCGGCAAGCCATGGATAGCGAAGCGCGCCCTGGTCGATGAGGTGCAGATGCGTGTCGATGATCATCGCGGCGTATCCTCCCGGGCTTCCGACACTATCTCGCCGAAAAATCTATTATTCAAATAAGAAATTACGACGATTGTGGCACATCCGATCCGGCGAGCTGCGAGAGCCTTGCCGCTGCATCCTGCAGATGCCGGATCGTCAGTGTGATGTCCGGCGCCGTGGGCGCATTGACCAAGGTGATGTAGGGAATGGTCAGCGCCGCGATGGCTCTGCCGTCCGGCCCCAGCACTGGCGTCGAAAGATTGTAGACGCCGGCGGTCTGCAGCGACGCCATCATCTCGTAACCGCGGTCGCGCACCTGGTCGAGGCGGGCGAAGAATTCCGGCGTCAGGTTGAGATGCTCGGTGCTCTGCAGATGCTCGGCGATCATCATCTTGCGCTCTTCGGGCGAGCGGAAGGCAAGCAGCACATGGCCGGAACCGGTGTCGAACAGGCTGATATGCGAGCCGACGCGGATTGAGATGCCCCAATAGCGCGGCGCTTCCTGCTGCGCGATGACCACGGCGGCGCCCCGGTCGAACACCACCAACTGGTTGGCCTGCGATGAGGTTTCGGCCAGCTCCCGCATGATCGGCGTCGCATAGGACACCAGCCGGCGAACCGGTGCGTGCAATTGCGCGAGGCCGAAGAGCTTGAGCGTCAGCGAGTAACGGTCGCCGTCGATCTTGGTGACATAGCCGCGCCGCACCAGGCGGTCGAGCATGCGGTAGAACTCGTTCGGGCTGCGGTCGAGCCGCTTTGCGATCTCCGCCTGCGTCAGCCCGCCGTCCACGCTGGACAACAACTCGAGAATATCCAGCCCCTTGTCCAGCGCCGGCGCGCGGTAGCGGTCCCCGTCTTCTTCCTCTGCCACCCGTCCCTCCAGTGAATTTCGATCTGCATATATGCATGAACTTCATTCCGCTGGAAGCACAATCGGCTTGACCCGGAAATGAAAATGCTATTTGCATATGAATGAAGCTCAAGCGATCGGTCGCGCACTCGGCAGGCCGTCGCTACGAGCCCATGGGAGGAGAACATGACGAGACTGGTTCGAGGCATTTCCGCCGGCCTGGCTGGCCTGCTGTTGAGCGGCACTGCGTTTTCGGCCGATCTGCCCGGCAAATTTCCGGGCGTGACGATCGACGTGAAGCTGATCGGCGGCCAGCAATATGAAAAGCTCTACGAGCGCATCCCCGAATGGGAGAAGGCGACCGGCGCCAAGGTCAACATCCTGACCAAGAAGAACGGCTTCGATATCGACAAGGAGCTGAAGTCCGACATCGCCTCGGGCAGCACCAACTGGTGCGTCGGCTGGAACCATTCGTCCTTCGCGCCGCAATATACGGGCCTTTACACCGACCTCAGCAAGCTCTTGCCGAAGGAAGAGATCGACGCTTTCGTGCCCTCGACGATCAAGGCCGCGACCATCGGCGGCAAGCTGGAAATGCTGCCGCGCGCGCAGTTCGATGTCTCAGCGCTCTATTACCAGAAGAGCCTCTACGAGAAGGCCGACAACAAGGCCAAGTTCAAGGCCAAATACGGCTACGACCTTGCGCCGCCGGACACCTGGAAGGAAGTCACCGACCAGGCCGAGTTCTTCGCCAACCCGCCGAATTTCTACGGCACGCAGTTCGCCGGAAAGGAAGAGGCGATCAACGGCCGCTTCTACGAGATGGTGGTCGCCGAGGGCGGCGAATATCTCGACAAGGATGGCAAGCCCGTCTTCAATTCCGAGGCCGGTATCCGTGCGCTGGACTGGTTCGTCAATCTTTACAAGGCCAAGGCCGTGCCGGCCGGCACCACCAACTATCTCTGGGACGATCTCGGCCAGGGCTTTGCCTCGGGCACCGTGGCGATCAACCTCGACTGGCCGGGCTGGGCCGGCTTCTTCAACGACCCGAAGTCCTCGAAGGTCGCCGGCAATGTCGGCGTGAAGGTCGCGCCCAAGGGGTCTTCCGGCAAGCGCACCGGCTGGTCGGGTTTCCACGGCTTCTCAGTGACCGAGAACTGCGCCAACAAGGAAGCCGCCGCTTCGCTCGTCTGGTGGCTGACCAATGAGGACAGCCAGAAGCTGGAAGCCGCCGCCGGCCCGCTGCCGACCCGCACCGCGGTTTGGGACTGGGACCTGAAGCAGGCTGAGAACGATCCGTACAAGAAGGAGGTCCTCGCCGCCTTCCAGGAGGAAGCCAAGCACGCCTTCGCCGTGCCGCAGACGCCTGAGTGGATCGAGATCTCCAACGCCGTCTACCCCGAACTGCAGGCGGCGATCCTTGGCGACAAGACGTCCAAGCAGGCCCTGGACGAGGCGGCCGCCAAGGCGACGCAGATCCTTCAGGACGCCGGCAAGCTCTAAGCAGCACTCCCAAGGCTGCCTCCCCCATCGTGAATGGGGGAGGCGACAGCGTCTTGTCGCCGCTGACTTCCGCTCCGGCCGGGGCCATGCCCGTGGCGGCCCGAAATGAATGCAATACACCACAGGATCCTGATGAAGGGCTTCAAGCCATCCGCGCCGTTCCTGCTGCTGCTTCCGGCCATGGTCGTGCTGGCGACTGTGGTGGTGCTACCGTTGATCCTGTCGCTCTATTCCAGCTTCACGCCCTTCCGCCTGACGCGGCCCGAGACCTTCTTCGTCTTCGTCGGCTTCAGGAACTATTTGTCGATCCTCACCAATGCGGACTTCTGGTGGGCCTTCGGCCGCACCGTTCTGTTGCTCACCATCGCGCTGAACCTCGAGATGCTGCTCGGCCTCGGCCTGGCCATGCTGGTCGAGAAGGCAACGCGCGGCCAGCGCATCCTGCGCACGCTGATGATGTTCCCGATGATGTTCTCGCCGATCCTTGTCGGCTTCCAGTTCAAATTCATGTTCAACGACAATATCGGCCTGGTGAACAATGCGCTGCAGTCGCTGGGCATCACTGAGGACGCCATCCCGTGGCTGATCGAAGGCCATCTCGCCTTCATCGCCATCTCGATCGCCGAGATCTGGTCGTCGACCTCGATCTTCGCGATTCTGATCCTGGCCGGCCTGCTCGCCATGCCCAAGGAGCCGATCGAGGCGGCCCGCGTCGACGGCTGCACGCCCTGGCAGACCTTTCGCTATGTCACCTGGCCCTTCGTCATGCCCTTCGCCTATATCGCCATGACGATCCGCTCGCTCGATGTCGCGCGCGCCTATGACATCGTCAAGATCATGACCGATGGCGGCCCGGCCGGCCGCACCGAGCTGTTGTGGACGCTGGTCGGGCGCACCGCCTACAGCGATGCCCGCATGGGCCTCGCCAATGCGATGGCCTATTTCTCGATCCTGCTGTCGATCGCCTTCACCGTCTATTTCTACAACAAGCTCGCCGCGGCGCGCGCGCAGATCGGCGCGGAGTGGTGAGAATGGACGAGAACGCCTCCGCCCGCCTCACGCGCCGCGCGCTGACTATCGCGCACCGTGTCGGCCTATTCCTCGCCATGCTGGTGATCTGCCTGCCGGGCATATGGATCGTGCTGTCGTCGCTGAGGCCGACGGTCGAGATCATGGCCAAGCCGCCGGTCTGGATTCCGCAGCAGCTATCCGTCGACGCTTATGTCGCCATGTTCAGCGGCATCGGCAAAGGCGGCATCCCGGTGCTTGACTATTTCCGCAACTCGCTGATCATCTCGGTCACCTCGACGGTGATCGCGGTGGCCATCGGCATGGCCGGCGGCTACGCCTTCGCGCGCTACCGTTTCCGCGGCAAGTCGGGCATGTTCCTCGGCCTGATGCTGACGCGCACCGTGCCCGGCATCGCGCTCTCGCTGCCCTTGTTCTTCCTCTACGTGCGGCTGGGCATCATCGACACTCATATCGGCATGATCCTGGCCTATGTCGCGCTCAACGTGCCGTTCACCATCTGGCTGATCGACGGCTTCTTCCGCCAAGTGCCGAAGGACCTTGCCGAAGCAGCCCAGATCGACGGCTGCACGCGCTGGCAGGCGTTCTGGCAGGTCGAATTTCCGCTGGCGCGTCCGGGCATCGCCTCGGCCGCCATCTTCGCCTTCCTCACCTGCTGGAACGAGTTCGCTTTGGCCTCGCAACTCACTCGTTCCGTCAATTCCAAGACGCTGCCGGTCGGCCTACTCGACTATACGGCCGAGTTCACCATCGACTGGCGCGGCATGTGCGCGCTGGCCGTGGTAATGATCATCCCGGCGCTGACCCTCACCTATATCGTCCAGAAACACCTCGTCGGCGGCCTGACCTCCGGCGCGGTGAAAGGTTGATTTCCATGGCAACGGTTTCGCTGAAACAGCTCACCAAGCGCTACGGCAATATGGAGATTGTGCACGGCATCGATCTCGATATCGCCGACCGCGAATTCATCGCGCTGGTCGGCCCCTCCGGCTGCGGCAAGTCGACGACGTTGCGCATGATTGCCGGGCTGGAGGACATCAGCGGCGGTATGATCGACATCGGCGGGCGCATGGTCAATGACCTGCCGCCGCGCTCGCGCAACATCTCGATGGTGTTCCAGTCCTATGCGCTCTACCCGCACATGACGGTGCGCGAGAACCTCGGCTTCTCGCTCAAGATCGCGGGTGCGGCCAAGGACGACATGGACCGGCGCGTTGCCGAAGCCTCCGCCATCCTCGGTCTCGACGAGCTGCTTGAGCGCCGCCCCTCGCAGCTTTCCGGCGGCCAGCGCCAGCGCGTCGCCATGGGCCGCGCCATCGTACGCGATCCGGATGTCTTCCTGTTCGACGAGCCGCTCTCCAACCTCGACGCCAAGCTGCGCACGCAGATGCGCACCGAGATCAAGAAGCTGCACGCCAAGGTCAAGTCGACGGTGATCTATGTCACCCACGACCAGGTCGAGGCGATGACGCTGGCCGACCGCATCGTCATCATGCGCTCAGGCCATATCGAGCAGGTCGGCACGCCGGACGAGGTGTTCAGCCGGCCTGCCACCCACTTCGTTGCCGGCTTCATCGGCTCGCCGCCGATGAACCTGCACCAGGCGACGGTGAGCGACGGGCGACTGATGTTCAGCGGCGGCGACAGCCTGCCGCTGCCCGGCCAGTTCAAGTCGAAGACGGCTGTCGGCGACAAGGTCGTATTCGGCATCCGCCCCGATGATTTCTACCCGACCGGCCACGGCTTGAGCTCCGGCGGCGAGACCGAAGTCCACCGCGTCGAGCTGCCGGTCAGCATCACCGAGCCGCTCGGCAACGAAACGCTGGTCTTCGCCGAGTTCAACGGCACCGACTGGGTCTCGCGCATGCTCAATCCCAAGCCGCTGAAAGCCGGTGACAGGATCGGCATGAGCTTCGACCTGAGCCGCGCGCATCTGTTCTCCGCCGAAACCGGCAAGTCGCTGAGGAGCTAACATGGCGAAAATCGAGAAGATCGAGCTGCGCATGGTCGATCTCGTGCCGAAGGTGAAGCGCACCGACGCCATCCAGAGCTTCGTCAGCCAGGAGACGCCGATCGTCACCATCACCGATGCCGACGGCGCATCGGGCACCGGCTACAGCTACACAATCGGCACCGGCGGCTCGTCGGTGATGCGGCTTCTGGCCGACCATCTCGCGCCGCGCCTGATCGGTCGCGACGCCGACAAGATCGAGGCGATCTGGCACGACCTCGAATTCGCCACCCACGCCACCACCATCGGCGCCATCACGGCGATCGCGCTCGCCGCCATCGACATCGCCTTGTGGGACCTGCGGGCGAGAAAACAGAACCTGCCGCTCTGGAAGCTCGCCGGAGGCGCCAAGGACCGCTGCCCGCTCTACACGACAGAGGGCGGCTGGCTGCATATCGAGACACAGGCACTGGTCGACGATTCACTGGAAGCGAAGGCCAAGGGCTTTGCCGGCTCCAAGGTGAAGATAGGCAAGCCGCACGGTTCTGAGGACGTCGCGCGGCTGTCGGCAGTGCGCAAGGCGGTCGGCGACGGCTACGAGATCATGACCGACTGCAATCAGGGCTTTTCCGTCGACGAGGCGATCCGCCGCGCCGAGCGGTTGCGCGATCTCGATCTCGCCTGGATCGAGGAGCCGCTGCCGGCAGACGACATCGACGCCCATGTGCGGCTGTCGAACTCGACCGCGACGCCGATCGCGGTCGGCGAGTCGCTTTATTCGATAAGGCATTTTCGCGAATACATGCAGAAGGGTGCATGCAACATCGTCCAGGTCGATGCCGGTCGCATCGGCGGCATCACCCCTTGGCTGAAAGTCGCCCACGCGGCGGAGGCTTTCGACATGCCGGTCTGCCCGCATTTCCTGATGGAACTGCATGTCAGCCTGGTCTGCGCCATCCAGAACGGCAAATATGTCGAATATATTCCGCAGCTCGACGAGTTGACGGGCGACAAGATGCGCATCGAGAATGGCCATGCGCTGGCGCCCAGCGAGCCCGGCATCGGCATCGACTGGGACTGGGACGCCGTGAAGGCAAGAAGCATCGCCGAGTTCACCACGGCGATCGCGAAATAGGGAGACGGATATGCAGCGCATGGGAATGGTTCTGGGCTTGAAGCCCGAGAAGGTCGAGGAATATGTCCGCCTTCACGCTGCCGTCTGGCCGGACGTGCTGACCATGATCTCGGCCTGTAACATCAAGAACTATTCGATCTACCTGAAGCGGCCGGAGAACCTGCTTTTCTCCTATTTCGAGTATCACGGCACCGACTACGCCGCCGACATGGCCAAGATGGCCGCCGACCCGAAGACGCAGGAATGGTGGTCCGTTTGCATGCCCTGTCAGGAGCCGCTTGAGACGCGGAAAGAAGGCGAGTGGTGGGCCTCGATGGACGAGGTCTTCCATTATGACTGATGCCTTCGATCCGGCATCGCTGGCGCAGTCCTGGCCGAAGCCTTTAAAACCGCGCTCGATCGTGACGTTCGGCGCCGGCTCGATCGTCGGCGACGCGCATTTTCCCGCCTATCGTAAGGCCGGCTTCCCGATTTCCGGCCTCTACGATCCGGATCAGGCCAAGGCGCAAAAACTGGCTGACACATGGGACGTGACGGCATTCCGTTCGGTCGAGGAAGCGGCTGCGGTAAAGGACGCGATCTTCGATCTCGCCACCCCGCCGGGCCGGCATGTCGAGGTGCTGAAGGCTTTGCCGGATGGCGCTGTGGCGCTGATCCAGAAGCCGATGGGCAATTATCTCGGCGAGGCGACGGAGATCCTCGAAATCTGCCGCGCCAAGCAGCTCAAGGCGGCGGTCAATTTCCAGCTCCGCTTCGCGCCGATGATGCTGGCGCTGAAGGACGCCATCGCCCGTGGATGGCTGGGCGAGGTCGTCGATTTCGACGCGCTTCTGGCGCTCGATACGCCCTGGCAGCTCTGGGAATTCCTGCTCAAGGCGCCGCGCGTCGAGATCGCCATGCATTCGATCCATTATCTCGATCTGATCCGCCAGCTTCTCGGCAATCCTTTGGGCGTGCATGCCAAGACGCTCGGCCATCCCAATCACAAGGTCGCGCAGACCCGCACCAGCGCCATCCTCGACTATGGCGATACGGTGCGCTGCGCGCTCTCGATCAACCACGACCACAAATTCGGGCGCCGCCATCAGGCTTGCGAGTTCCGCATCTGCGGCACCGAGGGCGCAGCCTATGTCAAGCTCGGCCTCAACCTCGACTATCCGCGCGGCGAGCCGGACATTCTGGAAATCTATCCGAAAGGCGGGTCGGAGTGGGTCACCGTGCCGCTCGCCGGCGAATGGTTCCCCGATGCCTTTGTCGGCCGCATGGCCAATGTCCAGCGCTTCGCATCCGGCGAAGACGCGGAGCTGGTCAGCTCCGTCGAGGACGCCTGGCACACCATGGCGCTGGTCGAGGCCGCCTATAAATCGAGTGCCGCGCCGGCGACGCCGCTGGCTGCAAAGCCGTAAGGCCGGACATGGAACAGACCACCTATTTCGAGGACCACGAGATCGGCTCCTCGCGCCTCACCAGCGGCCGCACCATCACCGAGACGGACTTCGTCGTCCATGCTGGCCACACCGGCGATTTCTTCCCGCATCACATGGATGCCGAGTTCATGAAGACCACGCCCTTCGGCCAGCGCATCGCGCATGGCACGCTGGTCTTCTCGGTCGGTGTCGGGCTGACGGCGAGCGTCGTCAACCCGGTCGCCTTCTCTTACGGCTACGACCGGCTGCGCTTCATCAAGCCGGTCTTCATCGGCGATACGATCCGCACGCGCACCACCATCGCTGCCAAGGAAGACGACCCGAAACGGCCAAACGCGGGACGCGTCGTCGAACGCGTTGAGGTTTTGAACCAGCGCGACGAGGTCGTGCTGGCGGCGGATCACATCTATATCGTCGAGCGACGGCCCGGCTGAAAGACGGAGACAAAGAACATGGCGGATATCACTGGCAAGGTCGTGGTCGTCACGGCGGCCGCGCAGGGCATCGGACGGGCAAGCGCGCCGGCTTTCGCCAAGGCGGGCGCCATCGTCCACGCCACCGACATCAACGAGGCGGCCTTGGCCGAGCTTGGCAAGACGCCTGGCATCACGACGCGAAAACTCGACGTGCTGAACGACGAGGCGGTGAAGGCCGCCTTCGCCGAGATCGGCCAAGTCGACGTGCTGTTCAACTGCGCCGGCTTCGTCCATGCCGGCTCGATCCTGGAGATGAAGGACGAGGATCTCGACTTTGCCTTCAATCTTAATGTGCGCGCCATGATCCGCACCATCCGCGCCGTGCTGCCCGGCATGCTGGAGCGCGGCGATGGCTCGATCATCAACATGGCATCGGTGGCTGGCGCCCCGAAGGGCGTGCCGAACCGCTTCGCCTACGGCGTGACCAAGGCGGCCGTGATCGGCCTGACCAAGTCGATCGCCGCCGATTATGTCGCCAAGGGCATTCGCTGCAACGCCGTCTGCCCGGGCACCGTCGAGAGCCCCTCGCTCCAGGGCCGCATGCAGGCGCAGGGCGACTATGAGGCCGCGCGCGCCGCCTTCATCGCGCGTCAGCCGATGGGCAGGATCGGCACGCCGGAGGAGATCGCCGACCTTGCGGTCTACCTGGCCGGCGCCACCTACACGACAGGACAGGCCTATAATATCGACGGCGGCTGGTCGATCTGAGGCCGTTTCGGCCGCCAGTTGAGTTGTGAGGCAAGCCAGTTACGAGGCAGCAATGACCAAAATCACAGACCTCAGAACCTTCGACCTGCGCTTCCCGACATCGCAAAGCCTCGACGGCTCGGACGCGATGAATCCGGACCCGGATTACTCGGCTGCCTATGTCATCCTCGACACCGATGTCCCGTCGCTGAAAGGCCATGGCCTCACCTTCACCATCGGCCGTGGCAACGAGATCTGCTGCGCGGCGATCGAAGCGCTGCGCCACCTCGTCGTGGGGCTCGATCTCGACTGGGTGAAAGGGGATCCCGGCCGCTTCTGGCGCCACGTGACCGGCGACAGCCAGCTGCGCTGGATCGGCCCGGACAAGGGCGCCATGCATCTTGCGGTTGGTGCGGTGGTCAACGCGGTCTGGGATCTATGGGCCAAGGAAGCCGGCAAGCCGGTCTGGCGCCTGGTCGCCGAGATGAGCCCGGAAGAGATCGTGCGCATCGTCGATTTCCGCTATCTCACCGACGCCATCACGCCGGCAGAAGCGCTGGAGATTTTGAAGAAGGCCGAGACCGGCAAGGCCGAGCGCATCGCCACGCTCGAGCGTGAAGGCTATGCCTGCTACACCACCTCCGCCGGCTGGCTCGGCTATCCCGACGACAAGCTCAGGCGCCTCTGCCAGGAAGCGGTCGACGAGGGGTTCAACCACATCAAGCTGAAGGTCGGCCGCGACCGCACCGACGATATCCGCCGTCTCAAGATCGCTCGCGAGGTGATCGGCCCAGACCGTTACCTGATGATCGACGCCAACCAGGTCTGGGAGGTCGGCCAGGCGATCGACTGGCTCAAGGACCTCGCCTTCGCCAAGCCCTTCTTCATCGAGGAGCCGACCAGTCCGGACGACATCGCCGGCCACGCGAAAATCCGCAAGGCGGTGGCGCCGATCAAGGTCGCGACCGGCGAGATGTGCCAGAACCGCATCATGTTCAAGCAGTTCATCGCCGGCGGCGCGATCGACGTCGTGCAGATCGATTCCTGCCGCATGGGCGGGTTGAACGAGGTTCTGGCGGTGCTGCTGATCGCCGCCAAATTCGGCCTGCCGGTCTGGCCGCATGCCGGCGGCGTCGGCCTGTGCGAATATGTCCAGCATCTGTCGATGATCGACTATGTCGCCGTGTCCGGCAGCAAGGATGGCCGGGTCATCGAATATGTCGACCATCTGCACGAGCACTTCCTGGAACCCTGCGTGATCCGCAACGCCGCCTATATGCCGCCAGGCGCCCCCGGCTTCTCGATCGAGATGAAACCCCAGTCGATCGAGGATTACCTGCATCGCCCCTGAAAGCCGGCGCTGCGAACTGTGCTAACGTCCGCGCGACCGGACCGCTGCGAATCGGCTATGGCATATCGCATGCAGGAAACCTCCCTCTACGAGCCGGTGAAGCGGTTCCTCGAGAGCATGGACTTCGCCGTCAAGGGCGAGATCGGCGGCTGTGACATGGTCGGCCTGCGCGCGGGCGAGCCGGACGTCGTCGTCATTTGCGAGCTCAAGCTGCAATTCAACCTCGAGCTCGTCCTGCAAGCCGTCGACCGCGCGGCGGCCTGTGACGAAGTGTGGCTCGCCGCCTATATGTCGGCGCGCGGCAAGGGCCGTGAGCACGACCGTCGCTTCCGCGCGCTCTGCCGCCGTCTCGGCTTCGGCCTGTTGGGCGTCGGCAAGAAGGGCGAGGTGGAATTGCTGCTCAGTCCCGCCGCCTTGCCGCCGCGCCGCGATCCCAGGCGGCGCTCGCGCCTGGTCGAAGAGCATCACCGCCGCAAGGGAGATCCGTCCGTCGGCGGCAGCACACGCAAGAAGCCGATCATGACTGCTTATCGCCAGGAGGCGCTCGCCTGCGCCGCCGCGATGGTCGACGGCCCGAAACGGCCGCGCGACCTCAAAACCCTTTCGCCGCGCGCCGCCAGCATCCTTTTGCACAATTACTATGGCTGGTTTGCCAGGGCCGAGCGCGGCGTCTATGCACTGACAGAAGCCGGTCTTGCCGCCATCGGACCTTTGCCGGCGACGTTGTAAGGACGATTTGCCGACTTACCATTCCGCCTTGTGACCGGAAAACCCGCCATTCGGCGTTGGGCTTGGTTTCGGTTGTTGACTCATCTTTCCGCCTGTGCAGAAATTGGTTGGACCATTGAACCACTTTAGGCTCAGCCGGCGTGACCGATTTCCTGCCCCCCATCCAGACCACGGCGCGCGACGACGCGGTGCTGAAGGCCTTGGCGGGGTTCGTGCGGCAGGAGGCTCTGGGTCCCGGCGAGAAGCTGCCGACGGAGCGCATCCTCGCCGAACGCCTCAAGGTCAGCCGCAATACGGTGCGTGAGGCGCTGACGCGCTGGGAAGGCCTCGGCCTTGTCGAGCGGCGGCAGGGCTCGGGCACCTATCTCAAGGCCGCCGTCTCCCCTGATATGCTGCACATGCCGCTGACGCTGTCCGGCGGCAATGATTTTGCCGGCCTGATGCGCACGCTGGAGATCCGCCGGGCCCTTGAGGCCGAGGCGGCGGCCCTTTGCGCCATCCGCGGCGGCAAGGCCGAGATCGCCGAGATCGAGCGCAAGCTCGACATCATGGAAGATGCCTTCCGCACCCGCGCAGGCATGTCCTCGGAGGAAGACTGGGAGTTCCACCAGGCGGTCTACCGCGCCTCCGGCAATCCGCTGTTCGAGCAGATCATCAGCGCCATGCATGAGCTCTTCCACCGTTTCTGGGAGCATCCACTCGGCGTGCGCGACTTCGGCCATGCCAGTTTTCCTTATCACCGGACCATCTTCAATTGCATCGCCGCGCGTGACCCCGATGGCGCTCGCGCCGAGGCGCTAAAACTCATCGCCACCGTCGAGGACGATTTGAAGCGCGGCGCTGCCAACCTCAAACTTTCGGACCGCAGATGAACGAGCAGCCCAGTACTTTCGACCCGGCCTCGATGGCCAGCGACTATCTCGGCGAGGCGGCGACGCTGCTGGCGCATGACGATCCGTTTCCCGACGGTGCGGTGGTGCCGCCGATCTACCAGACCTCGCTGTTCACCTTCGCCAATTATGCCGACATGGCCGACACCTTCGCCGGGCGGCGAAAGCAGCCGATCTATTCGCGCGGCGACAACCCGACGGTGATGGAATTCGAAGCGCGTGTCGCCGCGCTCGAAGGCGCGGAGGCCGCGCGCGGCTTTTCCAGCGGCATGGCGGCCATCAGCGCCACGGTGCTCGCCTTTGTCGGCGCCGGCGAGCGCATGGTTGCGGTGCGCAACTGCTATGGCGACGCCTACCGCCTGTTCGAGCGGCTGTTCCCGCGCCTGCACATCAAGGTCGACTATGTCGACGGCTCCGATCCCGACGCAGTTGCCGCGGCGCTTCCCGGCGCCAAGCTGCTCTACCTCGAAAGCCCGACCTCGATGATGTTCGAGCTGCAGGACCTGGAGCACCTGACGCGGCTGGCCAAGGAGCAGGGCATTGTCACCACCATCGACAATTCCTGGGCGACGCCCGTCTTCCAGAAGCCGATCTCGCATGGCGTCGACCTGGTGCTGCATTCGGCTTCGAAGTATCTGAGCGGCCATAGCGACACCGTCGCCGGCGTGGTGGCAGGCTCGGCCGCCCACATCAAGCATATCAACGAGCAGACCTATTCCCAGCTTGGCGGCAAGCTGTCGCCCTTCGAAGGCTGGCTTTTGCTGCGTGGCCTGAGGACGCTGCCGCTGCGCCTGCCGCATCACATGAAGAGCGGGCTCATCCTTGCCGAGCGGCTGAAGGCGCATGGCAAGGTCGAGCGCGTCAACCACCCCGCCTATTCCAACCATCCCGGCAAGAAGACATTGGCCGGCTATGCCGGCCTGTTCTCCTTCGAGGTCACCGAGGATGTCGACATCCCGGCTTTTGTCGACGCGCTGAAATATTTCCGCATCGGCGTCAGCTGGGGCGGCCATGAAAGCCTGGTCGTGCCGGCAAAGGCCTCGCTCGAGCAGACGCCGGGCATCAATTCGATGGCGCGCTTCGGCGTCAGCCCCCGAACCATCCGCTTCAATGTCGGATTGGAAAATGTCGAGGACCTCTGGGCCGACATAGCCCAGGCCTTCGACAAGTCAAAAAAATAACGGATCGAAAATGGGAGTCCTGAAGATGAAAAGACTGACCTTCATGCTTGCCGCCGTCGCCGGCCTGGCGATCTCCGCCAGCGGTGCGTTGGCCGACACCACCATCAAGCTGGTCGAGGTCATCACCAGCCCGCCGCGCACCGAATTCCTGAAAAAGCAGATCGCCGAATTCGAGAGCGCCAATCCGGGGATCAAGGTGGAGGTGGTGTCGCTGCCTTGGGGGCAGGCCTTCGAAAAATTCCTCACCATGGTGCAGGCCGGCGACACGCCCGACGTGGTTGAAATGCCGGAGCGCTGGATGGGCCTCTACGCCAATAACGGCCAGCTCGAGGATCTCGGCCCCTACATGGCCAAGTGGCCCGACGCCAAGACGCTCGGCGACCGTGCCAAGCAGTTCGGCTCGACCGTGAACAACACGCAGTTCATGATCCCTTACGGTTATTATGTGAACGCGCTGTTCTGGAACAAGAAGCTGTTCAAGGAAGCCGGCCTCGATCGTCCGCCGGAAAACCTCGACGAGTTCGTCGCCTTCTCCAAGAAGATCTCGGCCATCCCCGGCAAATATGGCTACTGCCTGCGCGGGGGTCCCGGCGCCTTCAACGGCATGCACATGTTCATGAACATCGCCGACGGCAAAGGCGGCTATTTCACCGACGACGGCGTCTCGACCATCAATGACGAAGGCTCGGTCAAGGGTCTGCAGATGCTGGCCGACATGTACAAGAACGGTCTGGCGCCGAAAGATTCCGTGAGCTGGGGCTTCAACGAGACCGTCACCGGCTTCTATTCCGGTACCTGCGCCATGCTAAACCAGGATCCGGACGCGCTGCTCGGCATCGCCGACAAGATGAGCGCCGACGACTTCGCTGTGGCGCCGCTTCCCGTGGGTCCGAGCGGTAAGTCCTACCCGACGCTGGGCTATGCCGGCTGGGCGATGTTCGCCAATTCCCAGCACAAGGACGAGGCCTGGAAGCTGATGGCCACACTTCTGTCACCCAAGGACAATCTGGAATGGGCCAAGGAAGTCGGCGTCGTGCCGATCCACAACGGCGCTGACCAGGACGCCCATTTCAAGACCGAGCAGTTCAAGGGCTGGTTTACCGAGCTCAACGACAGCTCCAAATATGAAATGGTGACTCCGCCGACGCATCTGGAAAACCTCGGCAACTTCGTCGACCAGGTGGCGATCAAGAATTTTCAGGAAGTGCTGCTCGGCCAGAAGCCGGCCAAGGAAGTGGCCGACGAATGGGCCAAGTTCCTGACCAAGGAACAGCAGGACTGGCTGGCCAAGAACAAGAAGTAAGCGCAGGCCATTTCCTTCTCCCCGTTCTACGGGGAGAAGGTGGCCCGATAGGGCCGGATGAGGGGCAGCGCTGACTTCTGAAAGGCTGGCTCCGCCCCTCATCTGCCTGCCGGCATCTTCTCCCCGTTTTACGGGGAGAAGAACGCTGTTTTGCCCGCCGGCACCCACTCACCACCGTAGAGCCAAAACGCATGACCTACGCCGTCTCCGAAATCCGATCCGCCGCCCGGCCGCGAAAGCAACGGCTGAGCAAGGCCGCGATCGAGCCGTGGCTCTATCTTTCGCCGGCCATCGTCCTGCTGGTCCTGGTGCTACTGGTGCCGCTGATCATTGGCATCAGCTATTCCTTCCGCAAATTCTCGGCCTTCAAGTCGCAATATGTCGGCCTCGCCCAATACCAGGCGATGCTCTCCGACCAGGTGCTCGGCCAGGCGCTGATCAACACGTTGTGGTGGACGGTTGCCAGCCTGTTCTTCCAGTTCTTCCTTGGCCTGGGTCTCGCGCTGCTGCTCGACAAGCCCTTCTACGGCCGCAAGGTCGTCCAGGCGGTGGTATTCCTGCCCTGGGCGGTGCCGTCCTTTCTCTCGGGCCTCACCTGGGCCTGGCTGTTCAACCCTATCATCGGACCGCTGCCGCACTGGCTGTTCGCGCTTGGCTTGAAGGCCGAGCCGACCAACGTGTTGTCCGATCCCGCCACCGCCATGTGGGGGCCGATCGTCGCCAACATCTGGTTCGGCATCCCGTTTTTCGCCATCACGCTGCTGGCGGCGCTAAAGTCGATCCCGTCCGAATTGCATGAAGCGGCGGCCATCGACGGCGCTTCGCCCTGGCAGCGCTTCACCAAGGTGACGCTGCCCTTCCTGGCGCCGACCATCGTCATCACCGTCATGCTGCGCACCATCTGGATCGCCACCTTCGCCGACCTGATCTTCGTCATGACAGAGGGCGGGCCGGCCGGCTCGACCAGCACGGTGCCGGTCTACATCTATGTCAGCGCCTTCAAGTCGCTGGACAAAGGCTACGCTTCGGCGGTTGCGGTGCTGCTTCTGGTGCTGCTGATCGCCTACGCCATCGGCCTGATCGCCATCCGCCGCACCCTGGTGAGGCACGTCTGATGATCGCCGGTCGCTCCACCTCCTCGCGCATTTTCGGCGGCATCGGTCTCTACGGCGCTATCGCGGCCTACGTGATCTTCGCGCTGTTTCCGATCTTCTGGACGCTCAAGATCTCGGTGACGCCCGAGCGTCTGCTCTATTCGGAAGGCATCACCTTCTGGCCGTCGCAGACGACTTTTCAGAACTTCGCCACCGTGCTCGAGGCCTCCGACTTTCCGCGCTATTTCCTCAACAGCGTCATCGTCTCGGTGTCAACGGCCGCCTTTGTCACCGTCATCGCCACTCTTGCCGGCTATGCCATGTCGCGCTTCACTTTCCGCGGCAAGGCGACTTTGGCGATCCTGTTGCTGCTCACCCAGACCTTCCCGCTGGTCATGGTCATTCCGCCGATCTACCGCATCATGGGCGATCTCGGCCTGACCAACAGCCTGATCGGCCTGATCATCATCTACACCGCCTTCAACACCGCCTTCGCAACCTTCCTGATGCAATCCTTCTTTGACGGCATCCCGAAAGACCTGGAGGAAGCGGCGATGATTGACGGCTGCACCCGCGCTCAGGCGATGCGCCGGGTCATCGTGCCGCTGACCTTGCCCGGCATGGGCGCAACGCTCGGCTTCGTCTTCACCGCCGCCTGGAGCGAATTGCTGTTCGCGCTGATGTTGATCTCCAGCGACGAGCAGAAGACCTTTGCCGTCGGCCTGCTCACCTTCATCGGCAAGTTCGCCGTCGACTGGGGGCAGATGATGGCGGCCTCCATCCTGGCGCTGATCCCGGTCTGCGTCTTCTTCGCTTTCCTGCAACGCTATCTCGTCACCGGCCTCACCGCCGGCGCGGTCAAAGGATAAAAGATGGCTTCCGTCACGCTGCAAAACGTCGAGAAGGATTACGGCGCGCTGCGCATCCTGCACGGCGTCGATCTCGAGATCGCCGATGGCGAGTTCGTCGTGCTGGTCGGCCCGTCCGGCTGCGGCAAGTCCACGCTGCTGCGCATGATCGCCGGCCTGGAGGAAGTTACCGGCGGCGAGATCCATATCGGCGAGCGGCTGGTCAACGATGTCGCGCCGAAGGACCGGGACATCGCCATGGTGTTCCAGTCCTATGCGCTTTACCCGCATATGGATGTCTCCTCCAACATGGGCTTCAGCCTGCTTTTGAAGAAGGCCGAGAAGACGACGATCGACGGCAGGGTAGGTGCAGCCGCCAAGCGGCTCGGCCTCGACGCCTATCTCGGCCGACTGCCGCGCCAGCTTTCCGGCGGTCAGCGCCAGCGCGTCGCCATGGGCCGCGCCATCGTGCGCGACCCCAAGGTGTTCCTGTTCGACGAGCCGCTCTCCAACCTCGACGCCAAATTGCGCGTCCATATGCGTGCCGAGATCAAGGCGCTGCACCAGCAGCTCAAGACCACGTCGGTCTATGTCACCCACGACCAGGTCGAGGCCATGACCATGGCCGACCGCATCGTCGTCATGCATGACGGCTATGTGCAGCAGGTCGGCCGCCCGCTGGAGCTTTACGACCGTCCGGTCAACACCTTCGTGGCCGGCTTCATCGGCTCGCCGGGTATGAACTTCCTGCCGGCTAAGGTCGCCAAGGGCGGCAAGGCGGATGCCGTGCTCGCCGATGGCCAGAAGCTGCGGCTGCCGGATGGCCTGCCGCTGAGCGATGGCGACGACCTCACCATCGGACTGCGGCCGGAACACATCAAGCTGGTCGACGACGGCGCGCTGAAGGCCGAGGTCGAGGTGGTCGAGCCGCTCGGCCTGTCGACCCAGTTCTATGTCAGGCTGGCCAACCAGCAGGTCTGCGTCTTCGTCATGGGCCGCAGCGACGTGGGGCCGGGCGACACGATCCGCCTCGCCGCCGATCCGGCGGCGCTGCATCTGTTTGATCCGGTGAGCGGAAACCGGATTGGATAGGTCCGCGGATCAGCGCCAGCGGAAAGCGCCCAGAGTGTAGTCAGGCCACGCGCCAAGGTCTGCGAACAGCCCCGTCAGGTCGCTCCTGTCGGCCAATATTCCCGTCATCACCAGCGCGGTCGACACGCCGGCCGCGTTGCCGCCGGCTATATCGTGCTCGACACTGTCACCGACACAGATCACGTCGCCACGACCCGGATTTCCCGCAAGCGCCAACGCCGCTTCGTAGATCGCCGGATAGGGTTTGCCGATACGAGTGACGCTGCCGCCGAGCTGTTCGTAAAGATCGGCGATCTCGCCGGCGCCGAAGCGCGGTCCAACCGCGGTCAGCATGATCCGATCGGGGTTGGTGCAGAAGCACGGCACCTTCCGCGCCGCCGCCGGGCCGAGAGGTCTTCGGTAGTGGTCGAGGTCGTACCGGTCGCCTTCACTGGCCGCGATCAGCACCAGATCGGCGTCATCGCCGCGCTCGGTCAGAACGAGTGGCAGGCCCTCGATCGCCGAACGGTCCTCGTCGCGGCTGATCAGCAGGCATCTCGTGCCAGCCCGCAGCGCGCCCGAGTCCGCCTTGTTTCGGAAGATGCGCCAAGCCACCTCGCCAGATGAGACGAAATGATCCCAGCTTCCCGCTTCGAAACCAAGCTTCAGCAGCCGCCTTTCGTTTGGCTCCGCCCGCTTGCCGGAATTCGAGATTAGCACCACGGTCTTGCCGGCGCGCTTCAGCGCCGACAGGGCTTCGACCGCGCCGGGATAAGGCTGTTGTCCGCCATGCAGCACGCCGAACTGGTCGAGCAGGAACACTTCGTAGCGTTCGGCGAGCGCTGCGATCCCGTCGAGATGCACGGCGTGCTTCGCGCTCATAGCAGCAGCCCCGCCTCCTTTGCGCCCATCAGCGCCAGCCGCGCCGTGCCAGCCGCAGCCTCATCGGAGAGCGCCGGCAGAAAATCGACACTGAGCTTGCGCCGTCGGATCGCGGTCCAGGCGGCATTGGCGGCGCCGCCGCCGACGCTTCGAACCGAGGTGAGCTTCGGCGCGCCGAGTTCGGCGAGCCTCTGGTAGCCGAGCGCCTCGATGGCCGCGATGCCTTCCAGCATCGCCTTGAGATAGTCGGCGTCCGATTCCGGTCGGGGCAGCAGGCGCGGCTGGAGCATTGGATCGGTGACAGGAAAACGTTCGCCGGCCGAACCGAGCGGATAATAGTCGAGGCCGGTCTCCGTCGCGGGATCGATTGCGGCGCTGAGTTCGACGATGCGCGCGAGCGAAAAATGCTGGGCGAGCACCTTGCCGCCGGTGTTCGACGCGCCGCCCGCGAGCCAGGCATCGCCGAGCCGGTGGCTGTATATGCCGTAGCGCGGCGCCGAGATCGGCCGGTCGGACAGAATCTTGATGGTGAGCGACGATCCGAGAGCGGTGACACCGTCGCCCGCGGCCGCCGCGCCCGTCGCCAAGAAAGAGGCGCAGCCGTCCGTGGTGCCGGCGACCACCGCGACATCGCGCGGCAACCCGAACAGGTCGGCGGCGGCGGCCGTAAGCCTGCCGGTCACGCTACCCGGCCTGACAATGGTGGGCAGAAGCTCCACGCGCATGCCGGTCGCCGCGATCCATTCCGGCCAGCGGCGCGCCTCGGCATCGTAGCCGGTCTTCAGGCTGTTGTTCTCGTCGCTGATGTCGAAGCGGGCCGAGAATTGCCCGGCAATCCAGTCGGCCTGGTGCAGCACGGCGTGGATGCCAGGCAGGCGCTGGAACCAGAGCGCCTTGGCGAGACCGGAGGTCGCCCCATGCGCAGCACTTGCCTCCGGCGCCGTGCCGGCGATCACGGCGAGGATGGCCGCATCCGGAACCTTGTCGTTGTACATCAGCGGCTCGGCCAGCGGCCGTCCGGCGTCGTCGGTCGGCAGCACGGTTCCCGACGTACCGTCCACGGCGATCGTGCGCACAGCCATGCGATCGATGCGCGAAAAAAGCTCGTGCAGTGTCGCTTCGACGGCGGCCCACCAAACGGCCGGATCGCGGCCGTTCGCGCCGAAGCGCTCGAGCGGCACGGCGGCGCTCGCGGCGGTGGAGAAGTCCGGACGCATCGCGACGGCGCGCGCTCCGGAGGTGCCGATGTCGATGCCTAATGCAAGAGGCGCCATTCGCCTAACCCGCCGCGTTGAGTCTCTGGCGATACTGCTCGGCATCCCAGTTGACCAGCTCGTCATTTTCGGCGGCGGTGAGATAGTTCAATCGCGCCGTGGTGTCGATCCGCGCGGTCACGTCGGCGAGGCAGCGCTGCATAGCGTCCGCGCCGGAGCTGGCGTCGCCGCGCATCAGCACGCCGGCGCCCGGAAAGAGGACCGCGACGGGGTTCGTGCCCAGCCGCGCGACGACGTCGGCGACCTTCTCGCCAGGCCTTGCCACCACGGAGCCCCGGCCAAGGAAGATGACGTGGTCAGGGTAGAGGCTGCCGGCTTCGGCGATGCGGCGGCTGTCCGCATCGAGCGCCACCGCATGCGCCTCGATATCCGCCGGCAATCGGTAACCGCTGCCGTCGGCAAGTGCCGCCAGCGCCGCTATATCCGGGATCGGTGTCTGCCGCGCCGGGCGGGCCAAAAGCGATCTCACCCGGTGCAGCAGACGCTCCGCCTCGGCCACGGTCTCCGCTGCGACGACCAGTCCGTGATTGCCGAGGATCAGCACGTCGACCCCCTGCCGGAGACGCTCGACAATGCCCTGGGCAAGCGGCAGGCCCGGCCGGCGATAGGGGACATAAGCCCACGCGATGCCCTGGAGACGCCGCCCGGCCTCGATCTCGCAATCGGCCTGAACGGCGAATGAGATTGTCTCGACGCAGTGGACATGCAGCACCACTCGCTGCGGCATCAGCGCGTGTACGGTAGTCTCGATCGAAGGGCGCAAGCCGCGCGGATTGAGGGCATCGATGGCAAAGGCCTGCGGCTTGTCGGCGCTCGGATCGCGCCGTTCGAGGGCCTCGACGAGCGGACCCATCGCGACCGGTACCATGATGTCGTCAATCAGCGCGTCCCTCAACCAGGTGCCGGAGGCCTTGATCCACAGCGTGTCCCCTGCCTTCAGCGATGTGTTGCCGCCGGCTGCCTGTGTCAGGTGCGGATCGTCGCCGATGGCTGCCGAAAGTGTCCGCAAGGCTGCCAGCTCCTGCGCATCAACTGTGGTCGCCATTGCGATCTTCCTCCAACGGCTCGTCGGTCTCGCACGATCTCCCATTACAGGAGAATGATTGGTGCTGATATCGCAGATGCGAGCGATCTACGTCAACAGTGATCTATTATCGTCAAAACGGGCTTGCAATCCGACTGATGTTGAGTAAGTTGCATCAATTGTCATGCAAAATGGCATTGTCGGGAGGAAGAGTTGAGCGACTCCGGCCGCCAGCGTCAGATCGTCGAGCTATTGCGGGACCGGCCGTTCGCTTCGGTGCGTGAACTGCAGGAGCGGCTTGGCGTGTCGGCGGCGACGGTCAGGCGCGACATCGACAAGATCGACGAGGCCGGCGAAGCCAGGAAGGTCTATGGCGGCATCTCGGCGCTCGACGGCGCCTCGCATGCCGGCATCGCCTATGCGAGGCCCTATGACGAGAACCGTGACCTGGCGGTCGATGCCAAACGGCAAATCGCCGCTGTAGCCGCCACCATGGTGCGCGACGGCGATGCGGTCATCGTCCATGGCGGCTCGACCTGCTTCCATCTCGGCGTCAAGCTTGCCGACCGCAACATTCGCCTCTTCACCAATTCCATGCCGCTCGCCGCCTATCTCAGCGACCATGGCCATTGCAGCCTGACCATCGCCGGCGGCGATCTGCACCGCGAGCCCGGCATCATCCATTCGCTCACCCAGGCCGTGCCGTTTTATGCCTCGAAGTTCTTTCTCGGCGCGCAGGGCCTCGGCCATGAGGGCGTGCTGGAATCGCATCCGCTGCTGGTGCGCTCGATCATCGATCTCAGCCTTTGCGCCGACCAGATCGTGGTGCTGGCGGACAGCCGGAAGCTGTCGATCCACGCCCGCAACGTCGCGCTGCCGCTGTCGCGCATCGGCACGCTGGTGACCGATGACGGCCTTTCCGACGCCGATGCGCGGATGCTGGAAGATGCCGGTGTCACCGTGCGTATCGCCTCGCCTTCGGGAGCCGTCCAGTGAAGGTGGCGGTGCTCGATTTCGGCAAGACCAATTCGAAGCTGTTCGTCTTCGACCAGGACGGGCGCATCCTCGACGAACGGCGCACGAAACCCGACTGGATACGCAAAAGCGGGCTCAGCGTGCTTGACGAAACGGCGCTGCATGACTGGGCGCTGGACGCCGTCAACGAGGCCGCGGATGCCCACGGCATCGAAGGTCTGATGGTGTCGGGCCACGGCTGCACCTTCGCGCTGGTCGACGATACGGCGCTGACGCATCCGATCCTAGACTATGAGCAGGAGCCGCCCGCCGAGATCGCCGCGCGGATCGATCGGCGCATTCCCGATTTCGCCGAGACCTTCTCGCCGCGCCTGCCGCTCGGCTTCAACTATGGCCGCCACATGCTGTGGCTGAAAGAAGTGGAGCCCGGCGCGTTCTCGGCGGCGAAGGCGATTCTCGGCTATCCGCAATATTGGAGCTGGCGCTTCGGCGGCCACGCCGTTTCGGAAGTCTCCTATCTCGGCTGCCACTCGCATCTGTGGGCACCGAGCAAGCGTGACTTCTCCTCGCTGGTCGATGCCGAGGGCTGGCGGGGCCGCATGCCCGCCTTCGCGCACGCCGGCGGCGTCATTGGCGAGCGGCGCTTTGGCCGGGCGGGCAGACCGGTCGCCATTCACAACGGCGTTCATGATAGCAATGCCGCGCTCCATGCCTATCGCCGGCAGGACCTCGGGCCGCTCACCGTGGTGTCGACGGGCACCTGGGTGATCGTTCTCAACCCTGACTGTCCGTTCGAGGCGCTCGACCGCGAGCGCGACATGCTGGCCAATGTCGATGTCGATGGCGGCCCGGTGCCTACGATCCGCTTCATGGGCGGGCGCGAATTCGCCGTGATCAGCGGCAACTGGCAAGGCGCGATCGCCCCCGCCGGCATACAGCGGGCGATCGACGCCGGCACGATGGCCGTGCCGAGCTTTGCCCCGGGCGGACCGCTGCCGGGCCGGACGGGCGAGATCCTCGGGCCCGTTTCCGGTGCGGGGGAGCGCGCCGCCGTGGCGCTGCTTTATGTGGCTCTGATGATCGATCTCTCGCTCGACCTGATCCGTTCGGCAGACGCCGTCATCGTCGATGGCGGACTGAATGCGGATGGGATGCTGGCCGGCCTCCTGGCGGCGCTGCGGCCCGGCCAATCCTTCCTGCAGGGGGCCACGCTGGAAGGCAGCGCCACGGGCGCCGCGGCTCTCGCCTTCGAGAGCATCGGCCGCGAATTCGCCGCCGATAGGCCGGAGCCGGTACGCGCCGCGGACTTCAAAGGCCTGGATCGCTACCGCGACGACTGGCGCGGCCTTATTGCCGGACGCCACATCGCCGGCGCGGCGGCAGGAGGTGCGCAATGAGCGCCGCCGCCCGCGTCGAGGCGTCGCAAAGGCCGGTGCTGGAGATGCGCCACATCTCCAAGACTTTCGGTCCCGTCCGGGCCCTGCACGACGTATCGCTCACCGTCAATGCCGGCGAACTGCATGCGCTGATGGGCGAGAACGGCGCCGGCAAGTCGACGCTGATGAAGGTGCTGTCCGGCGCCTATCGGCCGGATGCCGGCGGCGAGATCCTGATCGAAGGTGCGCCGGTCGCCAGCGGCGATCCGATCAAGGCTCGCGCCCAGGGCATCGCGGTTATCTACCAGGAGCTGTCGCTGGCGCCGAACCTGACTGTGGCGCAGAACATCTTCCTCGGCAACGAGCCGCGTAGGTTCGGCATCGTCGACCGCGACCAGTGCAACCGTCGCGCCAAAGAAATCATCGAGCGGCTCGGCGTCTCCTTTTCGGCGCGCGCCTTGGTCTCCAGCCTGTCACTGGGCGAGCGCCAGCTGGTCGAGATCGCCCGCGCGCTGTCGACCAGCGCCCGCATCATCGTCATGGACGAGCCGACCACCTCGCTGACCTCGCGCGAAACCGACCGGCTGTTCGAGGTGATCGGGGCGCTGAAGGCGCAAGGCATTGCCATCATCTACATCAGCCACCGCATGGAGGAGGTCTACCAGCTCGCCGACCGCGTCAGCGTGCTGCGCGACAGCGGCTATGTCGGCACGCTGGAACGCGCCGATCTCAATGCATCGCGCCTGGTCTCGATGATGGTCGGCCGCGATCTCTCGGCCTTCTACAAGAAGGATCACCGGCCGCCGGACAGCCAGCGCCCGGTTGCGCTGTCGGTGCGCGGCATGTCGGATGGCGGATTGCTGAAGGACTGCTCGTTCGATCTTTACCACGGGGAGGTGCTGGCGTTGGCGGGGCTGGTTGGTTCCGGCCGCACCGAACTCGCGAGGCTGATCTTCGGGGCCGACCGCCGCAGCGCGGGCGAGCTGGAGCTCGACGGCAAGCCGATTGCCATCGCTTCGCCACGCGAGGCGCTGGAGGCCGGCATTGCTTACCTCACCGAGGACCGCAAGGAGCTCGGGCTGTTTCTCGACATGTCGATCGCCGACAACATCAATATGGGCGTGCTTGCGAAAGACGCGCGCGCCGGCGGTTTTCGTGATTTCACCGCCGCCGAGCGGCGTGCCGCCAAGGCCATCGCCGATCTCTCGATCCGCACGCGCTCGGCGCAGGCCAATGCCGGCTCACTGTCGGGCGGCAACCAGCAGAAGGTGCTGCTTGCCCGCCTGCTTGAGACCGAGCCCAGGGTCGTCATCCTCGACGAGCCGACGCGCGGCGTCGACGTCGGCGCCAAGTCGGAGATCTATCGGTTGATCGACAGTCTTGCCGGCCGGGGCATCGCCATTCTCATGATCTCCAGCGAACTGCCCGAAGTAATCGGGGTGGCCGACCGCGTGCTCGTGATGCGCGACGGCGCCATCGCCGGCGAGGTGACGGCGTCGGAGGGCAGGCCGCTGCGTCAGGAAGAAATCATGGAACTTGCGACGGGGGCGGCCAAGGAAGGACCGACAAGATGACCGACAGCTCAACAGTGGCGAAAGCGGCGGATCAGGCAGCGGTCAGGAGCCGACGGCTGCGCACGGCCTTCGCCGCGCTCGGCATGCTGCCGGTTCTGGTGCTGCTTGCTGTCGGCTTCCAGTTCATCAACCCGCGCTTCCTTACCGGCACCAACCTGCTCATCGTCAGCCAGCAGTCGTCGATCAATATCGTGCTGGCCGCGGGCATGACCTTCGTCATCCTCACCGGCGGCATCGACCTATCCGTCGGCTCGATCCTCGCGGCCTCGGCGATGGTCGCTGTGCTGGTGTCGCTGGTGCCGGACTGGGGCATGCTCGGCATTCCGGCCGCCATTTTGCTCGGCCTCGGCTTCGGCGTCATCAACGGGCTGCTTGTCGCCTACATCAAGCTGCCGCCCTTCATTGTCACGCTGGGCTCGCTGACCGCCGTGCGCGGCGTCGCCCGCCTGCTCGGCGAGGATACGACAGTCTTCAATTCCGACCTGCCTTTCGACTTCATCGGCAATGGCTCACTGTTCGGCATTCCCTGGCTTGTCATCATCGCGCTGACCGTGGTGGTGCTGTCCTGGCTGGTGCTCAAGCGCACCGTGCTCGGCACCTGGATCTATGCCGTGGGCGGCAATGCCGAGGCGGCGCGCCTCACCGGCATCAAGGTGCCGCTGGTGCTGCTCTTCGTCTATGGCGTGTCGGGCCTGCTCGCGGGCCTCGGCGGCGTCATGTCGGCGGCGAGACTCTACGCCGCCAACGGCCTGCAGCTAGGCCAGTCCTACGAGCTCGATGCCATCGCCGCCGTCATTCTCGGCGGCACCAGCTTCGTCGGCGGCGTCGGCTCGATTTGGGGCACGCTGATCGGCGGGCTGATCATCGCCGTGCTCTCCAACGGGCTCATTTTGGCCGGTGTCTCGGACATCTGGCAGTACATCATCAAGGGTTTGGTCATCATCGTGGCGGTCGCCCTCGACCGTTACCGGCTGCAGGCCGGAGCAAGAACGTGATTGACCTCGGTCGCCGGCCTAGACGGGCCGGATTGTGTGTAACGCACCGTGAGAGGCGCGGGGCAATCGGAGGAAGCAAGTAAATGAAGACCATCGCCAAACTGCTCTGCGGCGCAGCCCTCGCGGCCCTCGCCATCGCGCCGGCATCGGCCAAAGACCTCAACAAGGTCGGCATCTCGGTCGGCCTGCTCGGCAACCCGTTCTTCGTCGCCACCATCAAGGGCATCGAGGACGCGGCCAAGAAGATCAATCCGAAGGTCGAGGTGACGTCGGTGTCGGCCGACTACGACCTCAACAAGCAGGTCTCGCAGATCGATTCCTTCATCGCCGCCGGCGTCGATGTCATCATGCTCAATGCCGTCGATGCCAAGGCGATCGCGCCCGCGGTCAAGAAGGCGCAGGCGGCTGGCATCGTCGTCGCTGCCTTCGACGTCTCGGCGCCGGGCGCCGACGTCACCGTGATGACCAACAACGTCAAGGCCGGAGAGGAGGCCTGCCAGTATCTGGTCGATCACACCGGCGGCAAAGGCAACTACGTCATCCTCAACGGCCCGGCCTCGTCGTCGATCCTGGAGCGCGTCAAGGGCTGCAAGAACGTTCTTTCGCAGCACGCCGACATCAAAATCCTGTCCGACGACCAGAACGCCGAGGGATCGCGCGACGGCGGCCTGAAAGTGTTCCAGTCGCTGCTCACCCGCTTCGACAAGATCGACGCGGTGTTCGCCATCAACGATCCTACGGCGATCGGCGCGCAGCTCGCCGCCAAGCAGCTCAATCGCTCGGAATTCATCATCACCGCGGTCGACGGCGCCCCGGACATTGAGAAGGAGTTCGCGTCCGGCACCTCGCTGATCAAGGCCTCGGCCTCGCAGGATCCCTATGTCATGGCCGGCCAGTCGCTGACGATGGCGGCAGATGTGCTTGCCGGCAAGAAGCCGGCCGAGCCGACCGTGCTGCTCGATCCGAAGCTGATTACCGCCGAGAACCTGAAGGACTACAAGGGCTGGACGGCGGCCCGCTAAAAAGCCTGCTCCCAAGGCTGGCGCGGCCGGATCGGTCCGGCCGCGCCTCATTCATCGGACGGAGACGATCATGTCGCGCATTGGTATCCATTCTTTCGTCTGGTCTGCGAGTTCGGCGCAGGCGGATCTCGAACGCACGCTGGCCAACACGAAGGAAGCCGGCTTCGACCTGATCGAATTCTCCTATCTCGACCCGGCGGATGTCGATATCGGCAGGCTGGCCAAAAGCATCACCGATCTCGGCCTGGGCGTAGCGATCAGCATTGGCCTGCCTGCCGACGGCGACATCTCCAGCCCAGACAAGGCGGTCGCCGCGCGCGGCGTCGAGATCCTGAACCGCACCGTCGCCCTCACGCGCGATCTCGGCGGCCAAAAGATCGGCGGCATTCTCTCGGCAAGCCACGGCCTGCAAACCGAACCGCCGACGCGCGATCAGTGGAACCGCAGCGCCGCTACACTTGCCGGGGTTGCGGAAACGGCCAAGGCCGCCGGCGTGACGCTCAATCTCGAAATCGTCAACCGCTTCGAAAGCAACCTGCTCAACACCGCCGCGCAAGGACTAGCTTTCATCGAAGACACCGGCTCCGACAACATCTTCCTGCACCTCGACACCTTCCACATGAACATCGAGGAGGCCGATGTCGGCCTGGCCATCCGCCATGCCGCGAGGAAGATCGGTTATGTCCATATCGGCGAGAGCCATCGCGGCTTTCTGGGCACCGGCAGCATCGATTTCTCGGCGATCTTCGATGCGCTGGCGGCGATCGGCTACAGCGACGATCTCAGCTTCGAATCCTTCTCGTCCGAGATCGTCGACGAGAATCTGTCGCGGAAGACGGCGATCTGGCGCAATCTGTGGACCGACAATATGGAGCTTGCTCGTCATGCGCGCCGCTTCATCGCGGTCGGCCTGGAGACGGCCCGGCGCAAGGCCGATCTCGTCTCGGCTTCGCAAAGGCCCTGACGTCTTCGAGAATGTCGAGCAGTGAATTTGCGGCTTTCGAGGGCCATGCTCTGCTAGACTCCTGTTGATTCGTCTCGACAGGAAAAGGCATGAGCAAGGCCCTCGGCACATTCGCACTGGTCACGGTTTTGAGCGCTTTGCTGATGGCGCTGTCATTGGCCGTGGCGAGGCACGGCTATCCCTATGGCGCGTTCGGCGTGAAGCGTCTCGACGGCATCGCCGACGCCGGCTCATTCCTGGCGATCGCCGCCGTCTATTTCTTCGCTGCCATGCTGATGATGATCCTGCCCATCCGCGCCGCCGGCGTCGTGCTGACCCATGCGGCCGATGCGATCTTCTGGGCGACGATCGTATTGTTCGCGACCATCGTCGGCTCGCTGATCGCCAGATGGGCCTTCGGCCAGCACGAGGTGCTCTGGGCGCTTTTCAACTGGCGTTTCCTGTTCGTGGCAGTGATCGTTGCGGCGCATCTCACCATGAACGAGCTTCGCCGCAACATCCTGCTCAGAAGCCTGTTCTTCGTCGCCTTCGGCGCGGTCACGCTCGCCTGCCTGTTCTGGTCGTTCTCGACCTGACGCCGCAAGGCCCTAGGTTTGTCGCAGAAGGCCGGTAGACCTGCCACGGGACAATCATTATATCATTTGTCCGACAATTGACCGGCCGACGGACTGCCGCTACCCCAGCTTCAAGGAACAAGACAATGACCGTGCTGCGTAAGAACCTGATCGACGGCGAGTGGCTTGGCGAGGCCGGCTCGCGCAACATCAATCCCTCGAACACCAACGACGTCGTCGGCGAATACGCTTCGGCCGGGCCGGAGGAAACCAAGCAGGCTATCGCCGCCGCCAAGGCGGCCTTCCCCGCCTGGTCGCGCTCAGGGCCTCTGGCCCGCCATGCCGTGCTGAAGAAAACCTCCGACGAGATCATGGCACGCAAGGACGAGATCGGCCGGTCGCTCGCGCGCGAGGAAGGCAAGACGCTGGCAGAGGGCGTCGGCGAGACGATCCGCGCCGCGCAGATATTCGACTTCTTCGCCGGTGAGACGCTGCGTCTGTCGGGCGAGATGGTGCCGAGCGTTCGGCCTGGCGTCGGCGTCGAGATGACGCGCGAAGGCGTCGGCGTCGTCGGCATCATCACGCCGTGGAATTTCCCGATCGCCATTCCCGCCTGGAAGATCGCCCCGGCGCTGGCCTACGGCAACACGATCGTCTTCAAGCCGGCCGAGCTGGTTCCCGAAAGCGCCTGGACCATCGTCGATATCCTGCATCGCGCCGGCCTGCCCAAGGGCGTACTCAACCTCGTCATGGGCAAGGGCTCGGTGGTCGGCCAGGCGATGCTCGACAATCCCGATGTCAACGCCATCTCCTTCACAGGCTCGGTCGGGACCGGCAAGCGCGTCGCCGCGGCAAGTGTGGAGCACATGCGCAAATTCCAGCTCGAAATGGGCGGCAAGAATCCGCTCGTCGTGCTCGACGACGCCGATCTCGCGGTGGCCGTCGACTGCGCGGTCAACGGCGCTTATTTCTCGACCGGACAGCGCTGCACGGCGTCCTCGCGCCTGATCGTCACCGACGGCATCCACGACCGTTTTGTCGACGCGATCAAGGAGCGGCTGGACAAGCTCGTCATCGGCGATGCGCTCGATGCCAAGACCCAGATCGGTCCTGTCGTCGACCAGAACCAGCTCAAGCAGGACGAGGATTACATCGCCATCGGCCGCCAGGAAGGCGCCGAGCTCGCCTTCGGCGGTGACCGGCTTGAGCGCGGCGCGCCTGGCTTTTATCTGCAGCCTGCGCTGTTTGTCGGCTCGACCAACGCGATGCGCATCTCGCGCGAGGAGATTTTCGGCCCCGTCGCCAATGTCATCCGCGTCAAGGACTATGACGAAGCGCTGGCTGTCGCCAACGACACGCCGTTCGGCCTCACCTCCGGCATCTGCACCACCAGCCTGAAGCACGCGACGCATTTCAAGCGCAATTCCGAGGCCGGCATGGTGATGGTCAACCTGCCGACGGCCGGCGTCGATTTCCACGTGCCGTTCGGCGGTCGCAAGGGCTCGAGCTACGGCCCGCGCGAACAAGGCCGTTACGCGATGGAGTTCTACACCACGGTGAAGACCGCCTATACATTCGCCGGCTAGAGCAGTTCCAGGAAAAGTGTTGGCGGTTTTCCGTCCGGAATTGCGCAAAAACAAGGAGATAGGGCGTTTCGCCGTTTCCATGAAACGGTGAAACGCACTAGTCCAATCCGGGAGCAGATCGATGAGCGTGGCCGACATGACATGGCTCAACCCGCCACCGCAGCACACGGTCGGCGACGGCACGCTCACCGTCCGAACAAGCAAGGACACCGACTTCTGGCGCGAGACCTTCTACGGCTTCTGGCGTGACAACGGCCATTTCCTCTACCGTTCCGTCGAAGGTGATTTCAGCGCCGAAGTCACCGTCAAGGGTGACTACAAGGTGCTCTATGATCAGGCGGGGCTGATGCTGCGCCTGAGCGAAACGCACTGGATCAAGGCCGGCTTCGAATACACCGACGGGCTGGCATACTTCTCCGTCGTGGTCACCAACGACACATCCGACTGGTCGCTGGTCGCCATTGCCGCCGGCAAGGACGGCGTCAGGATCCGCCTGACCCGCCACGCCGAGGCGATCCGCATCCAGTATCTGGACGCCTCGGACGGCCACTGGAAACCGGTGCGCCTGGCCTATTTCCCGATCTCGAAAACGGTCGATGTCGGCATGATGTGCTGCTCGCCGCAGCGCGAAGGCTTTGAGGCGACCTTCTCCGGCTTCACGATCGGGCCGGCAATTGCAAGGGACCTGCATGGGTGAGTGCGGAACCGCGTGGTTCTTTCGCGATTGCCGCGATAAGGGTGAGACGGCGCCTTGCCAGAGCGGAAGGGCCCGATGTCGTCTGATACTCCGCTGATCCTGTTCTGGACGCGCTGCTTCAACAAACCGACCGACATTGCGGCCATGCCGCAATGTCCAGTGCCCGTCGAATGGACCAACGACCGGCGACGGCTTGCCGAGGCCGATGCGGTGGTTTTCCATTTGCCGAATTTTCGTGAGGCCGGCGACGCCCGCAAATATCCCGGCCAGCTTTGGGTTGCCTGGTCGATGGAGAGCGTCGTCAACTATCCCGTCATGACCGATGCGGCCGTCATGCAGCACTTCGACATCGTCATGACCTATGAAACCGGGGCGGACGTCTGGACGCCTTATCTGCCTGACGCAAGCTGGTGGGAAGCCGCCCGACATGCGCCGATACCGCCCAAGCCCGAGCGCGCACCGACGGTGCACTTCCAGTCATCGAGCATCAATAAGAGCGGTCGTGATACATTCATCGCCGAACTGTCCCGGCACATCGCGGTCGATTGCTACGGCCGCTACCGGCCCAACCGCGAGATCACTGGCCCCGATCTCGGCCGGCAAACCAAGATCGAGACCATTGGCCGCTATCGCTTTTGCCTGGCGCTGGAGAATTCGATCGCGCCCGACTACGTCACCGAAAAGATGTTCGATCCGCTGGAGGCCGGCACGGTGCCGGTCTATCTCGGCGCGCCAAATGCCGCGGCGTTCGTTCCCGACAATTCCTACATCGACGTCGCATCCTTCAGCACACCGGCGGAACTGGCGGCCTATCTTCACCATCTCATCGAAACACCGCAGGCCTACGCAGCCTATCTTGCCTGGCGATCGAGGCCGCTGCCCGAGAGGCTGGCCGGTCAAGTGGCTGATCTCGACATGCATCCGCGTTGTCGGCTCGCCCGCCTCATCGCTCAGCGCCTGACGCAGCAGAGTACGGGCCGGCGGCCAGGCAAACCTTCGCTGCCGTTTGGGGCCAAGGCATTTCTGCGTACCAGGTTGCGCCGTTGGAAAGCTGCTTGGCGCGGCAGGCCGATGTAACACAGGCGTTTACCACGGCACGTGCAGGATTTCGGGCTTGGGCAAGCCGCTCGGGCGTATCCCCAGATCGCTGGCGAGCACGCCAAAAGCCCCTCAGGTCGGCGCCGGCATGCGGCCGATGGCCGGCCTCTCGTCCTCGGCGGCAACGGCCATCTGGCGGCGCCGGAAAGCCGGCAATGGGTTCAGCTTGAACAGGCCGTAATAGACGATGAAGGACGCCATGAAATAGGGGCCGAGCATCTCGACCTCGAAGAAGGAGCGGATCAGCATCAGCCCGGTCGCGCCGGCAAGCACCACCGAATCGGCACTCCACCCGCCGAACACCACCTTCGATACATGGCCGTAGAAGGCGCGCAGGATGACCAGCGCCAGCAAGGTGACGCCGATGAAGCCGATTTCGACCAGCGTCTCGACATAGGTGTTGTGGAAGTGGAAGCCGGAACGCGTCGAGATATAGAATTCCGCCCACAGCCGCTCCGGATCGGCAAAACCCTGCACCCAATAGGCGGCATAGCCATAGCCGAGCAGCGGACGCTGCTGCGCTGCTTTCCAGCCCTGTTCCCACAGATAGGTGCGGCCGGTGAGCGTCGAATCCTTGCCGAAGATGCCGAGCACGACATCCAGCAGCCCGAGGTTGAGCGCTGCCACCACGCCCGTCACCAGCGCCCCGGCGCCGACGACGAACAGCACCCGGCGATAGCGTCGCGACAGCACCTTGGTCATGGTGAGCAGCATCACGATGCCGATCACCGCCGGCAGCGAGGCCACCGACGTCGCCGAATGGGCGATTGCCAGCATATAGACCGACAAAAGCATGATCGGCGCGGTCCAGACGAAGCCCAGCCAGTTGCGCCGGTAGAAGACAAGGAACGCCAGGCAGAAGAAGATGCCGAGCGAAGAGAAGAAGCCGACCTGGTTCTTGGAACCGAAGGCGCCGACGAAATTGACCGTGCCGTCGATCGTGTCTAGCGCGTAACCACCGACTCCGAGTGAATAGAGCAGCACGAAGAAGATGCCGATTAGCGAGCCGACCACCAGCGTGCGCACGCTGATGGTGCGCGCCGCGACATAGGCGCAGACGATATGCGAGGAATATTGCACCCCCGCGCGCGCGCTGATGCCCGCCGCCTGCGACCAGAACACCGAGAGGCAGACATAGGCCGCAAGCAGAATGGGTAGCCAGGCGCTGGAGAGTTTCCAGGTGAAGCGCCGGTAGTCGACGAACAGCAGCGGCAGCCAGACGGCGTAGTAGGCGAGGATCAGGATCTGGCCGAAATTGGGCGAGTAGGCGAAGGCGAGCGTGGAAACCGCGACGGCGAAAATGCCGTAGGTCTCGTTGCGATCGGGATCGATCAGGATGGATTTCGGAATCTTCATACCGGCTTTTGTCCCGCGCTAAGCCACGGCCCGGGCGCGCTGCATTTGCCGCTGCAGGAAGCGCCGCACCGGCTCATCATAGACGCGCGTGGCGATGTCGGCGATGACGACCACTATCGCCGCCATCACGATGCCGAATAAGGGATGATATGCGAACGGATCGATCGAGAAGGCCTTGCCGGCCCCGGCGATGATCATCAGCAGCGGCGTGTGGATGATGTAGATCGGATAGGAAATCCGCCCGAGCCAGCCATAGAAGCCTGACAGTCGTGGCGCGGTCGGCGCCACCGCGCCGGTCATCACCATGATCGGGAAGACGATGACGATGGCGCAGAGGTCGTAAGCAACCCGCGCGCCGCCGGCAGCCGGGGCGATGGCGAAGACCGCAAGCGTGAGCAGGATCGCGCCCTCGACCCAGAAGTCGCGCCGCAGGAAGCCGAAGCTGCCCTGCCAGCGCGCCATCGATCGGCAGAGCAGCACGCCAAGGAAGAACGAGAAGGTTACGCGCGGCAGCCCGCTGACTATGGTCTTGCCGGTCATGCCGAAATCGAGCGTGCCGGCGAAAACCGAGGCGACGATGAGCAGCACAAGGCTGGCGCCGACGATCCCCGTCAGCACCCGTCGCGACAAGAGCACGAAGACAGCGACATAGGCGATGTTGACGATGAGTTCGAAGAACAACGACCACGATGCCGGGTTGAGAGGAAAGATCGTATGATAGGCGTCGCTGACCAGCGGGATGAAGAACATGCCGGTTGTCAGTTGCATGCCGATCTCGGACAGCGGCATGTATTCCGCCGGCATCAGTCTGTTCTTGACCAGCAGATAGAAGAAGCCGAGCAGCGTGCCGGCTAGATAGAGCGGATAGAGCCGGATCAGGCGGATGGCCACGAAAGTGCCGAAGCCCATGCCGGTTTCGATCTTGCGGTCATAGGCATGCGCGATGACGAAGCCGCTGAGCAGGAAGAACAGATCGACCGCGAGATAGCTCGACGGCAGCACCTTGCCGTCGGCGAGGAATGGCGAGAAATGGTAGAGCATGACGCTGATCGCCGCCACGCCGCGGATAGCGTCGAGGTTCAGATAGACGTGACGCTGGGCTGCGGGCTGCATGTTATGCCTTCAAGCGGTCCAAACAGATCGCTCGCCCGCGCTGCGCGCGAACGAGCCTGGCTTGTCCCTCCCGCCTCCGTTCCTGGTTCGCTTCGGACAAACCCGGGTCGGCGGCGTTATTGGCTGGCCGTCGGCGCCAGCTTCACCTTGATCACGTCGCCCGGTAGGATAGGCGTGTCTTCCTTGGCTTCGACCTCGCTGGTCTTGCCGTCGACGACGCGCACCAGCGAATAGAGCAGGGCTGGCTCTTCATTGCCGGTGTAGGCGGCAGCCGTTGCCGGATCCGATGCCTGTGCGATTAGGCCCTTCTGCATGCCGACCCTCAAGGCCGCCTCATTAAGGTTCGCTTCCGTTTGCTGCCGATCGGCGGTGAGGCTCGAACTCAGTGTGTTGCGGGCATCGATAGCGTCCTGCTCCGCCTTGCTGATCGATTGCTTGGCGGTGAGGATCGCCGTCTCATAATCCAGAATCTTGCCCTGCAGGTCGGTGACCGACTGCTGCGAGGAAAGCAGGCGCGCATTGGCGACCAGGCCCTTCTGCGCCAGCGGACCGATGCTGTCGGCCTGCTTGGAGGCCAGATCGACCTGCTTCTGCTGGTTGGCGATCTTCTTTTGCAGCGATTCGATTTCCGACTGCAGAACACTCTTCAGGTCGTCGAGTGCGTCGAGCTTCAGCTTCAGCGATTTCTGGTCGGAGACCAGGATCGCCGTTTCGTCGGCGACGATGGTCGGCAATCTCGGATCGCCTTGAATTTCCTGAGGCACCTCGAAAGTCGTCTTCCCGGCGAGGTCGGCGTCGATGCGGGCTCGCTTGACCATCAGCCGCAAGCGCTGGTCGTCATAGATCTCATAGCTGCCCTTGGCGGTAATCAGATCCTTTTCGAGCTGCGGACCATAGTCGGCATTGCGCCGGATACCGCCAGCAATGCTGATTGCCTTGAGCACGGTCAGATCGGGCACGAAGGGAAACTGCCCGGGGTTCTGGACTTCGCCTGAAATGTAGAACGGCCGGAACTGCGCCATCTCGACCGAGGCTTCCGGCTTGTCGGGCAGCGCCAGCTTTCGTTGCAGGGCGAGCCCGATCGCTGAAGCGATCTCGGCCGTCGTCTTGCCGGCGGCCTGCATGTCGCCGACGAACGGCACCGAGAGCATCCCGCCCGGGCCGACCGAATACTCGCCATTTAGGGCCGACCAATCGCGGAACGTGCCGTCGACCGTCTGCCATTCGGCGACCCGGATGTTGAGCTTGTCCAGCGGTCCAAGCCGATAGTCGCTGGCGGCAGCGACCTGCGGCATGACCAGCAACGCAGCAAGCAAGACGCCGCCGAAGCGGGCTGTGGTCCTGGATATGAGACTGCATGCGAGGGGCAGTCCGAAGAGGTCTTTTGTCAAATACGTTTTCCGATTCGCTTTGGCCCCATCCGCCCGATGAGATCACTGCCGGATGCCTGCCCCGAATCTGGCGGAGCGGGCCCGTCGGTCAATAGCTGCCGCGTGACATCCACACGGCAGGAACAGTCTTGAAGATGATGCGAATATCCTCGGACAACGACCAGTTCTCGACATAATGGCGATCGAAGGCGACGCGCGTGTCGTAGGATACGTCGTTGCGGCCGCTCACCTGCCACAGACCGGTGAGACCAGGGCGCGACTTCAGGTAATAGACCGCCGCGCTGCCGTAGATTTCCAATTCGTCGCGCACGACCGGCCGCGGGCCGACAAGACTCATGTCGCCCTGCAGGATGTTGAGGATCTGCGGCAGCTCATCGAGACTGAGCTTGCGAAGCACCTGGCCGACGCGGGTGACGCGCGGATCGTTCTTCAGCTTGCGCGTCGCGATCCATTCGGCGTTGGCTTCCGGATTGGCCGCCAGATACGCAGCGAGCACGCGCTCGCCATCCGGCACCATGGTACGGAATTTGAGGCAAGAGAAAATCCTGCCGCCGCGGCCGATACGCTTGTGGCCGTAGAAGATCGGACCATTATCCGAAAGCTTGACCAGCAG
The DNA here is from genome assembly GCF_020165035.1 of Mesorhizobium sp. CA6. Taxonomy (NCBI): domain Bacteria; kingdom Pseudomonadati; phylum Pseudomonadota; class Alphaproteobacteria; order Hyphomicrobiales; family Phyllobacteriaceae; genus Mesorhizobium; species Mesorhizobium sp. CA6. The sequence continues at coordinate 100,495 of NZ_JAIUHI010000011.1, read as the reverse complement.
CGCGACCATCAGGAAGAGCGGGCTCAGCAAGATCAGCCCAGCCAGGGACCCAACGACATCGAAACTGCGTTTGAGCAGACCGCCGATGGGGGGTGGAAAATCAACGCCGGCCTGCGCAAAACTCGCATTTGCCGACTTGGCGACGTCCCTCATGCAGAAGCTCCATACGTTGAACGGATGGTTTACGGCAAGATACCAAAAAAATGCTGCAGCGCAACACACAATTTCCCATCGCGTTGAAATGTTCACGTCATGAATTGATTAAATAATAAACCTGCCTTGCCCAAATTTTCACCTTTGTGGCGCGTTTATGACAAGGTGAGAGAAAACCAGGAAAATGTAGTCCGCTTTTCGGGCCATTTTTGGACAGTGCATTCTTTGCTGCAGAAGAAACGCGGTTGCAGGCCGCTGGAAGCACTCGCAATGGTAAGTTATTCACATAAAATACTAATCAAAGTCATGAGTTTAACTGAAGCGGCAGACGTCTCATTGAATAGCTATCGGAGCCAGAGTGTGCGGCGCAGCATGGCAGAGTCGATCTCGTAAAATCGTTGGAAACCATACCTGCACGGCCTTGCTCCGGCAGGCCGGCCTTAATAGAGTCGCAAATTGTTCCTGTCATAGTCTGCACGGGTAAGGAAGGTCGGAAGCAACCGGCCGGATTGGGCAGCCAGAAAAAGCTCTTTGGCGCAACGGGGAGTTACGCGGGTGGGTAAGTCGCAGCTTCTGCATGCTCGTCTCGGTTGAGAGGGCGGCGGTCATGTCTTTGCCGAAATTCATCGTCGGTATGATCTTCGCGCTCGCGATCGTCATCGGCTGGTCCTATTTCGATGGCGCGTCGGCGGGAACCATCCTGCTTCGCACCATCGTCTGCGCCGTCATTATCCAGGCTGGCTATTTCCTTCTGGTCTTTGCCATGATCGGGGGAGCCACGCCGACATCGGCCGACAAGATCCGCGAGGCGGACCGCGGCCCGATCCTGAGCAAGGTCGCCGAAGGCGAAAAGCTAAGCGCCAGACGCAGCCTCCACTGAACGTTCGACCGGCGCGGAGGTCAGCCCGGCCGCGATCGGTGGCGCGCTTTCGCGCTCCGCCTGCTCGCCGGACAGCATCCTTGCAAGCCGGCTGCCGGCTTTCGCCCTCAACCGCCGATATTGTCCGACCTCGACGATGCGTCCGTTCTCGATGGCCACGACCCAGTCGGCGAAGGCGATCATCGACGGCCGGTGCGCGATGGTCAAAATCGTCATCCGGCCGCGCAGCGCCTCGATTGATTGGGCGATCAGCGACTGATTCTGCCAGTCGAGCGCGCTTGTCGCCTCGTCGAGGATGAGCAGCGAGGGTTTGCGCAGCAGCGCACGCGCCAATGCGATGCGCTGCCGCTCTCCGCCGGAAAGGCGGACGCCGCGGTCGCCCACCACCGTATCGAGCCGCGAGTCCAGCCGCTCCACGAAATCGGCCGCATGGGCGTTTCGCAGGGCCGCCCACAATTCTTCGTCGCTGGCCTCGGGCGCCGCAAGGCGCAGATTGGCGGCGATCGTGTCGTGCAGCAGGAACACATCCTGCGGCACATAGGCGACCTGATCGCGCCAGGCCCTGCGATTCTGCGCTGTGATCTCCACGCCGTCGGCCAGAATACGTCCTCGGGTGGGTTCAAGCAGCCCAAGCAGCATGTCGGCGATCGTGCTCTTGCCGGAACCCGAAGGGCCGATCAGCGCCGTCACCTTGCCGGCCGGTAGACCGAAGGTGATGTCGCTGACCACCGGTTTGCCGTCGCCCTCGCCATAGGCGAACGCCACATCGCGGATGTTGAGGCCGGTCTCAAGCGACAGCTTTGCGCCTTCGGTCACGTTCTCTTCCGGCTCGCGCTCGGCATCGAAGCGAGCCTGGAGGCTTTGCATCGAAGCATAGGCCGGCAGGTTGATCAGCACCTGTTGGGTCTGAAGCTGCATGTCCATGAAGCGCGGCGCGACCCGCATGAAGACCAGCAGCAGCACGACGATCTCGGCCAGCGACAGGTGAAAGCGAACTAGTGCGATATAGATGAAGAGGCTCAGCCCGATCACGCTCGTAACCTGGAACAGAGCGGTGCCGAGCGAGCTGTTGCGGACGAAGGCGATGTTGTCGGCCTTCATCCTGTCCAGCGTCGCGCCTAGCTCGGCAAAATAGCTTGCCTCGACGTTCAGGCTCTTGGCGACCTTGATGCCGCCGAGGAACTCGGAGACCGTGCGGTATTGGTCCTGGCGATTGCCGGTCAGCGTGCGGCCATAGGCGCTGGCGCGCGCCCGGAACGGCTGCAGCGCAACCAGCAGCACCAGACCGACAAGGATGGCGAAGCACGTCATCACCGGCGAGATGAACAGCGAGACAATGAGATAGCCGGCCAGGAGCAGTGTGGCTTGGGTCAGCATCAGCAGCGAGAAGGCCGCAACCTGCACCCGGTCGACGTCGCCGTTCAGCGCATGGTCCAGATCGGAGCTGCGGATGCGGGTGAAAACGCCCCAGCGCGCCTTGCCGATGCTCTCGAACAGGTTCATGCGCACGCGGTTGACGAAGTCATAGAGCAACCGCGCCATGTAGACCGACTTGAAGCGATTGAACATCGCTTGCAGCGCCACCAGCGCGACGAGCAGTGAGAGCACGCTCGCGAGCGACAGCGTTCCGCCGGGCACCAGCCGATTCAAGGCCTCCGGCACCCGCACCGCATAGTCCTGGTCGGGCTTGCCGATGAGGCGCAGCAGGGGAACGAGCAGCAGGATCGACATGCCTTCGGTGAGGCTCCCCAGGATCAGGAAGGCAAGCGCCGTCGCCGTGCGCCGTCCGCCGACATGCGCCACCATGGCGCCGAAACCGGCGACATCGCGCAGAAGCGACAGGCGAAACTTCGAGGACCAGCCCATACCCTGGCTCACCTTGTTCCGCACGCCAGGTCGGATTCGATCGCGGCGACCGCTTCATCGAGCCTGGCGAGTCCGGCCGGCACTTCGAGGCGGTTGACGCCGATCAGCCCGGCGATCTTAGCGCATTGGCTGAGATGCGCGGCGGCGAGATCGCCGGTCAACGCCTGCCGGCCGAAGCGCGTGATGTATGAGAATTTAATGATCGCCGGCAGCGCGGCGACACCGGCAAGCTGCGAGATCGCCGCGCGTTCGCCGCGCTCGAGCACATAGATGCGCGATACCGGCACCGCCTCGGCGGCAAATCCGTCGTGCAGCCGGTGCTGCGCCTTGTCGATTTGCGGATGCACCTGCGGGCGCACTTCCGCCTGATCGAGGCGAATGGCGCCGGCCGCGTCCGCGGCGAGCTTGAGCTGTGGAAATCCGGGCAGGATCATCGGTCGTCCAGGGTCGGACAAATCCAGAGCGACGACGTCGTCGGTGAGCAGCCGATGGCCGGCGCGGATCATCGCGCCCGCCGTCGTCGACTTGCCGGCGCCCTTGTCGCCCATGAAGATCACGCTCTTGCCGTCGACGGCAATGGCGCTGGCATGCAGGACGAGCAGCCCGCGCCGATGCAGGGCAAGAGCCATCACCGGCCCGAGCAGCGGAAAGGCAAGCAGCGGGTCGTCGATCCCTGGCGCCGGATCGACATCGATCCGCCTGCCGTCGCTGATCATGAAGGTGCCGACCGCCTGCCAAGAAAGATATTGGCGGGTCGCCTCGAAACGAAAGGCCGTGGCGCCATGCGATGCGCCGTCGGGAAAGTCGATCGGCCCGACCGCGATCTTCAGGTCCGGCGTCGCCGGCGCCGTCGGCGTCAGTTCCGGCAAGGCCACGTCCGAGCTGACGATTAGCCCGTAGGCCTTGTAGAAATGCCGGACACGTCCGCCCCGCGCCATTGTCCCGGTGGCGAGGCCCGGCCGCGCAAGGGAGGCGATCGGAAGATTCATGCTGGGCTTCCTTGGACTTGCCGCAGCCACAGCGACAGCGAAACCGAACGCCAGACATGCTGGATGTCGGGCAGCGTCGCCTGCTCGGGCTGGCTGAGCAGGCGCTCATAGACGGCGTTCACTTCAGGCAGATTGACATAGGGCGCGATCCGCTCGCCGTCCGCTATCAGCAGCCTGTCCAGAAGCTCGCGGTGGTTGCCGAGCATGCCCTTGACCAGGTTGGCGGTGAAATCGATCTTGTCGCGCCGCCATTGCACGGCCGGCGGCAGAATGCCTTGCATCGCCCGGCGCAGCACGTGGCGGCCAAAGCCGTCCCTGAGCTTTTCCTCGCCGGGCAGCGCCAGGCAGAACTCGACGAGCGGCTTGTCCCAGAACGGATAGCGGGGCTCGACGCCGGAATTGGCGGCGGCCTTGTCGAGCACTTCGAAGGCGTGCGGCACCAGCCCGGTGGACAGCAGCCAGCGATGCGTCAGCGCTTCGCTTGCGCTCACGGCGGCGGGCATGTAGCCGCTGCGATGGAAGCGCTCGGCAAGATCGGTGCGCCTGGCAAGGTCCGGATTGACCAGGCCCCGCCACGCGCGCGGCGCCGATGCTGGCCTCTGCCGCACCTTGCCGACAAGGCGTCTGGCCATCGATCTCATCCGGGCGATCCGCCAAGCGGGTCCGTAGATGGTCAGGAACTTGAAATAGAGGGAGAACATGCCCTCGCCATAGGTGTTGGCGGCGCTGTGCAATTCGCGCCACAGCTCGAGCCAACGGCCCGCATTGGCGAGTTCATGAAGGTGCCCATGGCCCTGCGAGACGACCTCGTCGCCGCCATGCCCGTCGAGAAGCACCTTGACGCCCTTTGCGCCCGCGGTGCGGTAAAGGTCGCGGGTCAATGACAGACCGGGTGCCAGGAACGTGCCTTCCTGTTCCTCCAGGATGCGCTCGAACTCGGCGAAGGGCGCGTAATTGCTCACCGCAATCAGCGTGGCATCGAGCGGATTGTCGTCGAGCACCGCATCGATGAACGGCTTCTCGTCCATCGACGATCCCTTGTCGAAGACCAGCGAGAAAGTCTTAAGCTTCGGGTTTCGCTTAGCCGCCGCGCGAAGACCGGCAACGCAAGCGATCGAGGAGGAATCGAGCCCGCCACTCAGCATCGCGCCGACGGCCGGCGTGCCGCGCATGCGGTTCTCCACCGATTGCGCGAAGAGATGCCGGAATTCCTCGGCCGCGTCCGGGTGCGGCGGCCGCTGCGAAGGCTCGATCTGCCAGTAGCGCTGCAGCACTACCCGGCAGTCGGCGACCGTCATGCTGTGCCGCGCCGGCAGGCGGAAGATTTCGGCGTAGAGCGTGGCCTGCGGATCGTCCGTCAAGCCGGCGAGGAAGCCGGAAATCTGGTGTTCGCTGAGCCGTCTGCCGATGCCGTCCAGCGCCAGGATCGGCCCGATCTCCGAGGCGAAGGCGAAGCGCCTGCCGGTCGAATGATAGTAGAAAGGTTTGACGCCGAAATGATCGCGCGCGCAAAACAGCGCCCGGCGCTCGCCATCCCATATCGCGAAGGCGAAATCGCCCTGCAGATAGGTCGGGCAGGCCTCGCCCCATTTAAGGTAGGCGCGCATGATGAGCACCGCGTCGGCGACCGACCGGTCCCGCATGCCGAGCCGCGCCAGAAGCTCGTCGCGATTGTCCAGCCGGCAGTCGGCGGTGACGGCGAGCTTGCCGCCGGCCATCGTCAGCGGCCCGGGACCCTTCTCGCCGGTCGTGTCGAGCCAGGCGTGGCCGAGCGCGACGCTGCCGTCCGCCCACCATGAGCTGCCGTCGCGGGCGCGGTGGCGCATGCGCGAAAGCATCTCTTGGATATCGCCGGCCGCGGCCGGCCGGCCGTTATCGCTGAGCACGATTCCAGCGACGCCGCTCATCGCTCACGACCTATGGTCGACCAGATGGGCAAATCCTTTGATCGAGCCGCCAAGCACGATGTGGTTGCCGCTCATCAACCAGGCATGCGCCTTGAGCTCGCTGCCGGTCCCTCGTTCGATGCCGATGCTGATTTTCGATGCGCTGCCCTGGCGGGCGAGCAGATATTGTCCTGCCAGCGCTTGGGTCAGGCAGCTGGCGCCCGGCACGAGCCGCGCCGCGGCGGCGACGCCCCATGCGACGCGCCGCAGGTCGGCGACGCTGGCGGCGCGTCTGGCGTGCATTCCCGTCACCAGGCTACGGACACGGTTATAGGAGGACAGCGTCAGCGCGAGCCGCACAACGCTCACCACCATCAGGCAGTGTGCCAGAAACAGCATTTCCCGGGCGCTCCGCGAGCGGAGCCTAGACCAGTTCCTCATTGTGGAGCCTCGCAAGCCCTGCTTCGCTCAGCCCCTTGAGCAAGCCCTCGACATCGGCCCTGCAGCGTTCGGCATCGACATTGTAGCGCGCAAGCACGGCGCTGCGGATATCGAGCATGGACCGCGGCTCCTGGATCTGCTCCCAGATGAAGGCGCCGACGCCGTTCAGGCTGTAATAGACATTGGATTTGAGGTGGAGCAGCGCCAGTCCGGCGCCGAATTCACAAGCCACCGCCTCGTTCGTCGCGACGACGCGGTCATGGTCCGAAGGGTTCCAGTGCATCCTAAAACCTCGTTGCTGGCCCGTCGCGCCCTATGGCTTCCACCGGGATCGGTTGCCTGCGATCCTCGGCAGGAATCCGGGGGACAACGCCCCCCGGCTCACCTGTTGGAGAGCATCCGGAGCCCCAACTCAGACACCCGGATACATGTGAGTTTTAAGAGAAAGTCAGCTCGCCGACCGGCGTGTGCGCGGGAAAGCTCGCGTCGAGCGCCGTCGTGCCTGCACCGCCCTGCGTGATAGTTTCAATCGAACCGTGAACCGTCAGGCTGGGGGTTTCATACTCATGCTTTTCAACATTCTGTTCCATTGTACTCTCCAATTAAGGACTGGAAGCGGCTGCAGAATGCCGCCAACATATCGCTATGCTGCAGCGCAATTGCTGCATGGCAACATCCATGAGTCAAGCTTGATTTACCAAGCATTAATCAATTCTTGGTTGCGCTCGCATCCGTTGTTAATCAAGGCCTAGGCAGCGTCATCCTAAACCTCACCCATCCAGGAATTCAACCGTAGGTCCGTGCCCTTTAGATAAGCGGTTGATTTATCTGCGATAATTTTTCAGGCGAAAAAGACATCTCGCAATTGCGAAGAATTTGTCACAAAAAATCGTCATTTTCCGGCCAGCCGGGACGCCCCGGAATTGTCTTCAAAAGTGATTGAACGTGAGGCGATTTTAAACGCTGGGGTTGCGGTCAGGAGGCGACCTCAGCCGCTTTTGGCGTGAGCGCGTCAATTTTTCCGATGCTTTTCTTCGCAGGTGCAGTATAAACCCTTTGGGCGGCATTTTGCGGAGAACGACATCGGGCATGGCGGTGCAGGATGGCTCCTATGAAAGGCTGCGCGCCGCCGGCTGCGCCGACGAAGTCGCTTATGTGCAGGCCTGCCTGAGGCTGTTTTTCGCGCCACGAGCCAACATCACGGATGGCCGGGTCGATGTGCCCGCGCCGACGGTGTCGGCCACCCCGATCACGGCGACCACAATCTCGGCGGCCCCAATTTCGGCAACCAATGTCGCCGACATCGCCAGGCTGAACAAGGTCGCCGTGTTCCTGCTCAAGGCGCTCGCGCGGGCGCCCGCGAATACCGCGCCTGCGGAGTTGCCTGGCTGGCTCGACAGCTACCGCCGGCGTACCATGTCGATGAATGTCGCCTGCATTGGCGATTCGGTGGCCATCGCTCGTGTGCTGCGCGACAGGCAGGTCGATTTCGTCTTCCTCAAGGGGCCGCTCCAGCAGCATCTGCTTTATGGCGACCACTTCATGAAGCCATCCGGCGACGTCGATATACTGGTTTCGCCGACCGGTTTCGCCAAGGCCCGCGATGCGTTGCGCACGATGGGCTATGAGGTTGCCGGCAAGTCGCGTTCGGTCTGGTGGGTGCGCTTCCTCGGTGAGCAGCATATGGTGCGCGAAGACGGCGCGAGGGCCTCGACAGTTGACCTCCACCACCGGCTGCAGCAGCCGGGTTCGCCCAGCCCGCGCGACACCGACGGCTTCCTGCGCCGCAAGCGCGAAGTCGGGTTGGCCGGCGCCGCCATGCCGATCATCTCGGCCGCCGACACCTTGCTTTTGTCCGCGATCAGCGTCGCCAAGGCCTTTTTCAACCGCGAGCCCTGCGCCGGCTATGTCTGCGACGTCAGAGCCAGCGTCAGCCGCCTGAGCGAAGCCGAGCAGCGGAGGGTGCTCGACCACGCCGCTGAACAGGGTCTGGCGGATACGCTGCTCTTGGGGTTGCGCGCCGCCGACGTGCTGCTCGGCGGCGACGGCACGCTGCTTTCGGATCGCGCCACCCGCATGCTGGCCCGCATCGACAACGCCGACCTCTTCCACATGGTCATGGCGCCGTGGCTCGCGTCCCTGCGCTGGCCGCAGCGGCGCCATGTGCTGTGGGAACTCTGCGGCCGCGAGCCGGTCCGCTACCTGGCTGAAGCCGGCTGGGCGGCCTCCGCCGACCTCAGCCGGCGCATCTTCGAGCGCCCGGCCACGGCCGGGCCGGCGCGGAGCGAAATGATCAGAATCGTGGGCGGGGCGGCCAATCATGCAAGCGAAAGGTGAGCCCATGCCCGTGACGACGCCCATAACGACCTCGGGGGTCTGCGTCATCATCGCCGCGCGCAATGCGGCGCGCACCATTCCCGGCGCCATCGCTTCGGCGCTGCGCGAGGCCGAAGTCGCCGAAGTCATCGTGGTCGACGACGCCTCCACCGACGACACCCGGGATGTGGCTTTGGCCGCCGACGATGGCAGCGGCCGGCTTGCGGTCATCCGTTTCGACGTCAATCGCGGTCCTTCCGCCGCGCGCAACGCCGCCATCCAGGCCTCCAAATCGCCCTTCATCAGCATTCTCGACGCCGACGATTTCTTCCTCGAAGGCCGCTTCCGCCGGCTTTTCGCCAGCACCGACTGGGACTTCGCCGCCGACAACATCATGCTGATCCGCGACGATGCCGCGACCGACCTCGCCAAGGTCGCAGCGCCGCCTTTCGCGGCCGAGCCGGAATTTCTCGATTTCGAGCGCTTCATCGACGGCAACATCTCGCGCCGCCGTGTGCGGCGCGGCGAGCTCGGTTTCCTCAAGCCGGTGATCAGCCGGGCTTTCCTCGAGCGGCATGGGTTGAGCTACGACGAGAACCTCAGGCTTGGCGAGGACTACGAACTCTACGCGCGCGCTGTTGCTTACGGGGCTCGGTTCAAGATCATCAAGTCCTGCGGTTATGGCGCGATCGTGCGCGCCGATTCGCTGAGCGGCCGCCACAGGACGCAGGATTTGAAGCGCCTTGCCGATGCCGATCTGGCGCTGCTCCAGATAGACAGCCTTCTGGAGCGCTCGAAGGCCGCCTTGCGGCGCCATGAGCGCCATGTCCGCGACAAATACCGGCTGCGCAACTTCCTTGATGTGAAGGCCGAGCGTGGGCTGGCATCGGCCGCGGCCTACGCTTTCGCAAGCCAATCGAATCTGATCCCGATCGTGCGCGGCGTCGCCACCGACAAGCTCGACGCGCTGTTCCGCCGCACCGGGATTGTTGCGCGGCAGCAAATGCCGCCGACGCGCTTCCTGATGGCGGCAACCAGCGCCGCAAACGGGTGATCGCGCATTGTCCCGGAAACCGCCGTCCCTCAAAAAATCGCATTCCGAAAACTATGATGTTGCCTAGTCGCTGCTGGAATGGCAGTCTATGTTGCAATGCAGCAATTTCGAAAGGCCAATAGGATGGCTTCGATTTTTAGCTTCAGATCCCGGGATCCGGCTCGCGACCGGCAGACCGATCTCCAGCGTTTCGACCGGCTGGCGAAGCTGTTCGACCAGATCGCGGCCGAGATTGAGGCGGAGAAAACCGGACTGGAGAATCGTTATAAGTCGACGGCTGCCAACGCCGCCTTTCTGGTCGAGGCGATGGAGAATGGTTCGGCGTCGGCCAGCAAGGGATCGGATGTCGCCGCGATGACCAAGTCGATCCTGAACTGCGAGCGGCGCATTGCGGAGCTCGTTCGCCAGAAAGGCCTGGTGAAGGAACTGCGTCATTCGCTCGACGCGATCGTCGAGGATGGTGCCGAGCGGTCTGCTGCGCAGGCGACGGCAAGAGGCTGACGGCGCGTCAGGCGCCGTCATCGGTACGAGACGTTACAGGACATTAGAGGAGTTCACAGGGCGGAAGATCGGAAGCGGCTCGCTCATGCGAACCGAGGATGACTTTGGGTTGGGCGGACAACACAAGGTGAGTTTGTTATGAACGCAGATCCGGACAACACCTCCACCGAGGCGGCTTGCGAGGTATCGCAGGCGCCAGGGAGCGGATTAACCAGCCTGAGGCTTGGCGTGGTCGGCGCCCTGTTTGCGGTCGCTGCGGCCCTTGCGGCGAGCCCGCATCCCGCGCATGCGCAAGCGGCGCAGCAAGAGCTGCAAAGCGCGCCGTCCTTCGTCGACAATTTCTCGAATTTCAACCAGTCCCGCTGGTTCGTCTCGGACGGCTGGACCAATGGCGCCCATCAGAACTGCACGTGGTCGAAGGATCTCGTGCGGCTTTCCGACGGCGTGCTTTCGCTGGGCTTCGAAAAGCGCAAGCTGAAGGACCGCGAGTTCGCCTGCGCCGAGATCCAGACCAAGCAGCGCTACGGCTACGGCGTCTATGAGGCACGGATGAAGACCGGCACCGGCTCCGGCCTCAACGCCGCCTTCTTCTCCTATATCGGCCCGCAGGACAAACAGCCTTGGGACGAGATCGACTTCGAGGTCCTCACCAAGGATCCGTCCAAGGTGCAGGTCAACAGCTACATTCAGGGCAAGCCGAAGAACGGCAAACTTGTCGACGTCGAAGGCGGCGCCGACAAGGGCTTCAACGATTATGGCTTCGTCTGGGAGAAGGACCGGCTGCGCTGGTACGTCAACGGCAAGCTCGTCCATGAGGTGACCAACCCCGACGAGTTGCCGAAGCATTCGCAGAAAATCTTCTTCAGCCTCTGGGGCAGCGACAAGCTGGCCAACTGGATGGGCGCCTTTGTCGATCCCGGCAGCAAGGTGACCATGGAGGTCAAGCGCGTCGCTTTCACCGCTTTGGGCCAGCCATGCCAATTCCCGGAATCGCTGGCATGCAGCATTAGCAATTCCAACTAGGCATGATCCCCCAAAGTGGAGCTGATTTTGGGATAGGATCATGCCGAACCAACTTGGCCGTTTGGCCTGGGGACATCTGAACCGGCCGGACCGCTTTTGCGGCCCGGCCTTTGACAGGAATAGAACCAAATGAATTTGACGGTATTTGGGATTGGCTATGTCGGTCTCGTGCAGGCCGCTGTGCTGGCCGAGGTCGGCCATGAGGTGGTGTGCGTCGATATTGACGAGAAGAAGGTGGAGCGGCTCAACCAGGGCTTGGTTCCGATTTTCGAACCGGGCCTCGAGGCTCTCGTCAGAGAAAACCACGCGGCCGGCCGCATCCGCTTCACCACCGACGCGGCGGCGGCGGTCAGGCATGGCCAGATCCAGATGATCGCGGTCGGCACGCCGCCCGGCGAGGATGGCTCGGCCGATCTGAAATATGTGCTGGCCGTCGCCGAGACCATCGGCCGTGAGATGGACAGCGCCAAGATCGTCGTCGGCAAGTCGACCGTGCCGGTCGGCACTTGCGAGAAGGTGAAGGCCAGGATCGCCGAAACGCTGAAGAGGCGCGGCCGCGAGGATCTCGCCTTCGACGTCGCCTCGAACCCCGAATTCCTCAAGGAAGGCTCGGCGGTCGCCGATTGCATGAAGCCGGACCGCATCATCGTCGGCACCTCCAGCGAGGACACCGAGATGGTGATGCGCGAGCTCTACGCGCCGTTCAACCGCAACCACGAGAAGATGATCGTGATGGACGTGCGCAGCGCCGAATTCACCAAATACGCCGCCAACTGCATGCTGGCGACCAAGATCAGCTTCATGAACGAGATGGCCAATCTCGCCGAGCAGCTGGGCGCCGACATCGAGGAGGTGCGCAAGGGCATCGGCTCGGATCCGCGCATCGGCTACCACTTCATCTATCCCGGCCTCGGCTATGGCGGCTCGTGCTTTCCCAAGGATGTGCGCGCGCTGATCAAGACCGCCGAGGGCGTGAAGTTCGACGCCAAGCTGCTGCGCGCCGTCGAGGAGCGCAACAATGCGCAGAAGTCGGTCCTGTTCGACAAGGTCAACCACTATTTCAAGGGCGCGCTGAGGGGCAAGACCTTTGCCGTCTGGGGGCTCGCCTTCAAGCCCAACACCGACGACATGCGCGAGGCGCCGGCGCGCACGCTGATGGAAGCGTTGTGGGCGGCCGGCGCCAAGGTGCAGGCCTACGATCCCGAGGCGATGCAGGAGTGCCAGGCGATCTACGGCCTGCGCGAGGATCTGCTTTTGTGCGGCACCAAGGAAGCGGCGCTGCGCGGCGCCGACGCGCTTTTGATCTGCACCGAATGGAAGAGCTTCCGCGCGCCGTCCTTCGACGCGCTCAAGGATGCGCTGAACACGCCGGTCATCTTCGACGGCCGCAATCTCTACGATCCCAAGGTGATCGCGCGCTACGGCATCGAATACTTCTCGATCGGCAGGATGGCGGCATGAGGGCTGATTGCCTCAAGGACAATGGCCGTCGCCATGGCTGTGGATTCATGCCGGCGAACGGAGCATCGGCAACAGTATGAGGTCATCAATGGCTGCGCAGCGCAAACCGACGGTCACCGTCATCGTCCCCACCTTCAACCGGCAAAAATTCCTGCCCGAATCCATCGGCAGCCTGCTGCGGCAGACCGTGATGCCGGATCAGATCCTGATCGTGGACGACGGCTCGACGGACGATACCGGCGCGGTGGCGGCCTCTTTCCCGGCGCCGGTGGAATACTACCGCAAGGAAAATGGCGGGAAATCGACGGCGCTGAATTTTGCCCTGAAGCGCTGCACAGGAGATTTCGTCTGGATATTCGATGACGACGACGTCGCGCACCCGACGGCGCTTGAGCGGTTTCTCGCCGCCTTCGAGCGCGAGCCGGCCGCTGATTTCGCATTCGGCGAATATGCGCGTTTCCAGCGTTCGGCCCAGATCGAGGAGCAGGATTACGAGATCGTCGCCTTCGGACATGTCAGCCAGGACAATTTCTTCCCGTCGCATCTCGAATATTGCCACGTCCACCAGCCGGGCCTCCTGGTGCGCCGCAAATGCTACGACGAGGTGGGTGGCTTCAACGAGACCCTGGTCCGGTCGCAGGACTACGAGATGATGTTGAGGCTTGCACGCCGGTTCAAGGGCATCAGGGTTGATGGCTTGATGTTCTTCCAGCGCCAGCACGACATGGTCCGCGGCAGCACCAAGGTGGTCATTTCCTACACCGACCGGATCAAGGCCTGGGGCGCGTACGACCGGGCGATCATGGAAGAGGTCTACAAGTCGGTCGATCTGCATGAGTATCTGGATCGCTCGGAGCAGGCCCTGCCGAGGACGGCCGATCTCGAGATGCAGGCGCTGCTGCAGCGGTCGAGCATCATGGCCAGGAAGGGTCTGTGGCATCACGCGGCCGAGGACATCCGCCGCTACGCCCTGCTTGCCGAACGAGCCGGAAAGACGTCGCTCAGCGACAAGGAACGCGCCATCGTGCGGCGTACGTTCGAAGCCTACGATACAGGTTTGGCATCCGCCCCGGCCGACGAATTCGTCTCGGCGGTGAAGGCCTGGAGGTCGGGACCGCTGAAGGCCGACATCGTCAGGGAATACATGCATTCCTTCCCGCATTATCTGGCGCGGGACCTGAAGGCGGGAAAGGTGATCCCGGCTTCGAAATTGTTGCGGGAGTATTCGGCGCTGTCGCTTTCCGCTTCGCTCGGCCGGCTGTGTCGGGCGATGACGTCGAAGCTTTCCTTGGCGCGCGGCGCAAGCTGATGAGCCGTGGCTTTCGGATACTCGCCCGGGCCGAATTAGGAGCAGAACGATGAAAGTGCTTTTTGCAAGCGGCAACGGGTACATTCCCGAGTTCACCGGCGGCGTGCAATCCAACACGCATCACCTGGTCGAACAGCTGATCGAGCACGGCCATCAGGCGTCGGTCCTCGCCTCGCTGTTCGGCGACGGCATGTTCGGCCTCAAGGCGCGTGCCAAGATGAAGCTGCTGCGGCAGCCCGCGGTTGTCGACAATTTCCCCGGCTACCCGGTGATGCGCGCCTGGTTCCCCTGGGAGGCGGCCGGCTTCGCCGTCGAGAAGACCACACCGGACGTCGCGGTCGTGCAGTGCCACAAATCCGTCCTGCTCGGAAAGGCGCTTCTTGCCGAAGGCGTGCCGCTGGTCGTCTATCTGCATAATGTCGAATTTCACGAGCTCGCCGGCGATCCGCGCGAACTCAATTCGGCTTTGTACATCGCCAATTCGGAATTCACGGCGCGCACCTACAAGGAAAAATTCGGCATCGAGTCCACCGTTCTTCCGCCGACCATCAACGACGCGCTCTACTGCACGCATACGACCGGCGAATTCGTCACCATGATCAATCCCTATGAGGAGAAGGGGTTCGATCTGGCGGTGAGGATTGCGGCCGCCTGCCCGGAGATTCCCTTCCTGTTCGTGGAGAGCTGGAAACTGGAGGACGAGCATCGTGCCCGCATCGAAAAGACCATCGCGCCGCTCTCGAACGTCACGCTGGAAAACCGCACCGACGACATGAAGACGGTCTATGGCCGCACCAGGATCCTGCTTGCCCCGAGCAAATGGGAGGAAGCCTGGGGCCGCGTCGCGTCCGAGGCGCATTGCAGCGGCATCCCTGTCGTGGGCTCGAGGCGCGGCGGCCTGCCCGAAGCCATCGGTCCCGGCGGCGTGGTGCTCGACTACGACGCCCCGCTTACCGACTGGGCGTCGGCGGTGACGCGCCTGTGGAATGATCGCCAGGAATACGAGCGGCTTTCGGCCTCGGCTCTGGCCTTCTCCAAGCGCCCGGAGCTCGATCCCGCGCGGCAATTGGTGGTGTTTCTCGATCTGCTCGAAAGAGCGGCTCGGCAGGGCGTCCGCCACGCTGCGTAGCTTGCAAGCAAGGAGGGGGAACCGTTTGCTGCACTGCACCAAAAATGTTGCGATGCGGCAGAACCTGCAATAGGTTGCGCCGACAGGAGTCAAAGTTCATGCCGCATGCGTCAGGCCCTGCCGGCGACGTTTCCAGCCTGATTTGGGCGAGAACATCCTGCCGATGAGGATTTGCTTCGTAGTCGATAAATTTCCCACTTTGTCTGAGACATTCGTGCTCGATCAGATTGCCGGATGCCTTGAAAGGGGAATGAAAGTCAGCGTCGTCTGCAACGAGATGGCTTTTGGCAAGGATAGCAATGTGGACGATGCACGTTGGCAGACATTGCCCGGCCCTGTCGTTTCCTGGTGGGGTGGCCTGAATCGCTACCGCTCACTGCTCCGGAAATGGTCCGGCAGATTTTGGGACAAGCTTTCGACCTTTATCGACCTGGCCAACGCACAAAAGCTGCGAAACGTCGATGTGATCGTGGCGCATTTTGGCCATAACGGCCTGCGCGTCGCCCGCGTCTTGAAGCGGCGCAGGATTTCCGCGCCTTTGGTGACCATATTCCATGGCACCGATGTCGGCAGGCCGTTGCATGACGGCACCCTGGACCAGTACAGGCCCGTTTTCGAACAAGGGGCTCTCCAGCTCCCTGTGAACGCATTCTTCCGTCAGGCCCTGATCGATGCCGGTGCCGCGCCGGCACAAGTCGCGGTTCACCACATGGGCATTCGCCCAAGCGAGATCGAATATCGCTGGCGTTCCTGGCAGGGACGTACGCTGTCTTTCATCTCGGTCTGCCGGCTGACCGAGAAAAAGGGGACCGAATATGCGCTTCGCGCCCTCGCTAGCCTGCCGCACCGCGATTGGACCTATTCGGTGATCGGCGGCGGGGAATTGCTGGAGGAATTGAAGCTTACAGCCGTCGACCTCGGCATTGCCGACAGGGTGACCTTCCTCGGACCGCGTCCGCACGGCGAGGTGAAGCAGCGCCTGCGCGACGCCCATGTCTTCCTGCTGCCAAGCGTCGCCGGGCGAGACGGCGATCTGGAAGGAATACCGGTTGCGCTCATGGAGGCGATGGCCGGCGGCTTGATCGCTGTCAGCACCTACCATTCGGGAATTCCGGAGCTGATCGAGGATCGCAAGACTGGCTTCCTCGTGCCCGAAAGGGACGTCGCCGCGCTTGCCGGCAAACTCACCTGGATCGCCGAGAACCCGGGCCTGTGCGAGCCGATAGCGCTTGCCGCTCGAAGGAAGGTCGAGGCCGATTTCAATGCCGATACCTTGAATGAACGCTTTGCGCAGATCGTTGCGCGGCTAGGGGAGACCGGATCCGTCACATGAATGCCAATCCGCCGCCCCCGCAATTTGGTCGCGTTGCCTTGCGCGGCGGGCTGGTCACGGCCGGCGCGCAAGGCTTCAAGATAGCGATCCAGTTCCTTTCGGTCGTCATCCTTGCCCGGCTGCTCGTCCCCGAGGATTTCGGCCTGGTGGCTTCCGTGGGACCGATCGTGGCCTTCGTCGGCCTGCTTCAGGATCTGGGCCTGCAGCAGGCGGTCATCCAGCGCAAGGAGATCGATCAACGGCAACTCAACCAGGTCTTCTGGCTGAGCGCGGTTGTCGGCCTGTGCGCCGGGGCGGTAGTGGCTTGCCTGGCCCCCGCCATTGCCGCTTTCTACGGCGATCAGCGAATGTGGGGGATAACACTTGCTTCCGCCGTGCCGCTGCTTTTTGGCAGTCTTGCCGCGGTGCCGCTTGCCCTGATGAACCGCCATCTGCAATTCGGCCAGCTTGCGCTCAACGACGCAATCACCGCGGCCGTAGGGCTGCTCGCTACCGCAACCGCGGCGTATTTAGGGCTTGGCTATTGGTCTCTGGTTTTGGGTCCGGCTGTGTCAGCTGTCGTAGCGCTGGTTGCCGGCTGGTTGGTGACGCGCTGGACGCCGTCTTGGCCGAATCTGAAGGTCGACGCCGACATATTCAGGTTCGGGGCGAACCTTACGGGCTTCAACCTTGTCAATTTTCTGTCTCGCAACCTCGACAACATCCTCATCGGAAAATATTCCGGCGCGGTCGAGCTGGGTTACTATGATCGCGCCTACAAGCTTCTGCTCTTTCCGCTGCAGAACATCAACCAGCCGCTGACGCGTATCATGGTGCCGCTGCTCAGCCGCATTCATGAGGACAAGCAGCGATTTCGAGACATCTATGTCCGGACAAACTGGCTGCTGGCCGTTATCACCATGCCCGGCATTGCGACCTTGACACTGACTTCGGAGCAGGTGGTCAGGCTTCTCTTCGGCGAGCGTTGGATGGCCGTGGCGCCGATTTTCGCCTGGCTGGGCATCGCCGGCCTGATGCAATCCGTATCGAGCACCACGGGGTGGATATTCATCTGCCAGGGCAAGACGAAGACGATGTTTCATTGGGGCATCTATTCGTCTTTGACGACCGTCGCCTCCTTCATCGTCGGCCTGCATTGGGGCGCCATCGGCGTCGCGGCTGCCTATGCCATCAGCGGTTACGTGCTGCGCATCCCGGTGCTTGCCGCCCTGATCCATCGTGTCGGCCCGGTGACCGCCGGCGATTTTCTGGGCATACAGGGGCTCTTCATCGTCTCGTCCCTGCTCGCCTGGCTCTCATATCTGTCGCTGCCGGCGTTGCTGACCAATCAGTCGGACCTGCTCACGATCCTTGTGGCGGTTGTCCTAAACTACGGGTTCGCCTTGGCCCTCATGCTTGCTGTTCCGCAGTCGCGCAAGGCGTTGTTCGCCACTCTTGCCAACGTCGCCAGCAACATTGGGTGAGCGGTTGCCTATCAAGGAGGACAACGGCCTGGTTGCCGACATTGCCGACGCATGCTCTTCCAGCACGGCCTCGAGGCTTGCCCGGCGATAGTGGTCAAGACTGGCGATGAATCTGCCGAGTTTTTCGGCTGCTTCCGACGGCGTTACGGTATCGATGTCGAGCAGAAGGTCGTCGACACCGATGCGCTTGGCGACTTCCTTGGTTTTGAATTCATAGGCGATCGGCAGCACCGGTGCGCCGACGCAAAGCGACATGATCATCATATGCATGCGCGTGGCGACAACGAAGTCGCAATCCTTCACCAGCGCCATCAGTTGGTCGGGCGTATGAAATGCGGCGTCGACATTGACGTGTTTGGCGATTTCCGGGTCGAGCTCGGCCACGATCGCCCGCGCAGTCCTGGCGTCGTCATGGGCATATTCCGGAACACCCTGGCAGGTTGAGATGAAGGTCACCTCCTTGGCGTGGTCCCTGACAAGAATTGTGGCGATCTCCCGGATCGAATCGAGATAGCGGCGCATGCCATCCTCACCGTCGCTGACGAAGCTCCAGTGGCGGACGGAAATAGCGACTCGGCCCGTCGGCGCCGGTGCGCTGCCGAGATGTTTCTTGATCCTGTCGGTATCAGCCAGGGCAAAGACGGCATCGGCGACCACATGGCATTTGCCGGGGTCTTTCACCAGATCCAGTATGTGATTTCTGGATCGCTCATCACGCAGCAGGATGAGCGGAGCCCGATCGAAGATCGGGCCTAGCTCCTGGCGATTGTAACTTTTCTTGAACGGGCCGAGCGATTGCGTGAAGAAGATCGGGTCCTTGCCCAAGATCGCATCGATGCGGAATTGATTGAGCCGCTTTTCAAGATCGTAGTTCTCGACGAGATAGGTTCCGCCTGTCGTGACCACCAGGTCGGCGCTCGCATAGGCCTCAAGGCCGTGGCGGTCGCTACTGCTGAAGAACACGCTGCTAGCGCCGTTTTGGGCAAAGCGGCGCAAGGCGCGCAAGACTCCCCGATTGTAGATCGACTTGAGCCGGCCCTTTATCCCGCCGCCATGCTGATCCCTGAACAGGGATTCCGACAGCAGCTTGTGGAATTCGAGATCCGGGTAATCTTTCTTCGGGTAAAGCCTGGCCGCGACGTCGGGCTGACTGTCGAAAACCAGGAACTGCACATCGCCGCCGACGATCGATCTGAGAATATGGCGGATAGCCAAAAGGATCGCGGCATCGCCAGTGTTCAGACACACTGTGTTTTCGATCACGACTTTCATGGGAACCTCGTTTCGCGTCCGTGGCCAGGCCACAGCGGTTAAACGGCATGTTTGCCGGAGTGCTGCCACGCGATCCGCGTCGCGATCTGGCGTGCTGCTCCGCGCTGATAGCCAACGCGAAATCCGGATCGACGCCAAGCAGGCTGAGAGTAGCCTATGATTTTTGCAGTGCAACAAAAAATGTGCGGGCGCTTGCTACGCCGCACCAAAATTGTTGCGATGCAGCAAAAGCTGTACTAGCATCCCCGATGGGTGGGCCCAACAGCGGTCGAGTTACATGCTGCATGTCTTGTACCTTGTGCATGACGTATCCGACCCGGCGGTGCGCCGGAGAATACAGATGCTCAAGGCAGGCGGCGCCAGGGTTACCCTGGCGGGCTTCCGCCGCACCACCAGCCCGGTCGCCGAGATCGAAGGCATCGAGCCTGTCGACCTTGGCGCGACGCGCGACGGCCGATTCGCGCAGCGCATCGGCGCTGTCGCCAAGGCAGCCATATCGATCGGCGCGAAGCTGGGCGCCGTGCCCAAGCCTGATCTCATCATCGCGCGCAACCTCGAAATGCTGGCGCTGGCCCGCCGCGCCAACGGCGCGCTCGGGGCGAGCGTGCCGATCGTCTATGAATGCCTCGATATCCATCGCCTGGTGCTGCGCGACGACTTCGTCGGCAGGACGCTGCGTGGCGCCGAACGCCATCTCGCGCGCGACGTGAAGCTTCTGGTGACGAGCTCGCCGGCCTTCATCGCCAATTACTTCGAGCCTTTCGGGCAGATCGTCGCACCTGTCGAGCTGATAGAGAACAAATATTTCGAGGCAGCATCCGTTGTCGCCGCGCATTCTGTCGAGGACGACAGCCCGTTGCCGCCGCCCTGGCGTATCGGCTGGTTCGGCGCGCTGCGCTGCCGCCGCTCGCTGGAGCTGCTGGCCGATTTCACCCGCCGGCAGGCGGGCCGTTTCGAAGTCGTGCTCAGGGGCCGTCCGGCGCTGTCCGAATTTCCGGATTTTCACGGTTTCGTCGAGGCCGAGCCGTGGCTTTCCTTCCGCGGCCCCTACCGCAATCCGGAGGACATGGCAGCCATCTACGGTGAGGTGCATTTCTCCTGGGCGATCGATTTTTTCGAGGCCGGCCAGAATTCCGAATGGCTGCTTCCCAACCGCCTCTACGAGGGCTGCCGCTTCGGCGCCGTGCCGATCTCCATGGCGGACACCGAAACCGGCAGGTTCCTGAAGCAGCGGGATATCGGCGTGCTCCTGCCCGAAGCGACGCCCGAAAGCCTCGAGGCGATGCTGAGCCGGATGGATCAAGATGAATATCGCGGCCTGAGGTCGCGCGTGTCGGCGCGCAATCCGAAGACCTGGAGCTACGACCGCAGCGACTGCGCGGCCTTCGTCGACAAGCTGCGCGGCCTCGCCGCCATGCCTTCGGCTTTTGCGACACAGGCGGCCGCGTGATGGCGCAACAGGGCGAACAAAAACCGATGGCGCAGTCCGCCTCATCGATCCTGATCGTCATTCCCTGCCTCAACGAGGCCGCCCATATCGGCGGCCTGCTCGACCAATTGGGGCCCGCGGCGGCCCGGCTCGGCGGCCGCATCGTCGTCGCCGACGGCGGCAGCACCGACGGCACGCAAGCCATCGTCGAAAAAATCGTGGCGAAGGATCCCCGGGTTATCCTGCTCGCCAATCCGAAGCGCCTCCAGAGCGCCGCCATCAATCTCGCGGTGGCGGCCCTTGGCGAAGGCGTCGACTACCTCATCCGCATCGACGCGCATGGCGGCTATCCGGACGACTACTGCGACCGGCTGGTCGCGGAGACCCTTGCCACCGGCGCCGATTCGGTCGTCGTTTCGATGCTGACCGCCGGCACCGGGGCCGTGCAGAAGGCGGTCGCGGCGGCGCAGAATTCCAAGCTCGGCACCGGCGGCTCGAAGCACCGGCACATGTCCGAAGGCGAATGGGTCGACCACGGCCACCACGCGCTGATGCGCGTCGCCGCCTTCAGGCATGTCGGCGGCTACGACGAGAGCTTCAGTCACAATGAGGACGCCGAGCTCGACTACCGCCTGCGTCAGGCCGGCTACCGCATCTGGATGAGCGGCAGGACGCAGATGGTCTACTATCCGCGCTCGACGCTGAAGAGCCTCTATTTCCAGTATCTCGGCTATGGCCGCGGTCGCGCCAGGAACGTGCTGAAGCACCGCATGGTGCCGAAGGTTCGGCAGATGATTCCGCTGCTGGTTGCGCCCGTGGTGCTGCTCGCCCTGTTTTCCTTCGTCCACTGGCTGGCGGCGCTGCCGTTCCTCTTATGGGCCGCGGTGTGCCTCGGTTACGGCCTGGTGACGGCGATACGCCAGCGCAACCCAGGCATAGCGCTCGCCGGCGTCTCGGCGATGGTCATGCATTTCGGCTGGTCGGCCGGCTTCTGGCAGCAGCTGTTGGCGTCTCGATTGCAGCGTAAGGTGGCGTGATGGCCGGCCGCTCGATCGACATCTGCATCTGCACCTTCCGCCGGCCGGAACTGGCCGACACGCTGCGCTCCGTCGCGGCGCTGGAGAAGCCGCCGGGAGCCGAGATTGGCATCGTCGTTGCCGACAATGACGATGAGCCCGGCGCGCAGAAGCTGGTGAAAGCATTGGCCGAGGAATTGAAGCTGCCGGTCCGCTATCGTCACGCGCCGGCGCGCAACATCTCGATTGCCCGCAACGCCTGTCTCGACGCCAGCGTGTCGGACTTCGTTGCCTTCATCGATGACGACGAGACGGCGTCGCCCCGCTGGCTGGTCGAATTGATGGCGGCGGCCGATGCCACGGGCGCTGCGGCGGTGCTCGGTCCGGTGCGGGCGCATTACCGCCCCGACGCGCCGGACTGGATGCAGAAGGGCGACTTCCATTCCACCTTGCCGGTCTGGGTGCGCGGCGAGATCCGCACCGGCTACACCTGCAACGTGTTGCTCAAAATGGCCGACGCGAGCCTTCGCGGCCGGCGCTTCAGCCTGGCGCGCGGCCAGACCGGCGGTGAGGACACCGAGTTTTTCGATGCCATGGTCAAGGCCGGCGGCCGCATCGCCTTTGCTCCGCAAGCCTTCGTCGACGAGGTCGTGCCGCGTGCCAGGGCCGCGTTCGACTGGCTGCGCCGCCGCCGCTTCCGCTTCGGCCAGACGCATGGCCACCTGATAGGACACGGCGCCGGCGGGTTGCGTCGCGCCGGTCAGGTCGGGCTCGCTTCGGCCAAGGCTGCCTACTGCTTCGGTATGGCTATTTTGACCGCCATCAGCCCGGTGCAGCGGAACCGCAGCGTGCTGCGCGGCATTATGCACGTTGGTGTCGTCAGCGGTTTGGTCGGCGTCCGTGAAATCCGCCAATACGGCCTCACGTCGCCAGAACAAGGGAACAAGCGTGCAGCCTGACGTCAGCTTCGTCATCGCCGCCTACAACGCCGAGGCGACTCTCGACCGCGCCATCGCCGGCGCGATCGCGCAACTCGGCGTGACCGTCGAGGTCATCGTCGTCGACGACCAGTCGAGCGACGGCACGCTGGATGTGGCGCGCGCTTATCCGCAAGATGTCGTCAAGGTGGTGGCGCTGCCCGCCAATCGCGGTCCGGGCGGCGCCCGCAATGCCGGCCTCGACCTGGCGCGCGGCCGCTGGGTGGCGGTGCTCGATTCCGACGATGCGGTCCTTCCCGGTCGCCTTGCCATGATGATCTCACGCGCCGAAGCGGCGGGCGCCCAGATTGCGGTCGACAATGTGCAGATCGTGCGCGAGGACGGCACGCCCGACGACACCATGTTCCCGACCGGCTATCTCGAAGGCTTGCGCGAAATCTCGTTGGCCGACTACATCGCCGGCAATCTGGTCTTCGAATCGCGCTTCAATTTCGGCTATCTCAAGCCGATCTTCCAGCGCCGGTTCCTCAACGACAACAAGCTGCGCTACGACGAGAGGCTGCGCATCGGCGAGGATTACATTCTGCTCGCAAGCGCGCTGGCCAGCGGCGGCCGTTGCGTGGTCGAGCCGACCGTCGGTTATGCCTACCACATCCGCACCGGCTCGATCTCGCGCGTGCTCGAACTGCATCACGTCGAGGCGATGACGCGCGCCGATGCCCTGTTCGCGGCGGCATATCCCATGGACAGCGACGCAAAGGCGGCTTTCGCAAGGCGTGGCCGCAGCCTGCGCAAGGCGGCGTCGTTCCTGTCCCTGGTTCAGCACATCAAGGCACGCGCCCCGCTCAAGGCGATCGGCGCGGCGCTCAGGGATCCGGCCGCCATCGGGCATATGTCGATGCCGATCGCGGTTCGGCTCAGAAGGCTTGCGGCGCAAATTCGCCGTGGGCGTGGGGAGATGAAGCATGCGGGCGATTTGATAGCCGGCGACAGGTAGAAATCTTTTCTCTCAGAAGGAAGAGCAGATGCAGAAAGTCAGGAAGGCAGTCATCCCGGTGGCGGGGCTCGGAACGCGGTTCCTGCCGGCGACCAAGTCGATGCCGAAGGAGATGCTGCCCGTCGTCGACAAGCCTGTCGTGCAATATGCCGTCGACGAGGCGTTCGAGGCCGGCATCGAGCACATCGTCTTCGTCACCGGCCGCAACAAGGCGGTCATCGAGGACTATTTCGACCTGCATCCTGAACTGATCGGCACGCTGGAGCAGACCGGCAAGAAAGCGCAGCTCGAAGCGCTGGAAAGCCTGCTGCCGGAGGCCGGCGCCACCTCCTTCATCCGTCAGCAGTCGCCGCAGGGCCTCGGCCACGCCGTATGGTGCGCGCGCGAGGTGATCGGCAATGAGCCTTTCGCGCTGCTGCTTCCCGACATGGTGTCCTTCGGCGCGCGCGGCTGCCTCGCCGAGACGGTCGATCTCTATCAGCGGACCGGCGGCAATGTGATCGCCGTCGAGCGCTGCGACCCGGCCGAAACCAGCAAATACGGCATTGTCGGCCGCGGCGCCGATGTGGCATCCGGCTTCGAAGTGACGGCGATGGTCGAAAAACCCGCGCCGGCCAATGCGCCGTCGAATTTCTACATCAACGGTCGCTACGTTCTGCAGCCGGAGATCTTTGCCCTGCTCGGCAATCAGCAGCGCGGCGCCGGCAATGAAATCCAGCTCACCGACGCCATGGTGCGGCTGGCCCAAAGCCAGTCTTTCTACGCCCGGCCTTTCGACGGCCGCATGTTCGACTGCGGCTCCAAGGAGGGCTTTATCGAGGCCACCATCGCTTTCGCCCTGGCGCGCGACGACATGAAGGGCCCTGTCTTCGAGATGCTGCAGCAATTTGTCCGGTCGCATGAGCGCCGAGAAGTGGCCGCATAATGCCCATCTTTCGGGTGCATATGCGGTTTCGCGATGGCGCGACAGCCACACCAGCGCCCGGGCCTTCCGGCCCGGCGCATCCTGGCAGCAACGTTGCGCGGTCTTTTCTGGTCACGACGCCGATCTACCAAGGCCGATAGCGCCTGCAACCTGGAATTGGACCGAAGATGAACTATGCCACCTTCCCCCTCGACAAGAGGATGCCGTTGCCCAGCACCGATCCGGAAAAGGGTGAAGACTTCATCGATATCGAGCGTCTGCTTGGCATGGCCGCCCGACAGGCCAAGGTGGTGGCGGTGTGCGCCATTATCGGTCTGTGCCTGGGCGTCATCTATCTGCAGACTACGCCCAAGCAGTATACGGCGGTCGCCAGCGTTTTGATTGATGAAGGGCTGAACAAGGTCGTCGACGACATCTCGGCTGCGAGCGCCACGGTGCAAACGGACGCGACGATTCTCAGCCAGATAGAGGTTCTCAACTCGGCGCGGCTGGCGTCTGTGGTGGTCGACAAGCTGAAGCTCGATCAAAACCCGGACTTCATGAGCCCGCCGCAGTCGGCTTTGGCCAAGGGTGTGGGGTTCCTGCGCAGTATTGTCGGCTATTTCCGCGGCAGCTCGGCAAACGAGCTTCCCGGTATCGAGAATGTCGACGCCGCGACGCGCGAAGCCATGATCAAGACCGCGACCCACGATTACGCGATTCTCATGCTGCAGACCGGGTTGATGGCGGATCGCGTCGGCCGTGCCAACGTCATCAGCATCGGTTATCAGTCGACAGATCCGGCACTCGCCACGGCCATCACCAAGGCCTATGCCGACGCCTATCTGGCCGACCAGCTCAACGCCAGCTTCGACGCCACCGAGCGCGCGGCCTTGTGGCTGCAGGGCCGGCTCACGGAGTTGCGTGAGAGCTCTCAGCGGGCAGCCTTGGCCGTCGAGAAGTTCAGGGCCGAACATGGATTGTCTGCCAACAGTGACGGCCAGCTCCTGAGCGACAAGCAACTCGCCGATCTCAACGCACAGCTCATCGTCGCCCAGGCCGATACCGCCAGAGCCAGCGCCCGCTATCAACAATACAAGGCGATCGTCGAAAGCGGTTCCGAAAGCGCCTTCAACGATTCGGCCATCGGCGCCGACCAGCCGAGCAGCTCGGTCATCATCGCGCTCAAGACCCGCTATCTGGCCATTGCCAAGCGTCTGCAGGACATCGAGACTAATTTCGGCAAGGATCACCCGCAAGCGGTCGCGCTGGCCAAGGAAAAGGCCGATGTCTCGGCGCAGATCTTCGACCAGTTGAAACAGCTCACCGAAAGCTACCGCAACGATTTCGAGGTGGCGCAGGCGCGCGAAACTGCTTTGCGCGACAAGATTTCCACCGCTGCCGGCAAGAGCTCGATCGACAACCAGTCACAGGTGAAGCTCAAGGAGCTCGATCAGCAGGCACAGGCGCTCACCACGCTCTATCAGACCTTCCTCAGCCGCTATGAGGAAGCTTCGCAGCAGCAATCCTTCCCGGTCGGCAAGGTTCGCATCATTTCCGACGCGACGATGCCGCTCGCGGCCTCCAGCCCGCGCACCTTGCGCGTGCTGGCGCTCTCGCTGGTGCTCGGCCTGATGCTTGGCGCCGGCTTCGGCGGCCTCAACGAGTTCAACGAGCGTTTCTTCAGGACGGGCGAGGACGTTCGCGACCGCGTCGGCCTGAAATTCCTCGGTTATCTGCCGACGATCGGCGGCGGCAAAGCCAAGGATACCAAAGCCGACGACCTGCCGGCCGACGGCAAGGTGGCCAGCCTCTCCGCGGCTGAGAGACGGGCGCGCATGCGCGTCAGCATCGACGCCCCGGCCTCGATGTTCGCCGAGACGCTGCGCAACGCCAAGATCGCCTTCGACGTGGTGATGGAAGACCGCAGCAGCCGGGTCATCGGCGTTATTTCGGTGCTGCCTGGGGAAGGCAAGTCGACGGTGGCCGCGAACCTCGCCGGCCTGCTCGCGGCCAACGGTGCCAAGACCTTGCTCATCGACGGCGACCTGCGCAATCCGGGCCTGAGCCGCAGCCTCGGCATGGAGGCCGAGCAGGGTCTGATGGAAGCGGTGGTCAACGGCCAGAGCTGGCAGTCCGTCGGCAAGGTCGATCGCCAGACCAAGCTGGCGATCATTCCCGCCGTGCTGCGCGGCCAGTTTTCGCACACCAGCGAGCTTCTGGGCTCGGCCGGCATGCGGCGCTTCATCGAAAACGCCAAGGAGACGTTCGAATACATCATCGTCGATCTGCCGCCGCTCGGACCCGTCGTCGACGCCAAGGCCTTCGCACCGCTGGTTGACGGCTTTGTGCTGGTCACCGAATGGGGCCGCACGCCCCGCAACATGGTGCGCTCGATGCTGGAATCCGAGCCTTATATCGCCAATAAGGTGATCGGCGCAGTGCTCAACAAGGTCGATCTGAAGAAGCTGGCGAAATACGGCTCGCTCGGCGGCTCGGAAAGGTTCTTCGACCGCTATTCGAGCTACTATCTGGAAAAATCGGAGCAGCGCCCCAAGCAGGCCGCCTGAGGCGTGTTTCCGTTCGAAAAGACTGAGATCGGGGGCGGTTCAGCCTAGGAGCGTGAACCGTCCTAATCCCTCGAAGACAGCAGCCGGCCGTATTTGCCGACGATCCTGAGCGCCGTCAGTCGTCCCGTTTGAAAGGCGCCGGTGTCGATGTCGAGCCGGCGTCCGTCGAGTGACGGAACATCCACGATCGTGTGTCCGTGCACCACCCAGCGGTCGAGACGGTGCGCCGCCTGGAAGAACTCCTCGCGGATGTTGAGCAGATCGCCCTCGTCCTGCGCCTCGAGCGCCACGCCGGGACGGATGCCGGCATGCACGAAGACGAAATGCTCGGAGCAGACCATCGCCGGCAGCGTGCGCAGGAAGTCGACATGGCTGGCTGGAATGGCCTCGCGTATGCGCGCATCCGCCTGCTCGCTCGAACCGTAGAGGCTCATCAGCCGGTCAGGGTCAACGCCGTAGGAGAACAGGGTTTCGCGGCCGCCATAGCCGAGCCAGGTTTCACGCGAGAGATGACCGTCCAGATAGAGGAGCAGTGCGACTTCATGATTTCCCGCGAGGCAGATGCGCTGGAAGCCCTTCGGCGGCGGCGCCATCAGATGGTCGATCACGCGCCGCGAATGCGGCCCGCGGTCGATATAGTCGCCCAGCATGATGATGATCTTGCGACCGCTGAAGCGCTGCGAATCGATCTGGATCTTTTGCTCCAGCGCGCGCAGTTCGTCGTGGCAGCCATGCACGTCGCCGATTGCGTAGACGACCATGTCGCGCATGTCCATGACGAGGCGCTCGCGTGGCGCGGGTCGAGGGCGTCTCGATCGTTGGAAAAGATTCACGGATTGAGGCTCGGCTACTTGCACTGATCTGCGCCTCGATATCATGCCGAATGCAAACAATTCCACACCGGCGCGCGATCGGCAGTCGCGTCGTCAGGCGGGGTTCAACCGATAGCGAAACAGCGTGTGGTCCAAGAGCAGCCGGATGCGCGGCTCGGCCTCGGTCGCGATCAGCCAGCTTACCGCGATCATGGCCGCGCCGACGGCGGCGATCGCTGCAAGATACGGCACGTCGGCGCGCATCAGGGCGCCGAGCACCGCCGCGCCGACGAGATCATGGATGAGATAGAGCGGATAGGTCATCGGCCCGATCGGCCGCCAGCCGGGCCAGGAAAGGTCGAGGCGCAGCGACAATGCCATCAGCGCGACAGCCGCCA
Organism: Mesorhizobium sp. CA6; assembly: GCF_020165035.1. NCBI lineage: Bacteria > Pseudomonadati > Pseudomonadota > Alphaproteobacteria > Hyphomicrobiales > Phyllobacteriaceae > Mesorhizobium > Mesorhizobium sp. CA6. The sequence goes on along the minus strand of NZ_JAIUHI010000011.1, from coordinate 72,355 downwards.
GATAGTGATAGAACATCACCATGACGGCGGCCGGCAATCGCAGTATGTCGACACCGCCGAATGTCGTCTTGTGCTGGGCCATGCCGTGCCTCCGGTATGGCCCCCCACGCAAACTTTAAAGATTATTGCTGCGCTGCACAATAAGCGATTGCAGTGCGGTACAAATTGGTAAATTGATCCTTAACGCGGTCGTCTGCCGGCGACTACACCCCGATGCCGCGTCCCTTCAGCGCCGCCGTGATCTCGTCCAGGATCGCCGGATCGTCGATCGTCGCCGGCATGGTCCATTCCTCCTTGTCGGCGATCTTCTGCATCGTGCCGCGCAGGATCTTGCCGGAGCGGGTCTTGGGCAGCCGCTTGATCGTCACCACGGTCTTGAAGGCCGCAACCGGGCCGATCCGCTCGCGCACCAGCCCGACAACCTCACTTTCGATCGCGCCGCTATCGCGCGACACGCCGGCATTGAGCACGACGAAGCCGAGCGGCACCTGGCCCTTCATGGCATCGGCAATGCCGATGACCGCGCATTCGGCGACATCGGGATGAGCCGCCAGCACCTCTTCCATGGCGCCGGTCGAGAGCCGGTGGCCGGCGACGTTGATGATGTCGTCGGTTCGGGCCATCACATAGAGGTAGCCGTCCTCGTCCATCATGCCGGCGTCAGCCGTCTTGTAGTAGCCGGGGAACTCCTCGAGGTAAGCCTGGCGGAAACGGGCGTCGGCGTTCCACAGCGTCGGCAGGCAGCCGGCGGGCAGCGGCAGCTTGACCACGACATTGCCGAGCGTGCCGCGCGCCACCTCGTGGCCGGCATCGTCGAGGATGCGAATGTCGTAGCCAGGCATCGGCACCCCGGGCGAGCCGTATTTCACCGGTAACAGCCCGAGCCCCGCCGGATTGATCGTCATCGGCGAGCCGGTCTCGGTCTGCCACCAATGGTCGATGACGGGACGGTCGAGCTTCTGCTCCGCCCATTTGATCGTTTCGGGATCGGCGCGCTCGCCGGCAAGGAACAAAGTGCGGAACTTCGACAGGTCGTATTTCGGCACGAACTCGCCCCTGGGATCCTGCCCCTTGATGGCGCGGAACGCGGTCGGCGCGGTGAACAGCGCCACCACGCCATGCGCAGAGATCACCCGCCAGTAGGTGCCGGCGTCCGGCGTGCCGATCGGCTTGCCTTCGAACAGCACGCTGGTGCAGCCATGCAGAAGCGGTCCGTAGACGATATAGGAATGGCCGACCACCCAGCCGACATCGGACGCCGCCCAGAACACCTCGCCCGGCTTGACGCCGAACTCGTTGTCCATGGTCCATTTCAGCGCGACCATGTGGCCGCCATTGTCGCGCACGATGCCCTTCGGCTGCCCGGTCGTCCCGGAGGTGTAGATGATGTAGAGCGGGTCGGTGGCTAAAACCGGCACGCAGTCGACATTGGCGCCGGCGGCGCGTTCGCGCGCAACCGCATCGGCATAGTCGAAGTCGTAATTGTCGTGCATCTCGCAGCGCAGCTGCTCGCGCTGCAGGATGAGGCAGGCGTCCGGCTTGTGCTTCGACATCTCGATGGCCTTGTCGAGCAGCGGCTTGTAGGCGACGACGCGGCCTGGCTCCAGGCCGCAGGAGGCGGTGATGATCAGCTTCGGCTTGGCGTCGTCGATGCGGGTGGCGAGCTCATGCGAGGCGAAGCCGCCGAATACCACCGAATGCACGGCGCCGAGTCTCGCGCAGGCAAGCATGGCGATAGCGGCTTCCGCCACCATCGGCATATAGATGATGACGCGGTCGCCCTTGCCGATGCCGCGATGCCTCAGCACCGACGCCAACGCGACCACCTCGCGCTTTAGCTCCGCATAGGTGAATTTCCGCACCGTGCCGGTGATCGCGCTGTCATGGATCAGCGCCAACTGGTCGGCGCGGCCACCGGCGACATGGCGGTCGATGGCGTTGAAGCAGGTGTTGCAGGTGGCGCCGGTGAACCAGCGTCCATAAACGCCGGCTTCCGGATCGAAGACCTTTTCGGCCGGCCTATACCAGTCGATCGCCTTCGCCGCCTCGGCCCAGAACCCTATGGGGTCGCGTTTCCAGCTCTCATAGACTTCGCGGTAGCGTGAGGCCATCGACTTTCCTCCCCAGGAACATTCCGTCGTCTGGCCATAGCCTAAGCCGCTTCTCGCGGCCATGTCTCCCTGCATTTTGATCGACGTTGCTCGTCAAAGTTCCCCAGCGGCGTTTCGCTTGGAGCGCCGTTCTGCCGGTCGCGGATTGAAAGCCGGCTTAGAGCGGCAGTGCCGCCAGCATCAGCCCGACGCCGCCGGCGATCAGAATGGCGGCCGCCAATGCCTTGCGATGACGCTCGAAAGCCGTCGGAGCCCGATCCCAATTGTAACGCATGGCACTATCTCCCCAAAAAACCCCGGCGACTTCACAGCTTATTTAGGAAAGAAATGCAATCCCCGCTTTTGGTCAGCTAGACAACATTCGATGATTGTCGTTTTGCGGCCATAGAGACGCTGAAGTCGCACTCCGTCGATTCCGTCAAAAGACAAAAGCCAGCTTGGCTGAGCCCAGCAGGCTTCCCTTTTTGATTGCGAAATACGCAGCAATAAGTGGCGTCACATGTTGTGGACCCTCAGAACTTGTAGGCGATGCCGATCCGAACGTCGTTAGTGGATAGATCAACATTCCAGTCCGTCCAGACTGGGTCGACGATGTGCTTATCGCCGAAGTCTGTGTAACGATACTCGACCCGCAACACTATATGCTCGGTCATCGCATAGTCCACACCGGCGCCTAAGGTCCAGCCGGTGAAGGTATTGGTATGAGAGTAGGGAACTCCTGCGGCTGTTTGGAAGTTCTCGTAGCGGCCGACGGCCAGCCCGCCTGTCACAAAAGGCAGGAATTGGCCTGCTGCATAGCCAAGCCGCCCGCGTAGCGAGCCAGTGCACTTGAGGTCGGATCCATAACTGAAGGTTGGATCGTCCACACCAGCACTGATACCGCGAACGCCCTTCGAGTCGATATCCGAAAAATTGAAGTCGCCTTCGACGCCCAGAACGACGCCGTTCGAAAGCTGATAGTTGTAGCCGGCATATAAGCCGCCGAGCCAGCCCTTCGGATCGAGCGGTACGTTGTAGTCGATGCCGTCGAAATCTTGGGTGGAATTGCCCCAGCCATAACCGGCATCAGCGCCGACATAAATACCCGACCAATTATAGACGGCAGTGTCTTGCGGCGCGAAGACGTCGGCAGCAAACGAAGTGTGAGCAAACCCCACCAGGAAAGTTGAAGAAAGGATGAGCCTTTTCATAGATGCCCCCAAATCCGAAGAATGCCAACGTCGAATACCATAGCCATCGCTTTTTGGTCATCGAAAGAACACCTTTTTGTCGCCATTTGGTCAGGATTGTTGCCGGATTGCCACAAGCTGTCCGATGCATCCGCACAGGCTGCCAACTCCTGACGGCACCATGCGGCAATGGACAGCACTGCCTTGTCGCGCTACTTGCTCTGCGGCATTCTTGCTGGACTGGAGGGCGCATGGCTGAAATCGGCTCTGAAACGGTGCTGCGCATGGCGGACGATGCGTCCGTGCAGCATGTCGGCGATGGCGCGGTCGTGCTTTTGGCGCGCAGCGGCCAGCTTTACACCTGCAACGACACGACCGAGGCTTTTCTCGACAAGGTGAACGGCGCGCGCAAGCTCGACCAGATCGTCGATCTGCTGTCGGAGGAATTCGAGATCGACAAGGCAACGCTCGATCAGGATATGGCCGAACTGGCCGCCGAGCTGGTGGCTGAAGGCATCCTCGCTGACCCGGACGCGTGATGGCCGACGGACCGGTCCTGCGCGCCTTGTTCCGCGTCCATTTGTGGCTCAGCGCCCGGCTGATGCCGGTGCTGGTCGGCCGGCGCGATTTCGAAAGCGTGTTGAAACTGGCGCCGCTGCAGTCGCCCGCACCCTATCGCGACTTGCCCTGGACCTACATCGTCCATCGCGTCAAGCGGACGGTGCGACGCCCCTGGCTGATGCGCGACCGCAGATGCCTTCGCGAAGGTCTGCTCGGCTTCCGCTTTCTGCGCCTGGCCGGTCTTAATCCAGAGCTGCGTTTCGGCGTCGACGCCAGGTCGATGCACGAGCCTCGCCTGTCGGCGCATTGCTGGGTCTGCCTCGACGGCAAGCCGGTGGTCAGCGACAGCCAGCCCGGCATGGTGGAGATCTACCGCCACCCGGCCAGCATTAAGGCGCCAGCCGCTTGAGCGAGCAGACTTTCCGCTATGACCTCAACGGCCAGGTCATAGGCATCACCGCCGCGCGTGCCGATCTGTGGCCGAGCTTCGACCTGATGCTCGGCGCCCTGCGTATGAACGAGCCTGTCCAGCCCGGTTTTCGCGTCGACATCGTCGAAACGCTTGAGTTGCACGAGAACCCCGAAGGAAAGCTGGCTTTCGACGGCGACGTGCCGCTGGACGGCCATTGCCGCATGATCGACGCCGGAAGCGTCTTCCATCTCGTCTTTCCGGGCCAGCAGACGCTATCGATCCACGACGGCGAGGGCCGGGCCAAAATCCGTCTTCATCCCGACAGCAAGATCAAGTGGACTTTGCTGATGATGGTGCTGGATGCAGCACTCGATGCGGACGGCCAGCATATGCTGCACACTGCGGGTCTCACCTTGCCTGGAAAGGACGGCCTGGTCCTCATCCACGCGCCAAGCGGCACGGGCAAGTCCACCACATCGCTCGCGCTTGCCTCGCGGGGCTTCGGCCTCTGCTCGGACGACGTGATGATCCTCAACGCAAGCCCGCAGGGCATCACGGCCTGGGGCATGCCGCGCAAGGTGAAGGTCCACCGCAACACGGCGGCGATGCTGCCCTTCGTCGCACCCTGCCTGGGCGAGAAGTGGGACGCCGAGGGCGAGCAATCCGTTTCGCTGGACCGCCTCGGCGACATCATCCGTGTCGAGGATGTGCGCGCCAGGCCCGTCACAGCGCTCCTGCACCTTGCACGCTCGGCAGACGCCGAGACCCGGCTGCTGCCGATGGCCAGGACAGACGCCATGGTGGCTTTGGCAACCGACAATGTAAGGACCGGCATGACCGGCCTGCTGTCGCTGCAGAAAAGGCGCATGGCGACGATCGCGATGCTGGTGAAGGCGGTGCCGACCTTCACGCTGGAAGTCGGGGCAAGTCCGGCCGAGGCGGCAGCGCTGATCCGCGCTGCGCTGCCAAGTTGACGCGTGCTCATTCCTTCGCGCCGAAACGCCGGATGTCGAAGGATGGCTGCTCTCGACCGCGGTGGCGGGGTTTTGACTGCCAACGCAAGAACAGCCGGGACAGTTTGTTGTAGACCAGATGCACGACGCGCGCGTCGGCGCAGTCGAATTCCACAAGTCCCCGTCGGCATTTCGCGGCTTCGCCGCTGGGTGGTCCCAGGCGGCGGATCGGCTGAGCGAGCCGGACCGGTCTGCCATTGATCAGGACACTGACCGGAACACTCGACCCGACGATCCGGCATAGCCGCGCGACATGCTCGCTTGAAAATTGTTTGCCGACGATAAACGGGCCGCGCTCGATGCGCGCCCAGACATAGGCCCCATCCGGCTGGGGCATTCCGGCAAGCCTGCCCCTGCAAAACTCGGGCGCAACATCCGTCGCGAGCACAGCCATTGCGTTGGCCAGGGCCTGGTTCACCGTTGCGGCCGAACGCCAATCCTCTGCTGCAAAGCTAACCTGCGCCAGGATATCGCCCGCATCGAAGTCGGATGTCATCTTGTGCAAGGTCACGCCGCCATGGGCTTCATGCATCTGGTCGATAATTAGCCGGTGCATTGGATGCGGACCGCGATAGTGCGGCAGAAGCGCGGGATGCAGGTTGAGGCCGCCCTTCGGAAACAGCTCCAGCACGGTTTGCGGGATCAGTTTGCTGTATCCGAAACAGATCAAAAGATCGGCGCGGGCCGCGCTGAGCCGCGGCCCAAGCGCATCCCAATCATGGGGCGGGCTGAATTCGATCAATGGGGGCATGGCGTGGCCGAGATGAGACCTCAAAGCAAACCGTCGCCGCAGGCGGCGGCGCAGGGCACTGAAGCTGAAGCGCTTGCCGGCAAGTGGGCCCGGCACGACCACGGCAGCAACGCGATGGCCGTTATCTGCCCAGCGCGCAAGCATGGGCGCGGTGACGGACGAAATCTCGGTGATGAATACGGCCGAGAGCGGGTTCTCCATGCCGAGCTCAGACTGGATACGGTCGCGGCCGCGCCAGCCTCTGCACCCAGCGGAAGGCATCGCGGCTGAGGCGCGAGCGCAGCTTTTCGCGGGAATTGACCCGAAGCAGCATGTTGCCGGTAATCAGCCATTTGGCCAACCGTATCGAGAGGTCCGGCTTGATGCGGTCGGCAAGCTCGATCGCGCGCGGCGCGTCGAACAGGCGTCCGGTGACGTTGAGGACTGTGGCCAGCTCGAGCTCGATGCCGGTCATGCGGGCGGCATCGAGCAGCCGCGCTTCCTCTTGAGACGATTTCAGCGCCCGCACCGCCTGCAGCACGTCGACGCAGAGCTGCAGGCGGTGGAACTTGTGGCCGCCGGCCGCATGCACGATGGCGATGGTGAGCAGCGCGGCCGGCGTGTCGGTTTCGCCGCCGTCGATCGCCTGCAACTCGCGAAAGCCAAGCGACAGGCGTCTGCGCATGCCGGTGTCGTGCACCAGATTGCCATGCAATTCGATGAGCAGGCTGGAGTTCTCTTTCTCCAGCCATTTGAATTCCTGCAGTTCATGCGACGCGGCCTCGTCGCTGCCGAGCTCGAAGCCGCATTCGCGGATGGTCTTGTTGGCCGCCTCGATGCCGACGGGGTCGACGAGAATGTCGATGTCGGTGAAGGGACGGTCTGCAATCTGACTATAGAGCTTGCGCGCGAACACCGGCCCCTTGACGATCCGGGCCGGCACGCCCTTTGCCGCCAGCGCTTTCATGATGCGGTCGCCATGGTACTGCAGCAGCATCGATTGGCCGGTCGCCATCGTCGCCTCGTCGCGCAACTCCGACAGTCTCCGCTGCAGGGTTGCGTCCTGCGGCAGTCGGGCGTCACCGATCTCCCTGAGTTTGCGCAGCATGATCGGCAGCACGCCGTGGAACTCCGCATTGGCGAGCAGCGCCAGCAGGGTTGCTGCCGCAAAGCCATCGCCAATGGCGGCCGATGCCTCTGGGTCGGCGAAGGTCAGCAGCAGTTTTTCATCGGCAGGCGCAAGAGAAGGCAGCATCAATCCGGACGGCGTTCGAATGATAGCAACAAGCCCATGCTTACAGAAAAGCACGCCGGAAACCAGTACGCGGCGGCAAAGCCGGCTTGTGAGTTTGACTTTCCGCGCGGATCGTCCATTCTGTGGATTGATCCGGAGGGTGTTGGAAATGACCAAGAAGAAATATGAGGCGCCTTTGCTGCGCAAGGCTGGAAAACTCTCCAGCGTGGTGGCCGTGGCGTCAAAGACGCTTTGAGGCGTCGGGCTTCGGTCTTGGCTGAAGCCGGCTACATGCCCCAGCGCAGCGCCGCCGTGTGTACCGGCGCGTCCCAAAGTGCTGACGTTTCGTCGTCCAACATGGTCAGCGTGATCGAGCATCCCGCCATGTCGAGCGACGTCACATAGGACCCGACGAGCGAGCGGACCACCGTCACGCCCTGCCTCTCGAACACCCTGCGGGCGCTGTTGTACATCAGATAGAGCTCCATCGACGGCGTGCCGCCGAAGCCGTTGACGAACAGCAGTGCCGGCCCTTTGGCGCGATCGCCGAAGTCGCCGGCAATCGCGGCGCAAACCTCCTCGGCGATGGCGTCGGCACTCTTCAGCGTGTCGCGCCGCCGGCCGGGCTCGCCATGAATGCCGACACCGAATTCCATCTCGCCGTCGCCTATCGCGAAGGTCGGCTTGCCGGCGGCGGGCACCGTGCCGCTGGTCAGCGCCACGCCCATCGAGCGCGTCGCGGCGTTGACGCGGTCGCCCAGCGCCTTGAGGTCGGGCAGCGGCATGCCTTGCTCGGCGGCGGCGCCGACGATCTTTTCCACCACCAGCGTGCCGGCGACGCCGCGCCGTCCGGTCGTGTAGGACGAGTTCTCGACCGCGACGTCGTCATTGGTCACCACCTGCAGCACGCCGTCCGCCATCTCTGCCGCCATGTCGAAATTCATCACATCGCCTTCGTAGTTCTTGACGATGAACAGGCAGCCGGCGCCGGTATCGACAGCCTCGACGGCGGCCAGCATCTGGTCCGGCGTGGGCGAGGTGAAGACCTGGCCGGGGCAGGCGGCGTCCAGCATGCCGTGGCCGACGAAGCCGCCATGCAGCGGCTCGTGGCCGGAGCCGCCGCCCGAGATCAGCGCGACCTTGCCGGGTTTCAACGCCCTGCGGCGGATGAATTTGCGGTCGTCGCCAAGCATGAGGATGTCGGCATGAGCCGTCGCAAAGCCATCGAGGCTTTCGGCCAGGACCGTGTCCACCGAATTGATAAATTTTTTCATGGCAGTCCTCCCGACTGTCTTTAGTTTACGCAATCCCGAACGGAAAACCGCTACAGACTTTCCGGGAATTGCTATGCTTTAGCCGCTGCCCTTGCCGGCGATGCTGGTTATTTTCTGGATGAATTCGTTGATCGCCCGGTCGAGCGCGGCGTTCTGCCTGTCGTCGCCGAAATCCGGCACGATGAGCGAGACATGGCGTGTCCTGCGCAGACCGGGGGCCGCCGGAACCTTTCCGGGATGCGCCTGGTGATAAGCGGCCATGAACTGGTCGCGCTCGGCCTGGCTGAAATGGCAGACCGAAAAGATCGACGGCAGATGCTTTGACGGGATCGGGATCGAATAGGCCGGACTGGAGATCTGGGTGACGAAACTGCGGTGCTTGCCGAGCGCGTCGGCAAGACGCTGGCGCATGCCCGACGGACGCTGGTCGATCACCTGCGACAGGATCGTCTTATAGGCGCGGATCGCCTCCTCCGAGCCTGTTTCCGATATCTTCTCGGTCCTGGCCATGCCGCGTCTACACTGGAACATCCGCGATGGCCGCCTTGGCCATGGCGAGTTGCGCAGGGGCGACCGACAGGTCGCGCAAACCCGCCTCGAGCAGGGCCGGGATGGCTGCCGGATCGCCGCCGGCATCGCCGCATAGGCTGACCGGAATATCTCTCTCCCGTCCGAAGGCCGTGATCGCAGCGATCAGCCGCAGCACCGCCGGGTTGCGGACGGCGTTGAGATGCGCGACCGCCGCATTGTCCCGCGCCGCCGCCATCACATATTGCGTCAGGTCGTTGGAGCCGATCGAGAAGAAGGCGACATCGGCGAAATCCTCCGGCGTAAGCGCGACGGACGGCACCTCGACCATGATGCCGAGTGGCGGAAGCCGGTGCGCGACGCCCTGCGCGGCAAGCGCGGCTTGTTCTTCCGCGAACAGCGCGGCGGCGTGGCTGTACTCCTCGGGCGTGGCGATCATCGGGAACATCACCTTCAGATTGCCGTGGATGGCGGCCCGCAGCAATGCCCGTATCTGCACGCGAAAAATGTCGCGCCGCTTGAGCGAAAGCCTTATGCCGCGCAGGCCGAGAAACGGGTTGGCCTCCTCGACGGTGAAACCCGGCACCGGCTTGTCGCCGCCAGCGTCGACGGTGCGGATGGTCACCGGCTTGTCGCCGGCCCATTCCAGCACCTTGCGATACGCACGGTATTGCGTCTCCTCGTCCGGCAACGTCTTGCCGAACAGGAACTCCGTGCGCATCAGGCCGACGCCGTCGCAGCTTTCGATTTCGATACCATCAACGTCGGAAGGGTAGGCGATGTTGACCTGGACGCGCACGGCGGTGCCGGCCTTGGTTACCGCCGGCTCCGTCAGGAACGTCCGCGCAGCGCCCTGGCGGTCGGCGAAGGTGGAGGCGGACTGCCGGAAGGTCTCGATCTCGGCCGGTGAGGGCGAAAAGACGATTCCGCCGCGTTCGGCATCGAGCAGCGCGACACCGGTACGCGTTTCAGCCTCGTCGCCGATGCCGACAACCATCGGCACGCCGCGCGAGCGCGCCAGCATGGCGACATGGCTGGCGGTGCTGCCGCGCTTGAGCGCGATGCCGCCGCCCTTGCTCCAATCGGTTGCGAGGAAGCGCGTCGGCGCGATGTCGTCGCCATAAAGGATCGCGCCCGGCGGTGTCGCGGCCTCGCTGTCCTCGCTCAACGCCCGCAGCACCTGGTCGCGGATATCGCGCAAATCCGCGGCGCGGGCACGGAAATAGTCCTGGTCCGACGCTTCATAGCCGGCGATCTCGCTGTCCAGCGCCGCGCGCCAGGCGGCGTCCGCCGGCTGTCCGGAGCCGATCGCCGCCAAGGCCGGTCCGCTCAGCGCGTCGTCCTCCAGCATGGCGATGTGGAATTCGAGAATGCCGGCGGCGTCGCCATTGGCTGTTTCGACCAGCGCCGCCAGCCGGCCGACGGCCTTGCCGATTGCGCTCACCAATGCGGCTTGTTCTTCCTCGGCGCTCGCCTTGGCCTTGTAGCTGGCCGGAGACTGGTCGAGGTCGAACAGCGGGCCTTCGGCGTAGCCGGGTGAGGCGGGGATACCCTCAACCCGCATGGCTCGCATTCCTTGCGGGCCTGGCGACATTCAGATCGGTCTCAAGCGGACCGGGCATGATCCGCGTCCTCGTCGAAGTCCCGCTGCACCAGATCGACCAGCGCCTTTACCGCCTGGGTCGCGCCGTCGCCCTTGGCGCGGATATGCAGCATGGTCCCTTTCGGCGCCTTTGCCGCCATCACCTTGACGATGCTCTTGGCGTCGAACCAGGGGCCATTTGCCGCGACCGCCACTTCCACCTCGGCCGCGAACGACTTGGCAAGCTTGGTGAACTTCACCGAAGGGCGCGCATGCAGTCCCACCGCGTGGGTGATCAGGACCGTTGCTTCGGCGGATGCGGACATTCTGTCGGTTCCCGTTCGTTCACGACGGCGACAATTCATGCGCCGTCGCCACCACTTCCTTGAGCGAGGCGCCGCCGGAGGATTCGGTTGCCGCCATCACCGCGCCCTCGACGATCGGCGCGTTGCAGACGACTATTCTGTGGGAGCGCGGCTCTCCGATCATCTCGACCGCCATCTCCGAGTTGGTCTCGGCGCCGCCGAGATCGACCAGGATGGCGACGCCCGCTTCCGACCAGGCCTTGTCGATCGCGCCCATGATCGCCTCGACGCTGGTGCCGAGCCCGCCATGACCATTTCCGCCGCACCAGGCAAGCGGCACTTCGTCGCCCACCATCTGGCGCACCATATCGGCCGTGCCCTCGGCGACCAAAGGCGAATGCGACACGATGACGATACCGACATTGCTCATCAATTGCCCTCTATCGCTTCCGCGACTGCGCGCACCAGCAGCGCGGTCGAGCGCGCCCCGGCGTCCATATGCCCGATCGAGCGCTCTCCCAGGAAGGAAGCGCGCCCGCGCAGGGCCTTCATCGGCACCGTGGCCTCGGCCGCCTTGTCGGCTGCGTCGGCGATCTCGCCAGCCGTCTTGCCTTGCGCCAATGCCTCATACACCGGCTGCAGCACGTCGAGCATGGTTTTTTGTCCCGGCTGCGATTTGCCGCGCGCGGCCACCGCTTCGATCGCCTTCCCCAATGCCGCCGCCAGCCCGTTGCGATCCGGGGCAGCGGGCAGCTCCTTGCCGAGCGCTATGAACAACGTGCCGAACAAGGGGCCCGAGGCGCCGCCCACGGTCATCACCAGCTTGGTGCCGACCGCCTTCAGCGCCTCGGGCAGCGGTTTCGCCGCGAAGGCGTCTGCCTCGGCGCGCACCGCCTCGAAGCCGCGTTTCATGTTCAGCCCGTGATCGCCGTCGCCGATCGCCTGGTCGAGCGCCGTCAACTCCTCGGCATGCGCCGCGATCGTATCGGCCGCCGCCGCGATCAGTCGGGAGAAATCGGCTGCGGCCATTGTCTGTCCTTCATGCCGGGGCGAATAGCGCCGCCACGGCAGCGAAAACTTCGGCTACCGCGAAGGCGCCTGGATCCGCTGTGTCAAGCTGCCTGCCGATATAGGCGGAGCGGCCGGCCTTCGCCTTCTGCATCGCCTCGGTTGCCTCGGCGCCTTGCCGCGCCGCTTCTGCCGCCGCTTCCAGCCCGCTTGCATCAAGCGCCCGCAGTGCCGGCTCCAGCGCATCGACCATGGTGCGGTCGCCGACCTTGGCGCCGCCGTAGAAAGTCATGCGGTCTAGCCCGGCGAGCAGCGCCTTGGGTAAAGTTGCGCCGAAACGCAAAGTCTGTGCGGCGGCCGTGAAGAAGATCGACAACAGCACGCCGCTGGAGCCGCCCATCGAGGTGCCCAACGTATCGCCGATTGCGGCAAATGTCGCGGCCTTGTCGGCGAGCGGCAGCGTGTCGATGCGTTCGAGAATGCTGCGCGCGCCGGTCGCCACGGTTGAGCCGGTGTCGCCGTCGCCTGCCTTCGCGTCGAGCCCGTTGAGCGGCTCTTCGAGCGCGATCAGCTTTTGGCAGGCAGCTTTGATCAGCCGCTCGGCGGCTGCATCGCGGCTGGCGGGCTTTGTGGCTGGGCTGGCGGCAGGCTTGGCCATCGCGATAACGACCGGCTGACGAACCGGCTTTGCCGGCAGCCAGGCAGGCGGCCCGACGGTTGCCAGCAGCGCTGCCTCGCGTTCCGCATCCAGCTTGATCAGCGACAACGAAAAGCCGTTCATGTTGAGCGCGGTCATCAGGTGCCCAGGCCCGATCGTCAGCGCCACCGCCTTTGCCAGCGACGAAGACAGCACGGCATTCGCGATCAGTGACATTTCGAGCGGCGGCACCGATCCCAGATTGTTGACCAGCAGGGCGTAGCGGCTGCCTGCATCGAGCCGCGCGGCGAGGCGCTCGGCCATGATGGCGACGAGCGAGCTGGCGCTCTGCAGCGCGATGCGCTCGACGCCCGGCTCGCCATGAATGCCGAGGCCGAGCTCGCCGTCTTCGGCGCCGAAGCGCTCCTCGTGCGCCTGTCCGGGGATCGAGCAGGAGGAAAGCGAGATGCCGAGCGAAACGATATCCTTGGCCGCCGCGCGCGCCGCTGCGGCAACCGATGCCAAGTCATGGCCGGCTTCCGACAGGTGACCGGCGATCTTGTGCACGAACAGCGTGCCGGCGACGCCTCGCGGCTGCGCGATATCGGGCAGGGCGATGTCGTCACTGACGATCACCATCTCGACCGCAAGCCCCTCGGCGCGCGCCTTCTCCGCGGCCAGTCCGAAATTAAGCCGGTCGCCGGTGTAGTTCTTGACAATCAGCAGGCAGCCGGCCGGTCCCGTCGTCGCGCGGATCGCCGCCAGCACCGCCTCGACGCTGGGCGAAGCGAAGATCTCGCCGGAGACGGCCGCCGTCAGCATCCCGGCCCCGACGAAGCCGGCATGCGAGGGTTCATGCCCGGCGCCGCCGCCCGAAACGATCGCCACCTTCGACTTGTCCCAGTCGGCGCGCAGCACGACCTTGATCTCGGGATAGCCGTCGAGGCGGGCCAGCGCGCCCGATCCCGCCGTGGCGAGGAAGCCGTCCAGCGCCTCGGTGACGATCGTGTCCTTGCGGTTGAAAAAGTGCTTCATGAATTTCGTCCAGTCCGTATCTGCGGTCGTCAATCGGTTTGCAAATTTATGCGCGAGCCGGCTAAGTCAATCTTTGCCCGTCCGAGCCGAAATAGAGCGGCGCCAGGTAGCGGATCGTCACCTTATCCCCTTTGGCTAAAGGCGTGTCCGGATCGGTGAGCGTCACCAGCTTCTTCGGCCCAACCGTCACATGCAGGTGGTTCTGGTCGCCCAAATGCTCGACCCAGTCGACGACCCCGTCGGCATGGCCGTTCATCGCCTTCTCGATCGCGAGATGCTCGGTGCGCGCGCCGATCGTCGTCGTTCCGGTCGGGGCGCCGCCGTCAGGCAGCAGTCCGGCCGGCAGAAGGTTGATAGCCGGCTGTCCGAGGCGCGCCGCGACATGAAGATTTGCCGGCTCAGAATAGATCGCGCGCGGCGTGCCGATCTGCACCAGCATGCCGTCGGCGAGAATGCCGATGCGGTCGGCCATGGTCATCGCCTCGATCTGGTCGTGCGTGACATAGAGCATGGTGGCGCCGAGCTCGGACTGGATGCGCTTCAGCTCGAGCCTGAGATCGGCGCGCAGCTTGGCGTCGAGCGAGGACAGCGGCTCGTCCATCAGGTAGATCGCGGGCTTGCGCACCAGGGCACGGCCGATGGCGACTCGCTGCATCTCGCCGCCGGACAGTTTCGTCGAGCGGTTCTCGAGCTTGTGGTCGATGCGCACCATGCGCGCGACTTCCTCGACACGGCGGCGCACCGCCTCTTCGGGAAACCGCCGCGCCGGCGAGCGCAGCGGGAAGGCGAGATTGTCGAACACCGAAAGATGCGGATAAAGCGAATATTGCTGGAAGACGAAGGCGGTGTCGCGTTCGGCCGGCGACAGCGCCGTCGCGTCGTGGCCGCCGATGTGGATCGTGCCGCTGTCCGGCCGTTCCAGTCCGGCGATCAGCCTCAGCGTCGTCGTCTTGCCGGCGCCGGTCGGCCCGAGCAGCACGACGAATTCGCCGTCCTTGATCGTGAGGTCGAGATCGTCGATCGCGACGGTGTCGCCAAAGCTCTTGGTCACGCCCTGGATGTGAACGTCAGCCATGGCGCGCCTCCGCTGCCTGATCATGCATGGCGGTCCTGACCGCGCGGCCGGAACCCTTCTCGAATAGCGACAGCCTCGCACCGTTCAGCGCCAGCCCGACCTGTTCGCCGGGGCTGAGATGGATGCCCGCCGGCACGCGCGCCTTGATGATGCCGTCGGCCGTCTCGACGGCGACGATCTGCGTGGTGCCGAGATATTCGGTGCCGTAGATCGCGCCGCGCAGCTTCGAGCCATCGTCGAAGCGGATGTGCTCGGGCCGGATGCCGAGCGCCATGTCGGCGGGTGCCACATCCTCGCGTACCTCCGGCACCGCGACCTTGGCGCCCTGCACGACGATCTCCTTCGCGCCCCTGGCAAGCCCGCCGCCGAATTTCAGGAAATTCATCGGCGGCGAGCCGATGAAATCGGCGACGAACATGGTCGCCGGCCGGTCGTAAATCTCGCGCGGCGTGCCGAACTGCTCGATGACGCCATGGTTCATCACCGCTATCTTGTCGGCCATCGACATCGCTTCCATCTGGTCGTGCGTGACATAGACCGTCGTGGCATGGATGCGGTTGTGCAGCTCGCGCAGTTCATGCACCATCAGGTCGCGGAACTCGGTATCGAGGGTGCCGAGCGGCTCGTCCATGAGAAAACATTTCGGCCGCCGCACGATGGCGCGGCCGAGCGCGACGCGCTGGCGGTCGCCGCCAGCAAGGCCGGAAACGGACTTGTCGAGCAGATGGTCGATGCGCAGCAGCTTTGCTGTCTCCTCGACGCGGCTTCGGATTTCGGCCGAGGGCATGCCCTGCGCCAGCAGCGGGAAGCCGATATTTTTGCGCACATTCATGTGCGGGTAGAGCGCGAAGAGCTGGAAGACGAAGGCGATGTCGCGCTCGCGCGCCCGGCGCATGGTGACGTCCTCGCCGCCGAGCAGGATCTTGCCGCCGGTCGGCAGCTCGAGACCGGCGATCATCCGCAGCGTCGTCGTCTTGCCGCAGCCGGACGGGCCGAGCATGACGAAGAATTCGCCGTCCTCGACGACGAAATTGGAATCCTGCACGGCGACGAATGCGCCGAAGGCTTTCCTCAGATTCTGAACACGGATCTCGGCCATCTCTATTCCGGGAATTTCGAGACGATGATGAACATCACCGTGCCGGCAAGCATGGTGATGAATGAATAGGTGTAGAGCGACAGCGCGAAGGGCTGGAACAGCATCAGGAAGCCGATCGCGATGATCGCGGTCGCGATGTTTTCCATCAGGCCGCGCCTTGCCCAGACGGGCCAAGAGGAGCGCTTGGAGGCAACAGAGCGGTTCATGCGTTCCTCCCTTCCTTCTCGTTCAAGGGGAGAGATGGTTGCCAGGTGGTTCCCCCACTCCGTCGCTGCTTCGCAGCGCCACCTCTCCCCCCTCCGGAGGGAGAGGAAGGGAGCCTGGCTGAATGAAGTTCGCGCCCTTCCTCTACCCCGTCGATCGGGGGAGAGGTGTCGAGCGAAGCTCGACGGAGTGGGGGTCGACTTATTCCCACACTAGTCATTTGCGCACCGCGCCGAAGGTGATGCCGCGCAAGAGCTGCTTGCGGAGCAGGATGGTGAAGACGAGGATCGGCACCAGGAAGATGGTCGTACCGGCGGCAACCGCCGGCCAGTCCTGGCCGCCCTCGCCGATGATGGTCGGGATGAAGGGCGGCGCAGTCTGCGCCGTGCCGGAAGTGAGCAGCGCTGCGAACGCGTATTCGTTCCAGGCAAAGATCAGGCAGAAGATGGCGGTCGCGGCGATGCCGGTCGTTGCCTGCGGCAGCACGGTGCGCCAGAAGGCCTGCAGCCTGGTGTAGCCGTCGATCATCGCGGCCTCTTCATACTCGCGCGGGATCTCGTCGATGAAGCCCTTGAGCAGCCACACGGCCAAAGAGACGTTGACCGCGGTGTAGAGCAGGATCATGCCGAGTGCGGTGTCGGAGAGGCCGAGCTCGCGGTACATCAGGTAGATCGGGATCGCCACCGCGATCGGCGGCATGAAGCGCGTCGACAGGATGAAGAACAGAAGGTCGTCGGCCAAAGGCACCTTGAAGCGCGAGAAGCCATAGGCCGAGAGCGTGCCGAGGAACACCGCGCAGAAGGTCGAGCCGAAGGCGATGATCAGCGAGTTGACGAAGCGCGGCAGGAAGTTCGACGGGCCGGCAATGACCATGTTGCGCTTGCGCACGGTCTCGTCGCAGAAGCCGGTCGCCGGTCCGAGCGAATTGATATATTCCGGCGTCTGCCTTGTGCGGGTCGTGAAGAGGTTGCAATAGCCTTCGATGCTCGGCTGGAAGACGATCTTGGGCGGATAGGCGATCGAATCCGGCGGTGTCTTGAAGCTGGTGGCGAAGATCCACAGCAGCGGCACGATCGAGATCAGCGCATAGGCTATGATGATCGTGCCGGCGATCAGCTTCGCGTTCGACGAGGGTGCTACGACGGAATGGGCGGCGGTCAGGCTCATCTCTGCTTCACCTTGTTGAGCGCCTTGACGTAGATGTTGGCGAGGCCGAACACGGCCACGAACAGGATGATGGCGAAGGCCGAGGAATAACCGGTGCGCCAGCTCTCGAAGGCCTGCCGCTTCAGCGTGATCGAGGCGACCTCCGTGGTCGAGCCGGGTCCGCCGCCGGTGAGCAGGTTGACCATGTCGAACATCTTGAAGTTCTCGATGCCGCGAAACAGCACCGCCAGCATGATGAAGGGCAGGGCCATCGGCAGCGTGATCGACCAGAATTGCCGCCAGTTGGAGGCGCGGTCGACCTCGGCCGCCTCATAGATGTATTCGGGGATCGAGCGCAGGCCGGCGAGGCAGATCAGCATCACGTAAGGCGTCCACATCCAGGTGTCGACTATGATGATCGCCCACGGCGCCAGCTCGACATTGGACAGCATCTGCACATTCGTCGGCGGAATGCCGGTGACGAATGAGACGACATAGGAAAACAGCCCGATCTGCGGCTCGTAGAGGAAGCGCCAGAAATTGCCGACCACCGCCGGCGACAGCATCATCGGCACCAGGATGATGGTGGTCCAGAAGGCGTGGCCGCGGAATTTTCGGTCGATCAGCCAGGCCAGCGTGAAGCCGATCACCGTCTGCAGAAGGATCGTCCAGAACACGAAATGCGCCGTCGTCTGCATGGCGATCCAGATGTCCTGATCGCCGAGGATGCGCCGGTAATTGGCGAGCCCCAGATTCTTCACCACCTCGTTCGGCCGGTTGGCGCGGAAATTGGTGAAGGAGAGATAGATCGCCCAGAACAGCGGGAAGATGTTGATGGCCAACAGCAAAAGGATCGTCGGCGAGATGAACAGCCAGGCGAGGCCCTTGTCGCTGATGCCCCGGATCTTCTTGGCCAACGGCTCCGGTGTGGCCCGGGCAACGTTGTCCGCAGTCCGATCGAGCATGGTAAGTCCTGCTTCGGTCACGGGTAAGTCTCGACTGTGGAATTTATCTGAACTGCGTCCCGTGCCAAGGGCGGCACGGGACGCGTGGATCAAGCTCGGGAGGAGCTTACATCTTGCCGTCGTCCTGGAAGACCTGCGTCCAGTCCTTGACCAGCCCGTTGAGCGCGTCCTTGGGCGAGCCCTGGCCGGCCACGACATAGTCATGGAAGCGCTTCTGCGAGGCCTGCAGCAGCGGCGCGTAGCTGGGTTCCGCCCAGAAATCCTTCACGATTGCCATCGAGTCGAGGAAGGCCTGCGCATAGGGCTGGCTGGACGGGAATTTCGGGTCCTTGACCACCGAGTTCAGGCAGGAATAGCCGCCGAGCGACCACCACTTGGCCTGCACATCCTTGTTGGCGAACCATTTGATGTATTTCAGCGCCGATTCCTGCTTGTCGGAATAGGAGACCACCGAAATGCCCTGGCCGCCGAGCTGCGCGAACTGGTCGCCGTCGGGACCCTTCGGATTGACGAAGTAACCGATCTTGTCGCCGCCGACATTCTCGTCCTTCTGCAGGCCAGGCCAGGTGAAGGCGAAGTTCATGTGCATCGCCACCTGGCCGGATTTGAAGGCGTCGACACCTTCGCCCATGTAGCTGTTGGAAGCGCCGGGCGGCGTGCAGCAGTCATAGAGCGCCTTGTAGAATTCCAGCCCCTTCACCGATTTCTCGGAGTTGACGAAGCCCTCCATCTCGTAGGGCTTCTTCGGGTTCTCATATTGGAAGCCGTAGCTATAGAGCACGTCCATGGCGCCCATGGTGATGCCTTCCGAGCCGCGCTCGGTATAAATCGAGGCGCCATAGACGGTCTTGCCGTCGATCTGCCGCTTCTGGAAGAATTCGGCGATCTGCTTCAACTGGTCGAAGGTGGTCGGCGGGGCGAGGTCCCAGCCATACTTCTCCTTGAATTCCTTCTGCAATTCGGGCCGCGAGAACCAATCCTTGCGATAGGTCCAGCCGACGACGTCGCCCATGGCCGGCAGCGCCCAGTAGTTCGGCGTGTTCTTCGGCCATTCGGAATAGCCGACCACGGTCGCCGGCACGAAGTCGTCCATGCTGATCTTCTCCTTGTCGAAGAAGTCATTCAGCTTGACGTAGTGGCCGTTCTCGGCGGCGCCGCCGATCCACTGGCTGTCGCCGATGATCAAGTCGCAGAGCTTGCCGTGCGAGTTGAGCTCGTTGAGGAAGCGGTCGGCGTAATTGGTCCATGGCACGAATTCGAATTTCATGCCGATGCCAGTTTCCTTGGTGAAGTCCTTGGACAGTTCCACGAGCGCGTTGGCCGGATCCCAGGCCGCCCAGCACAGCGTCAGGTCTTCCGCATGCGCGACGTTCGAGACGGCTGTCGACGCAAAGATCGCCGAGGCCAGTCCCAACGCCAGTTTCAAGGTCGATTTCATGCCTTACCTCCCATTTGCGAAACGCGTCCGGATGACGGTTTCAAGAGCCCTCAACCCTCGCTCCTCCGAGGGGCCCAAACACGGCGGCGAAATGCGCCGCCCGATGTTTAGTAATTTGTTTAGTGATGCGCTTTTTACTAAACAACGCAAGCGAATTCGTTGCTGCGCCGCAGCATGGCGAAATGCGTCATTGAAATCATTGGGAAATGATCGCCGGACCTGGGTCCTGCTGACGTCAGTTGGCCGCGTTGGCGGGGCCCGGACCTGTCGTCACACCGGCCGGATCGGCGGCGCCGGCGGCAGGAGCGCGCGTATGTCGGCGAAGGGGAAGGTCGGCTCGAAGCGGAAAGCCTCGGCCAGCGCGCCGGGTGCGCCGTTGCACTGCCCGGCGCGAAACTCGTTCTGGAGGCGCGCCCTGTGCACATAGTGCTCCGGACCCTGCGACTGGTGCGCGAGGATCGCTTTCGCCTTGATGTCCCAATGATGCGAAATCTCGACGTAATGCGTCGGCGAAAAGCCTGTGCCGCCGAGCGTTTCGGCATGCAGCACTGGTACCGCGAAGGATGCGGCGAGCCGTACGCCGTCGGACAAGGCGCGGTGGTCGCCATGATAATCGGAGGGCCCATGGGTGATGGCGAGGTCGGGCTTCACCTCGCCGATCAGCGCTTTCAGCGCGGCAATCAACGCGGCATCGGCGACGAGCTCCCCGTCGGGAAAGTCGAGGAAGCGCGGCTCGACGCCGAGCAGGCCTGCCGCCGTGGTCGCTTCCTTGCGCCGCAAGCGGGCAAGCGCCTTGGGGTCGCCCGTGCCGCCCCTGGCGCCGTCCGTGGCTATGGCGAAAGTCAGTTCTGCGCCTTGCGCGGCATAGGCGGCCAGCGTACCGAACATGAATATCTCGATATCGTCGGGATGTGCCCCCAGCGCCAGTAGCTTCACGTCTCTCTCCCGGAAATGGAATCGTGCCGAACGGAATCCTGCTCGCTCTTCTCGCTTATGCAAACTATTCGTTCAGCGACGCCGTCATCAAGGGTCTGGGCGGGCAGTTCACCGTCTTCGAGATCGGCTTCTTCATGACCTTGTTTGCCGGCTGTTTCCTCTTCTTCACCCGGCCGAAGGAGGAGCGCTGGCGCGATTTCTGGCGCACCGGGCGGCCCTGGGCCGTGCAGGCACGCGCCTGGGCCGGCATCGCGTCGGGCGTGCTCAGCGTCTATGCCTTCACCACCATTCCGCTGGCGGAGGTTTATGCGCTGCTCTTCCTGGCCCCGTTGCTCGTCACCGTGCTTTCGACCGTCATCCTGAAGGAGGAGGTCGGCCCCTGGCGGTGGCTTGCCGTGGTCGCGGGCTTCGCCGGTGTCATGCTGGTGGTGCGGCCGGGCTTCCGCGAATTGCATCTTGGCCATCTCGCCGCCTTCGCCAATGCCTTCGTCGCGGCGACCATCGTCATCCTGATGCGGTCGCTTGCCCAGCAGGAAAAGCGCACGACCATGTTGGGCTCGCTGATCGGCTATGGCCTGCTCTTCAACGGGGTCGGCGCGGTCGCGACGTCATTTACGCTCCCCAATCTGTGGCAATTGGGATGGCTGGTCCTGGGCGGCCTGTTCACCGCCGGCGGCCAATTGCTGCATCTCCTGGCGGCCAAATATGCGCCCGCAAACCGCATCGCACCGACGCATTATTCGCAGATCGTCTGGGCGGTCATCCTCGGGGCGATGTTCTTCAGGGAATATCCCGACGCGATGACGCTGGTCGGCCTTGCAGTCGTCGGCGCCTCAGGCCTCCTCACCATGGTACGCGAGGAAGTGCGGCTTGGCACAGTGCGCTGGAACCCGTTTACGCGTGCCCGGCTTTGACCTGCATGGCTCCGACACGTTGCACGGCGACCGCGACCGCTGATATGCGGGCAAAATGACGACGAAACCGTTGCCGGAGCTTCCGGTCACAGCCGTGCTGCCGGCGCTCGGCGAAGCGCTCGCGCGGTGCAGCAGCGCCGTGCTGGTGGCGCCGCCCGGCGCCGGCAAGACGACGCTGGTACCGCTGGCGCTGCTCGATGCGCCTTGGCTCGGTGAGGGCCGGATCGTGCTGCTCGAGCCGCGGCGGCTCGCCGCCCGCGCCGCGGCCCGCCGCATGGCCGAATTGCTGGGCGAGGAGCCCGGCGGCACGGTGGGCTACGCCATGCGCATGGAGAACCGCGCCTCGGCGCGGACAAGGATCCTGGTCGTCACCGAAGGCGTGCTCTCGCGCATGATTCTCGACGATCCGGAGCTGCCCGGCGTCTCGGCGGTGATCTTCGACGAATTCCACGAACGTTCGCTCGACGGCGATTTCGGCCTGGCGCTGGCGCTCGACGTGCAGGGCGCGCTGCGGCCGGACCTGCGTCTGCTGGTCATGTCGGCGACGCTCGACGGCGCGCGCGTGGCGAAGCTTTTGTCGGCAGCGCCGGTGATCGAAAGCGAGGGCCGCGCCTATCCGGTCGAGATCCGCTACGACGAGCGGCCGGCAGGCACGGCGATTGAGGACGCCATGGCCAGGGCCGTGCGCGCGGCTTTGGCCGGCGAGTCGGGCAGCGTGCTTGCCTTCCTGCCCGGACAGCGCGAGATCGAGCGCACCGCCGAGCGGCTCGCGGGCAACGTCGCGGCCGACACCGACATCGTTCCGCTCTATGGCCAGCTCGACAATAGGGCGCAGGACGCGGCGATCAGGCCGGCGCCGGCCGGCCGCCGCAAGGTGGTGCTGGCCACCTCGATCGCCGAGACCTCGATTACCATCGACGGGGTGCGCGTCGTCATCGATTCCGGCCTGTCGCGGCTGCCGCGCTATGAGCCGGCGAGCGGCCTGACCAGGCTTGAGACGGTGCGTGTCAGCAAGGCTTCGGCCGACCAGCGCGCCGGCCGCGCCGGCCGCACTCAAGCCGGCGTGGCGGTGCGCCTGTGGCGCGCCGAGCAGACCGCGTCGCTTCCCGCCTTCACGCCGCCCGAAATCCTCGAGGCTGACCTGTCTGGACTGCTGCTGGACTGCGCCGCCTTCGGTGTCGCCGATCCGTCGAGCCTGTCCTTCCTCGATCCGCCGCCGGCCCCGGCGCTCAGCGAGGCGAGAGTGCTGCTCAAGGCCCTTCACGCCATCGACGATGCCGGCAGATTGACCGAGGCGGGCGCCGCCATGCGCAAGCTGGCGCTGCCGGTGCGGCTGGCGCATATGGTGGCCGAAGCGACGAAGACAGGCCATGCGCGGGAAGCGGCCGTGCTGGCCGTGCTTTTGACCGAGCGAGGGCTGGGCGGCGACAGCGCCGATCTGGAGCGGCGTCTGCTCCGGTTTCGTGGCGAGAAATCTCCTCGCGCCAATGCCGCGCGGCAATTGGCGGAGCGTCTGGCCGGGCAGGCTGGCGGAGACAGAAGCGACGCGTCGGCCGGCGCCGGCTCGCTCCTCATCCACGCGTGGCCGGATCGCGTGGCAAGGGCGCGCGGCGAGCGCGGCCGCTTCGTGCTCGCCAATGGTTCGGGCGCCATGGTCGATGCCGCCGATCCGCTCGCCAATGAAACCTGGCTTGTGGTCGCCGACCTGCAGGGCAAGGCGCAGAACGCCCGCATCACCGCCGCCGCGCCGGTTGGCGAATCCGATATCCGCGCCGCCCTGGCCGACCGCATCGAGACAAAGCGTGAGACGAGTTTCGACCGCGAGCGCCGCGCCGTGCGCGTGCGCGAGACCGCGCGTCTCGGCGCCATCACGCTTTCCGAACGCATGCTGCCGGCGCCATCAGGCGCCGATGCAGACCGCGCCATTCTCGACGCCTTGAGAGAGCACGGCCTGTCGCTGCTCGACTGGGGCAAGGAAGCGGAGGCGCTGCGCCAGCGGCTCGGCTGGCTCAATCGCGGCCTGGGGGCGCCTTGGCCCGACGTTTCCGACGAAGCGCTTATCGAGGGCCTCGACGATTGGCTCCTGCCGTTTCTGTCCGGCGATGCCTCTTTCGCAGCCATTAAACCGGCGACTTTGTCGTCGGCGCTGATGGCGCTGGTCCCGCACGACCTGCAGCGCAAGGTCGACGCGCTGGCGCCGACCCATTTCGACGCGCCGTCCGGCAGCCACGTGCCGATCCGCTATGACGGCGAGTGGCCGGTGCTTTCGATCCGCGTGCAGGAACTGTTCGGCCTCGATCGTCATCCGGCGATCGCAAACGGAACCGTTCCGCTGACCCTCGAATTGCTTTCGCCGGCGCACCGGCCGATCCAGACGACGCGCGATCTCCCCGGCTTCTGGCGTGGCTCCTGGGCGGATGTGCGCGCCGACATGCGCGGCCGCTATCCAAAACATGTCTGGCCGGAAAACCCGCTGCTGGCCGCCGCCACCAGCCGCGCCAAACCGCGCGGAACGTAATGCATGTCGCCCAAAAGTGCGCAGCGGTTTTGGGACAACGACATGCATCAGGCAAAGACGATGCTCTATCGTTTCCGCTCCTGCGGCTGTAATCCTTGGCAATGACCAACATCCTGCGCGCGCCCGATTCCCAGCAAAGCCAGCGGCTGCGGCTCAACACGCTGATCCGTCTGCGCTGGCTGGCGATTGTCGGGCAGAGCCTGACCGTGCTGGTCGTCGCCTATGGCCTGAAATTCCCGCTTCCGGTGTCGATGTGCTTTGCGCTGATCGCCTGCTCGGCCTGGATGAATCTGTGGCTCACCTTCCGCTATCCGGCGGCGCATCGGCTCACCCCGCTTTCGGCCTTCGTGATCCTCACCTTCGACGGCGTCCAGCTCACCGGCCTGCTCTACATGACGGGCGGCCTGACCAATCCGTTTTGCGTGCTGCTGTCGGTGCCGGTCGTCATCTCGGCCGCTTCGCTGCCGCTGCGGTTCACGGCCATCCTTGGCGCGTTGGTCATACTGGCGGCCACGCTTCTGGTGTTCCTCCATTTGCCGCTGCCCTGGTATGAGGGCTCGCCGCTGCCGATGCCCTTCATCTATGTCGCCGGCATGTGGATGGCTGTGTTTGCCTCGATCGCCTTCACCGCCATCTATGCCTTCCGCGTCGCTGCGGAAGCGCGCCTGCTCGCCAATGCGCTGGCCGCCACCGAACTGGTGCTGCAGCGCGAGCAGCACCTTTCGGCGCTGGACGGGCTGGCGGCGGCGGCCGCGCACGAGCTGGGCACGCCCTTGGCCACCATCACCGTCGTCGCCAAGGAGATGGAAAAGGCGCTCGGCAAGGATCCGAAATATGGCGAGGACGTGAAGCTCTTGCGCTCACAAAGCGAGCGTTGCCGCGAGATACTGAAGCGGCTGACCAGCCTTTCCTCGGAAGGCGAAGCGCATCTGTCGCGCATGCCGCTCACCTCGCTGGTCGAGGAGGTGACGGCGCCGCATCGCGATTTCGGCATCTCGATCCGGCTGCGGCCCGGCGAGCGCATCGGTCCCGAGCCGGTCGGCCAGCGCAATCCCGGCGTCATCTACGGGCTCGGCAATCTGGTCGAGAATGCCGTCGATTTCGCCCGCAACGCCGTCACCGTCAGCTGGAGCTGGGACGATGAGAAGGTCATCTTCTCCATCACCGACGACGGGCCGGGATTCCCCGCCGAGATCATCGACCGCATCGGCGAGCCCTATATGTCGACGCGCCAGGGCACTGAGGCCGGCGGCGGCCTGGGGCTCGGGCTGTTCATCGCCAAGACCTTGCTGGAGCGTTCCGGCGCCACCATCGATTTCCGCAATTCGAGCGGGCTCGGCGAAGGCGCGGTGGTGCAGATCTCCTGGCCGCGCGGCCTCTTCCTCAACCAGGAACAGGCCTCGGCCACCATGTTCGACAATGCCTAGCGCAATTCCAGAAAAAGTGCGCAGCGGTTGGCCTCGGCAACTTCGCCGCAGCTTTCCGTCCGGAATTGCGAAACGGTGAGAAAGCCTTGCAATTACCGCATGGCAGCTCTGTTGCCGGCTCTAAAAATTGGACATTGCCTTTGCAGGACTGTATCTGCGTAAAAGTGAGGCATGTCGCCTAAAACTGTGCAGCGGCTTGGGGAAGACGATATGCCCGGAAACAGGGATCGGACGGGCCTTCGCCAGGGTAGGTTTCGGCGCGGCGCGCCTCAGGTCAGTGGGATGCCGATAAGATGAGCGGAGACGAAACGACTGGCGCTATGGTCGAGGGCGAGGACACCTCGCTGCTCATCGTCGAGGACGACAAGCCGTTCCTCACCCGGCTTGCCCGCGCCATGGAGACACGGGGGTTCGTGGTCGAGACGGCGGAGAGCGTGGAAGAGGCGGTCGCCAAGGCGCGCGCCCATCCGCCGGCCTATGCGGTTGTCGACATGCGGCTCGGCGACGGCAACGGCCTCGATGTCGTCGCTGCCATCCGCGAGAAGCGCGACGACGCCCGCGCCATCATCCTGACCGGCTACGGCAACATCGCCACCGCGGTGACCGCCGTGAAGCTCGGCGCCGTCGACTATCTTTCCAAGCCCGCAGATGCCGACGACGTCTTCGCCGCGCTCACCCGCACCTCCGGCGAGCGCGCCGCGCCCCCGGAAAACCCGATGTCGGCCGACCGCGTGCGCTGGGAGCACATCCAGCGCGTCTACGAAATGTGCGACCGCAACGTCTCCGAGACGGCGCGCCGGTTGAACATGCATCGCCGGACCTTGCAGCGGATACTGGCGAAGCGCGCGCCGCGTTAAACGAGTGTCGTCATCCTAGAGCAATTCCAGGAAAAGTGTGAGCGGTTTTCCGTCCGGAATTGCGTAAAAAACAAAGAGATAGGGCGTTTCGCCGTTTCCGTGAAACGGTGAAACGCACTAGGGCGAAGCAGGAGCGAAGCTCCGTCGCGAAGACCCTAGGATCCATTCCGTGATCCCGGCCGCAGAACGCAGCGGAGCGGAATTCTGCACCGTTGGCACCGCTCCGATGTAACGGAATGGATCCTCGGGTCTGCGCCGCGTCGCTTCGCTCCTTGCTTCGCCCGTGGATGACGAAGAGACGGGCGTTTCGGCCAACTTCCGAAGCAGGCGATCTGTCAATGTGAACTCGAACGCTTGCTTCGCCAGCCGGGCTGCGCATCATACCTTATAGGTTCCGGCCGTCAGGTCGGGGTGACGGGCGGAGGGACCATGCAAGATAAGCGGCCGAAATCGATCCTGCGTGAATTCCTCGACGGCGAGGCCGCCGGCGGCATCATCCTGATGGTGGCCGCAGCCCTTGCGCTGATCGTCGCCAACTCGCCTTTGGCCGAAACTTATTTCGCCGTCCTGCACGCCTATCTCGGGCCGCTCAGCGTATCGCATTGGATCAATGACGGGCTGATGGCGGTGTTCTTTCTGCTGGTTGGGCTCGAGATCAAGCGCGAGATGCTGGACGGACAGCTCTCGACCTGGCCGCGCCGCGTGCTGCCGGGCATCGCCGCCGCCGGCGGCATGGCGGTGCCGGCGCTGGTCTATGTCTTGATCAACCGCGACAATGCGGCAGCGCTCTCCGGCTGGGCGATCCCTACCGCCACCGACATCGCCTTCGCGCTCGGCGTGCTTTCGCTGCTCGGCAGCCGCGTGCCCGCGTCGCTGAAGGTCTTCCTCACCGCTCTGGCCATCATCGACGATCTCGGCGCCGTCATCATCATCGCGCTGTTCTACACCAGCGGCCTGTCGCTCGCTTATCTGGCCGCCGCCTTCGTCGTCATCGCACTGCTCGTCGTGCTCAACCGCATGCATGCCATGAAGCTCTGGCCGTATCTCTTGCTTGGCGCATTGCTGTGGGTGCTGGTGCTCAAGTCGGGCGTGCATGCGACGCTCGCCGGTGTGGCGCTGGCGCTCACCATCCCGTTGGAGCGGTCTCCCGGCATCAGCCGCGATCTCGAGCATTCGCCGCTGCACCGGCTGGAACACGGCTTGCACAGGCTGGTGCCCTTCCTCGTCATCCCGATCTTCGGCTTCGCCAATGCCGGCGTCTCGCTCGGCGGCCTGAGCCTTGCAGCCCTTGTCGAGCCGCTGACGCTGGGCGTCGCCGCCGGCCTTGTGCTCGGCAAGCTGGTCGGCGTCTTCGGCTCGTCGGCGCTCGCGATCCGGTTTGGCCTCGCCGACCTGCCGGCCAATGCCGGCTGGCTGCACATGCTGGGCATTTCGCTGCTTTGCGGCATCGGCTTCACCATGAGCCTGTTTATCGGCCTGCTTGCCTTCGCCGGCGACCCGGCGCTGCAGGACGCGGTGAAGGTCGGCATCCTCGCCGGCTCGCTGATTGCCGCCCTCTTGGGCGCCGCCATCCTGCTCATGGCGCCGGCGGGCGGCGGAGCGGAAGAAGATCTGAACTAGCCCGAGGTTCCGGCGGCAGGCCGAAGGCTGAAAACAAAGCGGGGCCGAGCGGCGGGACATAGATCGTCAGCGAGGCGATCTTGTCGCCGGCGGCTTCGAGGACATGCAGCGAATGCGGCTGCCACACGGAATCCTGGCGGCCGAGCGCGTAGACGCCCACGGCCGGTTGGGTGTTGGCGCCGATGGCCACCGCGCGATAGCCGGCAAAATTGCCCCAGACGCTGCCCAGGAAAGCGCCGATCGCCGGGCGTCCATGATACCATTCCCGCCATGGCGGCATGTGGTAGATGGCGTCCTCGCGCAGCAGCTCGACGAGTCCGTCGAGATTGTCGGCCTGCCAAGCCTGCATGTAGCGTTCGAGCAGCACGCCTTCGTTCGCGTTGGGCCGCGACCGCTGCGGCGGGCGCCCCTGCGGGTAGCGTTCGCCCAGCGTCGCGCGGGCCCGCTGCAAGGCGCTGTTGATCGAAGCGATCGACCCGCCCAGCAATTGCGCGGTCTCGATGGCGGACCATCCGAGCACATCGCAAAGCAGCAAGGTCGCGCGCTGCCTCGGCGGCAACAGCTGGATTGCCGCCACGAAAGCGAGCCGCACCGCCTCGCGGGTCTCATAGCGCGCTTCCGGACCGGGTCTGTCGTCGGCGACGTCGGGCAGTTCCGCGTCCGGATATGGCTCCAGCCAGGCGAGTTCGGCGGTCGGGCCGCCGGTCGCACCTCCTTCGGCGGGCGGCCGTCCGGGCTGCTCGAGAATGCGCCGCGCCGACGAGCGTGCCTTGATGGCGTTGAGGCAGCTGTTGGTGGCGATCGCGTAGAGCCAGCCGCGCGCCGAGCCGCGTCCGTCGAATTGCGCCCGCGCGCGCCACGCCTTTAGGAACGTCTCCTGGACGAGATCGTCCGCCTCGTTGAGCGAGCCCATCATCCGATAGCAATGGAGCTTCAGCGCGCGGCGATGGGCGACGGTCAGGCGCTCGAAGGCCAGCCGGTCGAGGGCCGGCTGGCCTGGCCGCTCGATAGGGCCGGAAGCGTCAGTCATGGGAAGCCCGGGGAACTGAATTCGGCCGCCATCCTGCGCGCCTCATGCCGCTGCCGCAAGGCCGCTGCCGCTTACGGTGAAGGAGCTGCCCTGCGGCTTGCCCGTCGCGAGCTGGATCACTGCCTGTCCGACATCGGCCGGCGTCTGCATGTCGCTCATGCTGGCCAGGAAGTCGGCCGGGCGGATGCCCATATAGGCCGCGATGCTTTCAATGCCGCGATCGCCGACCCCGGTGCCCGGCATGATGCGGGCCGGCGAAAGCGCCATGAAACGCAGGCCGAGGCCGAGCCGGTCCGATTCCTTTTGACAATGCCCGGCCAAGAATATCTGCATACGCTTGGCGCCGGCATAGCCGCCGGAATTCGGCGGGCCGCCGCTGATGGCGGCGCCGCTGGCGATCAGCAGCACACGGGCTCCGGGCTTGAGCCGACCCTTGAGCGCTTCCCGGCAAAACAGGAACGATGCCTTGACGTCCATCTCCCAGTTTGCCGAGAAGGCCTCCCAGCTCTGCTCCTGGATCGGCGCCGAAGGGGCGAGCGCGCCCGCGCAGACCACCAGAACGTCGGGTGCCAGCGCATCGAAAACCGCTTGCGGCGCGCCTTCCGCCGTCGCGTCCGTGCTAAGCGTTCTCAAGCCCGGGCGTTCCCAAGCGAGCTGCTTCAGGTCGGCGGCGCCGCGGGCGACGGCAAGCACGGTCGCTCCCGCGGCAAGCGCTGCTTCCACTATTGAGCGGCCCACACCCCGGCTGCCTCCGACGACGACGACATTCTGATTTTGCAACGGTTTCATTTGATCACCTTTTTTCCAGGCCGCCGGCCATCCGGACGCGCCTATAGGTGAAGACAATCGGGTTCAGCGGAAATCATCGGTGCGGGAAGAAATTTCTCGCTGGCCTGGCGCAGGGTTGGCCTGAGCTCGACCTGAGGTCGGAAGCCAGCGGTACGCACCAGCATCCAAACACCGCGACGACTACTCGCTCTCGCCATCCAGCGCCGGCACGGCGACGCCGGCAAGCTCGGCCGCCAAGAGCCGCGCGGCGCCTGCGCGGGCAATCCGCAACATCAGCGCCTTGCGTGTCGCTGCCGCCATGCGGTGCTCGGGCGCATCGCGCAGGATCTCCGCGCCATAGCCGTCGGAGAGGATGAAGCCGCATTCCTCGGGAAAGATGTCAGCCGGAACGCCGGGATGGGTGGCGAAGAAGAAGCGGTCGGAATGAAGCCGGTAGTCCGGCCATTTGCGGTCGACCCTGAAATCCTCGATCGAGGATTTGATCTCGATGATCCAGATGTCGCCCTGCCTGGTCAGCGCGACGAGATCGGCGCGGCGCCCTGTGGCCAAAGACAGCTCCGGCAGCACATGCGCGCCCATTTCGGTGAGCAGCCGCTGCACACCGCGCCGCACCAGCATGGCGCGCTCCGACTGGCGGCCGTCGATCAACGGGTTAAGGGGAATCGGGGACACAATGGGCATGGGAGGCACCATGCCAGATTTTGTTCACGGTTTGAACCCCTGTCAGGCGGCGGTGCTGTTGAAGTCGATTGTCGAGATCACATCCGCTGGAACGGAACGGGCCGGTGAAGCACTAATTCCTATCGAAGCATAGCTCGCATAGGCCGCCACCACCTTCGTGCCACGGGTATGGATTACCACAATGGATGCATATGCGACTGTTTTGGAAAGGGCGATTTCGATCCGGTTCGATACCGCGATTCACACGCGCCCTGCGCTCTAGTTCTTGTTTGATTTCTTTGGCTGTAAAAGTTTCTTTTTGCTTCTTGGTCACGGTGTTCTCCCCGTTTTGACGAAGGGAGAGTATCACAAATTCAGGTTTCGGCTAGGCCGGGTCTGTCAAATATATAGTCGCCTGTCAGGCGGCGATTATCTGGTTGATCCTTCGGTGGTCGGAGTCCTAAGGCGCAAAAGGCAGCGGTTATATGGCATGTCTACGGCGATGCCTGCTATTGCTAATCCCTCGCTCGAAATTCATCTGCCAGAAGCCTGGCCAAGTGGTCGCGGCTCAGGCTCAATGCCTCTTTCAGGAACCACAGGAAGTTGCTCGGGCCATCGGTCGGCAGGCCGTTCTCTTCCGCTTGGGTGATGACCGCGCGCTGGCGCTCGATCCGCTGTTCGATCTCGCGGATATGCTGCTCGACCCGTTCGATGTCCTCGTGGATGGCCATCCCGGCAATCTCATTGTAGGTGATCGTCAAAATAGCATCAAACCAGGAACGGGTGGAGCGCAAAGCCAAGTAGATGCTTGAGCCGTGGTTCAGAGAAGATTAGCCTTGCTGGTCATGCCTCATGGCAGCAATCTCGCCATGAAAGGAATTTTCCCATGACCCGCGACCAGATGCTCGCCCACCTCCGGTCCGCCGATGCCGTCGCGCGCGAGGCGGCGGCGCATGGGCATCATCCGTTCGGCTGCGTGCTGGTCGGGCCGGACGATCGCATTTTGATGCGGCAGGGCAATCTCGACACGGTGCGCCATGCCGAGACCGAGTTGGCCCGCCGCGCCGCAGCGGCCTATGAGCCGGAGTTCCTGTGGCAATGCACGCTGGTCTCGACCTTCGAACCATGTGCGATGTGCGCCGGCACGATGTACTGGGCGAATATCGGGCGCCTGGTCTATGGGGTCGAGGAAACCAGCCTCCTGGCGCTCACCGGGGATCATGCGGAAAATCCGACGATGAACCTCGCCTCGCGCGCCGTCTTCGCCTCCGGCCAGAAGAAGATCGAGGTGTTCGGCCCCTTTCCCGAAATCGCGGACGAGATGCTCGCCCCGCACCGCGATTTCTGGAAGCGCTGACAGGCCTCGGACCTTAGGCCGCGCCCGCCATGTCGTCGAGGATTGGGCAGTCCGGCCGGTCGTCGCCATGGCAGGCGTGGATCAGTGTCTGCAGCGTCAAGCGCATCGACTGCAATTCGCGTACCTTCTCCTCGATCGCCCTGACATGGGCGGCGGCGATCTCGCGCACGTCATGGCTGGCGCGGCCGCGGTCCTGATAGAGCGCCATCAGCTGCCTGCAATCGTCGATTGAGAAGCCGAGATTGCGCGCACGGCGCAGGAAGGCGAGCCGGTGGATATCGTCGCGGGAGTAATCGCGATAGCCGTTCCCGGCTCGCGCCGGGCGGATCAGTCCGATTTCCTCATAGTAGCGAATGGTCTTGGCCGGCAGGCCGGAACGCTCCGCGGCATCACCGACATTCATGGCGCTCTCCTCGCATCGCAGGCGGCTTCCCAAGTCGCCCCATTGATTTTGCTTCATAATCCTGTAAGGCCTGTTGCGAAAATGCCGCAGTCGGGCACTTACCGGCGCGTAAGGCCTTGCATATAGGCAGTGCGCGCTTGGCAAGCAAAAGAAATGCCAGCATGAATGGTGGCAACAAAGCGGCCGACTCGTGCCGCTGGTATCGAGGCGGGGCGTCGGACCTTTTCATGCGCTTGAAGTCATTTGCAATCCTCGCCGCTCTTGCGCTGTCGACCGCGATCAGCGGGTGCAGCACCATCGGTGGGCAAATGTTCACCAACAACTATGGCGCGATGACCGATGCCGGCTATCAGCTGCCGCGCATCCCGATCGAGAAGGTCCCCGCCAGGTACCACCGCCAGGAAGTGCGGTACGACTCGTCGGAGAAGCCGGGCACCATCATCGTCGATACGCAGAACAAGTTCCTCTATTTCATCGAGGGCGACGGCATGGCGATGCGCTACGGCATCGGCGTCGGCCGCGAGGGTTTTGAATGGCACGGCACAGCCCATATCGCGCTGAAGCGCGAATGGCCGACCTGGACGCCGCCCTCGCAGATGATCAAGCGCCAGCCCGAGCTCGCCAAGTTCGCCGGCGGCATGGAACCGGGCCTGAAGAACCCGCTCGGCGCGCGCGCCATGTATCTCTTCAACAAGGGCGGCGACATGGGCTACCGCCTGCATGGCAGCCCGGAATGGTTCTCGATCGGCAAGGCGATGTCGTCGGGCTGCATCCGGCTGATGAACCAGGACATTATCGATCTTTACGACCGCACGTCGGTCGGCGCCAAGGTCATCGTGATGTGATCACGAAGGCCGAGGCCAAAAGCTTTCGCAAGCGGACCGTCTAGGCAACAACAAGACGTCCAAAAACAGAAAACCGGGCTGTTGGGGCCCGGTTTTTTGTTTTTGCGATCTTGGATCGGAATTCGCTTCGCCGCACGACGCGGCCGGCCAGTGGGTTCTCAGGCGACCTGCTCGACCTGCTGTACTTCCGGAACAAAATGGCGAAGCAGGTTCTGGATGCCGTGCTTCAGCGTTGCCGTCGATGACGGGCAGCCGGCGCAGGCGCCCTTCATGTGCAGGAACACGGTGCCGTTCTCAAAGCCGCGGAAGGTGATGTCGCCGCCGTCCTGGGCAACGGCGGGGCGCACGCGCGTGTCGAGCAGTTCCTTGATGGTCAGCACCAGCTCTTCGTCGGCCTTGTCGTAGAACTCGCCGGTCTCGCCGGCTTCGCTCGCCGGAGCGGTCGCGGCCATGACCGGCGCACCGGACATGAAATGCTCCATGATGGCGCCGAGGATCGCCGGCTTCAGGTGCTGCCAGTCCGGACCGTCCTTGGTCACGGTGATGAAATCATAGCCGAAGAAGACGCCGGTGACGCCCGGGATCTCGAACAGGCGGCCGGCCAGCGGCGAGGCCTCCGCCGCGGCTTCGGCGTTGCGGAAATCGGCTGTGCCTTCGCGCAGCACTTCCTTGCCCGGCAGGAATTTCAGCGTCGCCGGGTTCGGCGTCGATTCGGTCTGGATGAACATGGGTATCTCCAGGCCCTTCCCGGGCCGATAGTTTGGAATAATTCTAAATAGGCTCTATCGGCTGGACATTCAAGCGAAACGCGTCGCTGGAACGGCTGGCTGGCGGAATGTTTTTCGGCTTCTATCACGAATATCGAGGTGGATCGAGATTCAGGTCAGGCGGCCATTTGCAGGCCGGCCTCACCTGAATATCGAAGCAC
This sequence comes from Mesorhizobium sp. CA6, assembly GCF_020165035.1. Lineage (NCBI taxonomy): Bacteria > Pseudomonadati > Pseudomonadota > Alphaproteobacteria > Hyphomicrobiales > Phyllobacteriaceae > Mesorhizobium > Mesorhizobium sp. CA6. Next base: position 38,545 of record NZ_JAIUHI010000011.1, on the reverse strand, counting down.
CTCAAGCTAGGCTGTCGATCTCTTCGTCGGACAGGTTCTGCGGCACCACCGTGACCGGAATGGGAAAAGCCGCGCCGCGCCCGGCGACCGCGCTGACCAGCGGCCCTGGGCCTTCCTTGCCGGCGCCGGCGGCCAGCACAAGGATGGCGATGTCCTGGTCTTCCTCGATCAGTTTGTGGATTTCTTCCGTCGGCTTGCCTTCGCGCACCACCAGCTCCGGCTCGATCCCCGCATGCTGGCGCACCTTGTTGGCGTAGCCGTCGAGCGCCGCGCGGGCTGTCGCCGTGGCTTCCTCGCGCATGATCTTTTCCACACCCAGCCAGTGCTGGAAGTCGTCCGGCTCGATGACGTAGAGCAGCACCAGCACGCCGCTGGTGCTTTGCGCCCGCTTCGAGGCATAGGCGACGGCGCGCTCGCATTCGGGCGTGTCGTCGATGATCGCCAGGAACTTGCGGCGATGGCCGGCTTCGCGGCTGAGGCGTTTGGAGACCATGTCTATCTGCTCGGTATGGTTCGGTCGCAATCTGCCACTGCCGCGAACCGGCGGCAAGCCGCCGGTCGGCGCGGCAATGGTCCGAGGAGGTCGCTGGATCAGTCCTGCAGAAGGCCGATAATGTCGCGCACCGTCTTCATCGTGCCCTCGGCGATTGCGCGGGCCCGGTCGCCGCCATCCTTGAGCACGGCGTCGACATAGGCGCGGTCGCCCTCGATGCGGCGCATCTCGGAAGCGATCGGCGCCAGCTTCTCCACGGCAAGATCGGCAAGCGCCGGCTTGAACACGGAAAACTGTTGCCCGCCATACTCCTTCAGCACCTCTTCCTTCGAGATTTCCGCGAGGCCGGCATAGATGCCGACGAGATTTTCCGCCTCGGGCCGGCTTTCCAGCCCGTCGACCTCGCTCGGCAAGGCCTCCGGATCGGTCTTGGCCTTGCGGATCTTCTTCGAGATCGTGTCGGCATCGTCGGTCAGGTTGATGCGCGACAGATCCGACGGGTCCGACTTCGACATCTTCTTCGAGCCGTCGCGCAGGCTCATGATGCGCGCCGCCGGGCCGCCGATCACCGGTTCAGTAATCGGAAAATAGCCGTTCACCGTCTCTTCGCCGACCTGCATTTCGACGCCGACGCCAAGGGCTGCGATCTTCTCGGAGAAGTCGTTGTTGAATTTCTGCGCGATGTCGCGGGTCAGCTCCAGATGCTGCTTCTGGTCCTCGCCCACCGGCACATGCGTTGCGCGGTAAAGCAGGATGTCGGCGGCCATCAGGCTCGGATAGGCAAGCAGGCCGAGCGAGGCGTTCTCGCGGTCCTTGCCGGCTTTGTCCTTGAACTGCGTCATCCGATACATCCACCCGATGCGTGCCACACAGTTGAGGATCCAGGCGAGCTCGGCGTGCTGCATGACCCGCGACTGGTTGAAGACGATGTGCTTCTTGGGGTCGATGCCGGAGGCCAGGAACGCCGCGGTGATCGAGCGCGTCTGGTCGCCCAGGTCCTGATGCACGAGCTGCGCCGTCAGCGAGTGCAGGTCTACGACGCAATAGATGCAGTCGGACTGATCCTGGAGGGCGACGAATTTCTTGATGGCGCCGAGATAGTTGCCGAGATGCAGGTTTCCGGTCGGCTGGACGCCCGAAAAGACGAGTGGCTTGAAGGCGGACATGAATTCCTCATGGCTTGTGGAGGGCCGTCTAAGCATGATTCCAAAAAGTTGCAGACTTTTTGGAGCCAATCATGCGGCTGGAAACCGCGCGCGGCGAAAGTCTTGCGACGGCGCGCTTATGGACGAAGCCCGTTGCGGGATCAAGAGGCGCGGACGAGCTGGCATGGGGCATCGGTACGTTGACATTTGCCGTGCATAGGCTACATATTTCTAACTACATGAAGGAATGTAGCCATGACCATCAACATCAACAATAAGGAAGCCGACAGGTTGACGCGCGCTTTCGCCAAAGCTGAAGGGGTCGGCATCACCGAGGCAATCGTGATCGCCATGCGCGAAGCCTTGGAGCGGCGCCGCAATCGCGAGACGCCGCTGGAAACGGCGGCACGACTGCGAGCCGAGTTTGGAATCAAGCTTAGCGAACAAGCGCGCAAACCGCTGCCGCAGTCCGTTTATGATGAACTTTCCGGCGACGACTGATGTTTGTCGACGCCGCAGCCATCGTCGCAATCCTAAGCAACGAGACGGAAGCCGAGCGATGCGCGCAGGCCGTCATGAAGGCATCGGCACCGTTCACGTCGGCGATAGCCGTTTGGGAGGCAGCGATGGCGCTCGCGCGACCAGAAAAGCTGGCAATTCCGGTCGCCAGAAGCGCGGAGATTGTAGACCGCTTTCTGGAAGAGCGGGCAATTGCCTTGCACGAGCTTCCGCCTGCATCCGAGGCAACATCCCTATCCGTCGAGGCCGCTGCGCGGTTTCGCAACAATGCTATCCGCCTAAATATGGCGGACTGCTTCCACTACGCTTGCGCCCGATACTACGCCGTTCCGATACTTTCTACGGCCAACGAATTCCGTCTCACGGATCTGGAGACTGTTCCCTGACGGGCGGTAGCGCCTTGGGTGAACGACGCTTGACGTTCCTCCGAAGCATCCCGAAATCGGCGCCGCCGGTGCCGAAGGCGGCGATGAAATAGAGCGCGGCGCCCCCGGCGACCAGCCCAAGCACCGTCGTCGCCTTCACCACGAGCGGCGAGCCAGGCCCAATCTGCGCGGCAAAGTGGCGCTCCGCGAAGTAAAGCGCCACGGCCATGATTACGGCGGAAAGCACCAGCCGGGGAATGCGTCGCAAGAGCGGCACGTCTCGGCCCCAATGGCCGCGCCTGATCAGCATGGCGAGCAGCAGCAGCGCGTTGACCCATCCGGCCACTGCCGAAGCCACCGCAATGCCAGGCGCGCCCATCGACGGGAACAGGCTCAGCGCCGTGGCGACATTCACGACGACCGAGATGGCGGCAAAGATCATCGGCGTGCGCGTGTCCTCGCGCGCGAAATAGCCTGGCGTGAATGCCTTGATCAGCACGAAGGCCGGCAGGCCGAGGCCGAAGATCGCCAGAATCGAGGCGACGATCGGCGTCGAGTGGTTGGCGGCGAAGGCGCCGCGCTCATAGACCAGCCGCACGATCGGCTCAGACATCACCCAGAGCGCCGCGGCGGCGGGCAGCGTCATGAACAAGGTGAACTCGACCGAGCGGTTCTGCAGGTTGGCTGCCTCGACCAAATTGCCCGATTTCAGCGCCCGCGACAGTTCCGGCAACAGCACAATGGCGACGGCCACACCGACGACGCCGAGCGGCAGCTGGTAGATGCGGTCGGCATAGGCGAGCGACGACACGGCGCTGTTCTGCGCCGAGGCGATCGCCGTGCCGATCAGCTGGTTGATCTGCGTGATGCCGCCGGTGATCGCCGCCGGCAGTGCCAGGATCAGCAGCCGCTTGACGTTGGGCGTCATCTTCGGCCGGCGGAAGCCGATCGAGATGCCGGCATTGCGCACCGCGATCCAGACGATGGCGAGTTGCACGATGCCTGCCGCCAGCACGCCCCAGGACAGGCCGAAGCCGACATCATGCGCGTCCAGCCCGTGATACCAGGCATAGGCGAGCACGCCGATCAGGATAATGTTGAGGAAGGCCGGCGCGATCGCCGCCGCGAAATAGCGGCGCAGCGAGTTCAGCATCCCGGCCATCATGGCGCCGAGCGACATGCATATGAGATACGGGAACATGATTGTCGCAAGCCGGACGGTCGTCTCGAACTTGCCTGGAATGTCGGCAAAGCCCGGCGCCACCAGGTAACGCACGATCAGCGGCATCGCCAGTTCCATCGCGATGGTCAGCGCCAGAAGCGCGGAGAACAGCACGCCGAACACTTCCTCCGAGAAGCGCTTGGCGCCGTCGGTGCCATGCTGCTCGATCTCCTTGGCGAACAGCGGCACGAAAGCGGCGTTGAAGGCGCCCTCGGCGAACAGCCGGCGGAAGGTGTTGGGAAACTGGAAGGCGGCGTTGAAGGCGTCGGCGACCGGTCCGGTGCCGAGCGCTGCCGCCATCAGCATCTCGCGGCCGAAGCCCAGCCCACGGCTCATCAGCGTGCCGGAGGCGACGGTGGCGAATTTCTTGACTAGGCTCATGCTGGGAACGACTGCCAGAAAAATTGCGTCAAATGGATGTCACTCGGCCGCCGCCTTGGCCTTGCCGTTACGTTCGGACGAATTGCCTTCAAGCGTATCGATCAGCCGCTTGTGGATGGTGGCAGTGCGCGTCGGGCTGTCGATCTTCTGTCCGGTCAGGTCGGTGACGTAGAACGTGTCGATGACCTTCTCGCCGAACGTCGTGATATGCGCCGAGGCGATGTCGAGCGAAAGGTCGGAGAGCGTCCCGGTGATCTCGGACAGCAGGCCTGGCCGGTCCAGCCCCTCGACCTCGATCACCGAAAAACGGTTCGACAGCGTGTTGCGGATCTCGGCGCGCGGCGGAATCCGGAACACCTTGGCGCCGCGCTTCGGCTTGGTGCGCTTCTCGATCATCTCGGGCAGCCAGCTCTTGCCCGAAAGCACGTCCTCGATCAACCGGCCAACGCGCTCGGCGCGGCGGCGCTCGTCCTCGTCGCGGTCGAACTCCCTGGAGATCAGAATGGAGTCCAGCGCGCGGCCGTCCGAGGTGGTGAAGATCTGCGCGTCGACGATGTTGCCGCCCGCCGCGGCGCAAGCTCCGGCAATGATCGAAAGCAGGCGCGGATGGTCCGGCGCCAGCACGGTGATCTCCGTCACCGCCTCGAACTCATGCGTCTTGACCATGGTGGCAAGCTTCTTGCCGGCCGCATCCGCCTCGCGGATGAATTCGGCATGGCGAAGCTGGTCGGCAAGGTCAACCGCCAGAAGGTAATTCTCGTAGTGCTGCGCGACATAGCGCTTGCGCTCCTTCGCCGGCCAGGCAGACAGTGCCTCGGCCAGCCGCTCGCGCGCCGCGGCCGTGCGCTCGGCGCGCGAGACTTCCGAAAAGCCGCCCGTCAGGAGCAGTTCGGTCTCATAATAGAGCGTGCGCAGCAACTGCCCCTTCCAGCCGTTCCACACGCCCGGCCCGACGCCCCTGATATCGCAGACGGTGAGGATCAAAAGCAGCTTCAGCCGCTCGGCCGATTGCACGATCGAAGCAAAATCCTCGATCGTCTTGCGGTCGTTGAGGTCGCGCGTCTGCGCTGTCATCGACATCACAAGATGGTTCTCGACAAGCCAGGCGACGGTCTCGGTGTCGGCGGCCGACAGCCCCATATGCGGGCAGATGCGCCGCGCGATCCTGGCGCCGGCTTCCGAATGGTCTTCGGGCCGGCCCTTGGCGATGTCGTGCAGCAGCACCGCGACATAGAGCGCCTCACGGCTCTTTCTCAGGCCAGGCATCAGCGTGTGCGACAGCGGATGCACCTTCGCGCCGTCGCCGCGCTCGATCTCGGCCAGCACGCCGATGCAGCGGATCAGATGCTCGTCCACCGTATAGTGGTGGTACATCGAGAACTGCATCATGGCGACGATCTTGCCGAAGTCGGGGATCAGTCTGCCGAGCAGCCCCGCCTCGTTCATGCGCCTGAGATTGAGCTCGGCATTGCGGTCCGATGTCAGGATGTCGAGGAACAGCCGGTTGGCCTCCTCGTCGCGCCGGAGCGACTTGTTGACGAGCCCGAGCGAGCGGGTGAGCAGCTTCAGCGCATCGGGGTGGAATTCCAATCCGTGCTTGTCGGCGAACCAGAACAGCCTCAGCAGGTTGACCGGGTCGCGCTCGAACACGCTGTCGTCGGCGATGTTGATGCGGTGGTTGTCGACGATGAAGTCGGAGGTGCCGGCAAGCTTGCGCTTGCGCCGCTGGAAGGTGAGGAAGATGCGGTTGAAGCCCGGCACATGCTTGGCCTGCTCTTCCTCGAGCGCCGCACAGAAGATGCGGGTGAGGTCGCCGACGTCCTTGGCGACGAGGAAATAGTGCTTCATGAAGCGCTCGACCGCCGACAGGCCGGGATGCGTCGTGTAGCCCAGCCGCTCGGCGATCTCGCGCTGGATGTCGAAATGCAGCCGCTCTTCCGCCTTGCCGGTGAGGAAATGCATGTGGCAGCGCACCGCCCAGAGAAAATCCTCGGCCTTCTGGAATTCGCGATATTCGGCCTCGGTGAAGACGCCCTTCTCGACCAGTTCCTCGCCGGTGCGCACGCGGTAGAAATATTTGCCGATCCAAAACAGCGTCTGCAGGTCGCGCAGGCCGCCCTTGCCGTCCTTGACATTGGGCTCGACCAGATAGCGGCTTTCGCCGGCCTTGGCGTGGCGCTCGTCGCGCTCGGCGAGCTTGGCCTGCACATATTCCGGCCCGGTCGTGCGCACCACTTCATGGTCGAAGCGGGTGAGCAGTTCTTCATAGAGCTTCTGTTCGCCCCACAGGAAGCGCGCCTCGAGGATCGACGTGCGGATGGTGATGTCGCCGCGCGACAGCCTGAGGCACTCGTCGATGTTGCGGGTGGCGTGGCCGACCTTCAGCCCCATGTCCCACAGCATATAGAGCATGTATTCGACGATCTGCTCGCCCCATGGGGTCTGCTTGTAGGGCAGCAGGAAAAGCAGGTCGATGTCGGAACCCGGCGCCAGCGTGCCGCGGCCGTAGCCGCCGACGGCAACGACCGCCATGCGCTCGGCCGCGGACCGGTTCTTGACCCGATAGACATGGGTGGCGGCGAAATCATAGAGCGCCCGGATCAGTTCATCCATCAGATGCGACAGCCGCTCGGCGCAGGCATTGCCGCCGCCGTCCTGCTTGAGCATGGTCTCGGCGATCTTTCGCCCTTCGGCCATCCTGGCCTTGAGCAGTTGGAGGACGGCCGTGCGGGCAGCCGGTCCTGAACCGTCGCCGGCGCTCGCCGCCGTCAACGCGGTCAAGTCGCGGCGCAACGCATCGCCATCGATGATTTCGTCGAGTTTCAGGGAGATCTTTGCCATTCGGCGGCGTCTATAGCCTGTTTTCGCGGCGCTGTGTATGGGGCAGGCGGCCGCGATTGCCATCGCGCAGAAGCGTAATCCGCAATCGCCCGGCCGATTTTCGCAAAAGTCGAAACCGGCTCTTGACCTTCCAGTTACTGGAAGGACTACCTCCGCCTCAATTCGAGAATTCCGAGGTATTGCTGATGACCCATTCCGACCACCACCACCATCATGCGCATGGCGGCTGCTGCTCTGCGAAGAATGTCGCGCCCGACACCGAAGCGGTGATTCGCGACCCTGTCTGCGGCATGACGGTCGATCCGGCGGCCGGCAAGCCGACGGCCGAGCATGGCGGCCGCACCTTTCATTTCTGCAGCGAGCGCTGCCGCACGAAATTCCAGGCCGAGCCCGAGGGCTATTTGACGGCCACCGATCCCGTCTGCGGCATGAGCGTCGACCGCGCGAGCGCGAAGCACTTCGTTCGCCATGAAGGGCAGGGCTTCTATTTCTGCTCCGCCGGTTGCAAGGGCAAATTCGAGGCGGAGCCGGCAAAATACCTCGCTGGCCGGCCCGAGCCGCAGCCGATGCCCAAGGGCACGCAATACACCTGCCCGATGCATCCCGAGATCATCCGCGACAAGCCCGGCTCCTGTCCGATCTGCGGCATGGCGCTGGAACCGATGGGCGTGCCGACAGGCGAGGAAGGCCCGAATCCCGAGCTCGTCGATTTCACCCGCCGCTTCTGGGTCAGCGCGGTGCTCTCCGTGCCGCTCCTGATCATTGCCATGGCGCCGATGCTGGGCTTCAGCTTCGAAACCCTCATCGACGGCCGCACGAAGACCTGGGTGGAACTGGCGCTGGCGAGCCCGGTGGTTCTGTGGGCGGCGTTTCCGTTCTTCCATCGCGGCTGGGAATCGATCCTCAACCGTAGCCCGAATATGTGGACGCTGATCTCGCTGGGCGTCGGTGCCGCCTACCTCTACAGCGTGATCGCCGCCCTGTTCCCGGGCCTCTTTCCGCATCAGTTCCGCGGTCATGACGGCGCCGTCCCGGTCTATTTCGAGGCCGCCGCCGTCATCGTCGCGCTGGTCTTTCTCGGCCAGGTGCTGGAACTCAAGGCCCGCGAGCGCACCGGCTCGGCCATCCGCGCCCTGCTCGACCTTGCCCCGAAGACAGCGCGGCTGATCGGCGCCGACGGCTCCGAGAAGGACGTACCGCTCGACAGCGTCAAGTCGGGCGACCGCTTGCGCATCCGTCCCGGCGATGCCGTGCCGGTCGACGGCATCGTGCTCGAGGGTCGGTCGGCGATCGATGAATCGATGATCACCGGCGAACCGCTGCCGGTCGAGAAGACGGAAGGCGACATGCTCACCGGCGGCACGCTGAACAAGAACGGCTCGCTGGTCATGCGCGCCGAGAAGGTCGGCGCCGAGACCACGCTGTCGCGCATTGTCGAGCTGGTCGCCAAGGCGCAGCGCTCGCGGGCGCCGATCCAGGGTCTCGCCGACCGCGTGTCCTTCTATTTCGTCCCGGCCGTCGTGCTGGTGGCGGTCCTGGCGTTCATCGCCTGGGCGCTCGTCGGCCCCGAACCGAGCCTGATCTTCGCCATCGTCTCGGCGGTGTCGGTGCTGATCATCGCCTGTCCCTGCGCGCTCGGTCTTGCGACGCCGATGTCGATCATGACCGCGACCGGGCGCGGCGCGCATGCTGGCGTGCTGATCAAGGAAGCCGCGGCGCTGGAGCGCTTTGCCGCCGTCGACACGCTGATCGTCGACAAGACCGGCACGCTGACAGAGGGCAAGCCGCGGCTTACCGATGTCGTTCCGGCCGCGGGCATCGGCGAGAACGAGCTGCTCGGCCTCGCGGCCGCGCTGGAAAAGGGCTCCGAGCATCCGCTGGCCGAGGCGATCGTCGAGGGCGCTGCCGCGCGCGGCCTGAAGCTGGCCGACGCGGTCGATTTCGAAGCCATTACCGGCAAGGGCGTTTCGGGCACGGTTTCGGGCAGGAAGGTCGCGCTCGGCAATGCGGCGATGATGGCGGACCTCGGCGTCGCAACGTCGGCTGCCAATACCGAGGCGCTGCAGGCCGAAGGCAAGACGGCCATGTTCGTGGCTGTCGAGGGCAGTTTCGCCGGTATCGTCGCCGTCGCCGATCCCGTGAAAGCGACTACAACCGAGGCGATAAGGGCGCTGCACGACAAGGGGTTGCGCATCATCATGGCGACAGGCGACAACGAGCGCACGGCACGAGCGATTGCCGGCAGGCTCGGCATCGACGAGGTCCGCGCCGGGTTGCTGCCGGATGAGAAGGGCGCGCTGGTCGAGGAACTGCGTGCCAAGGGCGCCGGCGTCGCCATGGCCGGCGACGGTGTCAACGACGCGCCGGCGCTGGCCGGCGCCGATGTCGGCATCGCCATGGGCACCGGCGCCGATGTCGCGGTCGAAAGCGCCGGCATCACGCTGGTCAAGGGCGACCTCAACGGCATCGTCAGGGCACGCACTCTCGCCCAGGCGACGATCCGCAACATCCGCCAGAACCTGTTCTTTGCCTTCCTCTACAACGTGCTCGGCGTGCCGGTCGCGGCCGGCGTGCTTTATCCGCTTACCGGCACGCTGCTGTCGCCGATGCTGGCGGCGGCGGCGATGAGCCTGTCATCGGTCTCCGTGATCGGCAACGCGCTGCGGCTGAGAACGTTGAAACTCTGAGCAAGACCCCCAGATACGCAATCCAGCAGAAGGAGACTTGAATGACCCTGGCCAAGAAAATCGTGCTGCTTTTGATGGCGGCCGGAATGCTGCTCGCCGTGTTCCTCGAAAGCGTGCCGGCCTCTTCGGAGGAGATGAAGCACGACATGTCCAAGATGGCGATGGGCGCCCAGAGCCCGGCCACCGTCGGCTACGAGAAGGCGATGAAGAAGATGCATAAGGACATGACGATCAAATACACCGGCAATGCCGATGTCGATTTCGTCCGCAGCATGATCCCGCATCATCAGGGCGCCATCGACATGGCCAAGGTGGTGATCGCCAACGGCAAGGACCCGGAGATGCGCAAGCTCGCTGAAGGCGTCGTCACGGCACAGGAAGCCGAGATCAAGCAGATGCAGGACTGGCTCGCCAAGCATCCGGCGAAATAGTCACTGCGGGAAATCCGGGCGGCCAGCCGGCGTCGGTCTGGATTTCCAACTGTGGCTGTGCTGCGATCCAGCCTTACGCGGAGAACGCCATGCCCTCGTTGATCAGAACCTTGAAGCTGCCGTCGGGCGAAACCGTCCCGGTGCTGGGCCAAGGCACCTGGAAGATGGGTGAGGATCGACGGCGCCACGCCGATGAGGTCGCGGCGCTGAAGCTTGGGCTGGACCTCGGCATGACGCTGATCGACACGGCCGAAATGTATGCCGATGGCGGCGCCGAGGAGGTGGTGGCGCAAGCCATCGCCGGGCGCCGCGACGAGACCTTCCTGGTCTCCAAGGTGCTGCCCTCCAACGCCTCGCGCGCCGGCGTGAAACGGGCCTGCGAGAGCAGCCTGCAGCGCCTCGCCACCGACCGCATCGATCTCTATCTGCTGCATTGGCCGGGCAGCGTGCCGCTTTCCGAAACCGTGGAAGCGTTCGAGGCGCTAAAAACGGAAGGCAAGATCCGCCACTGGGGCGTCAGCAATTTCGACACGGACGAGATGGAGAATCTAGTCAGTCTGCCGTCCGGCGGCAATGTCCAGACTAACCAGGTGCTTTACAACCTGTCGCGGCGCGGGCTCGAATTCGACCTTGCGCCGTGGAGCCGGCAGCGCCGCATACCGCTGATGGCCTATTCGCCGGTGGAGCAGGGCGCGCTGGCCCGCAATGCGCGGCTCGAGGCGGTCGCCGCCCGCCACAACGCCACGGCGGCGCAGATCGCGCTTGCCTGGATAATGATGCAGGACGGCGTCATCGCAATCCCGAAGGCCGGCCGCCAGGAGCATGTCCGCCAGAACGCCGCCGCGCTCGACATCGCGCTGACGGCGGAAGACCTTGCCGAGCTCGATCGCGCTTTCCCGCCGCCGACGCGCAAGCGCGGCCTGGAGATGATTTAGCCGAAAACCTCGATCGGGCGGAGAGCAGGCATTGGAACGAATTTCAGCCGGACCTCATTACGCGACCTATAAAATCGGCGACTTGACCGTCACCTCGCTGCGCGACGGTTACGTCGACATGCCCGTCCGGCGACTGCGCCAGCCGGGAGACAAGCCTTTCGGCGACGATCTGCCGCCGCAGGTGCCGCTCTTCGATGGCGCGCTCCGATTGTCGGTCAATGCCTTTGCCATCGATGACGGCGAAGACATCACGCTGATCGATACGGGGTCCTCGAACGCCTGGCACCCGACGATGGGCTTTCTGCCGCAGGCGCTGAGCGAGGCGAACATCGCCGTCGATCGGATACGCACGGTCGCCTTTACCCACACCCATCTCGACCATATCCAAGGGATCATCCTTCCGGATGGCGGGGACGGTTTCCCGCGGCTCTCCCGCTTGCTTGTCCCTCGAGCCGAGCTCGACATGTTTCGGTCGGTAGCGAGGTTGAGCCGCTTCCGTGATCGAGCGCAGCCCTTGGACCCGGGCCAGCACCTGAATGCGAATATCGAGGCAATCGCCGCCTCGGGTCATGAAATCGGCCATACCTGCTTTCGCGTCACGAGCGGCGGCGAAACATTGTTGGTCTGGGGCGACCTCGTGCATGCTCCGTCGCTTCAGTTCGATCGGCCGGAGGTCGCGTGGGAGTTCGACGCGGATCAGGAACAGGCGCGGACAACCCGGCTGCAGATATTGGCCCGTGCCACCGACAACGGCTGGTGCGTTGCAGGAGCGCATCTCGATTCACCGGGCGTCGGCCGGGTTTTCCGAACCGAGACGGGTTTCCGCTTCGAGCCTTTGTAGGAACCGAGTTAGGTCTTGGCCGTCAGCCCGAGCCGCGTGCGCAGCCGGCGCAGCGTACGGGAGAATACCTCGGCATCGTCAGCGGCACGGGCAAGGGTGAGCGCGCCCTGGATGGCGGCGACGGTTTCCTCCGCCAGTTCGACGGCTTCGGTTGTCCCATGCCCAACTCGCGCCAGCGCATCGGCGAGGTGCGCGACCCAGCGGCCGAAATAGTTCCTGATTTGGCTGGCGAAGAGATCGCGGGATGCCTCCAGCGCGAAGGCGCCGATGAGACAGACCCGGCGCCCCGAGCGGAAGTAGCTGTCCGTCGCTGCGAGCATCTGCTCGATCCCGGCCGACGGATCGGCGCCGTCGCATAGCGGCGCAAATACATTGTCCTCGAACCAGCCGTCGATATGGGCAATGACGGCTCTCGCCATCTCTTCCTTGCCGCCGGGAAAGAAGTGATAGAGGCTTCCCTTGCCGAGCCCCGCCGCCTCGCCGATCAAGGCCAGGCTGGCGCCCTCATAGCCGTGCTCGCGGAAAACCTCGGCCACGATCGCCAGCAACTGGTCGTGGTCCGGAGCGATGCGCCGCATGCTTAGTGTTCTTGTTCGAGCATGATCTTTTCCAAAAACCGCTACACACTTTTTGGGATCATGCTCTAAAGCCCGAGTTCCGAAAGGCCGGGATGGTCGTCCGGCCGGCGGCCGAGCGGCCAATGATACTTCCGCTCGCGCTCCGTGATCGGCAGGTCGTTGATGCTCGCCACGCGCCGGCGCATCAGCCCGGCCTCGTCGAATTCCCAGTTCTCGTTGCCGTAGGAGCGGAACCAGTGGCCGCTGTCGTCGCGCCATTCATAGGCGAAGCGCACCGCGATGCGGTTTTCATTCCAGGTCCAGACCTCCTTGATCAGGCGATAATCCAGCTCGCGCGCCCATTTGCGCTTGAGGAAATCGACGATCTCGCCGCGACCCGAGATGAATTCGGCCCGGTTGCGCCAGCTGCTGTCCTCGGTATAGGCGAGCGAGACCCGTTCCGGGTCGCGGCTGTTCCAGGCATCCTCGGCGAGGCGCGCCTTTTGCGCCGCTGTCTCGGCCGTGAAGGGCGGCAATGGCGGACGGCTCATGAAATCTCCTGTCGGTTCCGATCGTCGATAACCGACATTGTACCGACCGGTACAATCAGTCAAGGCCACGCCTGTTCTACTGCTTCGTTGCCAGCCCCTTCAACCGGTAGAGCGCCTCCAGCGCCTCGCGCGGCGTCATCTCGTCGGGATTGATCGCGCCGAGCGCGTCGCCCAGCACATCGCTTTTGACCGGCTTCGCCGCTTCGCGTTTCACCGCCACCCAAAACAGCGGCAGATCGTCGACCAGCCGATTGGTCTTGCCCGAGACTTCGCCCTCCTCGAGTTGGTGCAGCACTTCCTTGGCGCGGGCGACGACCGCCTCGGGCAGGCCGGCGAGTCGCGCCACCTGAACGCCGTAGGAGCGGTCGGCCGCGCCCTTGCCGACCTCGTGCAGGAAGACGACGTCGCCTTCCCATTCCTTCACCCGCATGGTGACGTTGTGAAGCCGGGGGAGCTTGCCCGCCAGCGCCGTCATCTCATGGAAATGCGTGGCAAAAATCGCCCGGCAGCGGTTCTTCTCATGCAAATATTCGACCGCCGCCCAGGCGATCGACAGGCCGTCGAAAGTCGCGGTGCCGCGGCCGATCTCGTCGAGGATGACCAGCGCCCGCTCGCCGGCCTGGTTGAGGATCGCCGCCGTCTCGACCATCTCGACCATGAAGGTCGAGCGGCCGCGCGCCAGGTCGTCCGAGGCGCCGACGCGCGAGAACAGCCGGTCGACGACCCCGATATGGGCGCTTTGCGCCGGCACGAAGGAGCCGGTCTGAGCAAGGATGGCGATCAGCGCATTTTGCCTGAGGAACGTCGACTTACCGCCCATATTCGGGCCGGTGAGCAGCCAGATCGCGCCGGCCTTGGCGCCGCCCTGGGGCGACAGGTCGCAATCATTGGCGACGAACGGGCCTTCGCCGGAACGCCTGAGCGCCTGTTCGACCACCGGGTGGCGCCCGCCGGCAATTTCGAAGGCGAGGCTGGAGTCCACCAGCGGTCGGCACCAGCCCTCGCTTTCGGAAAGCAATGCCAGCGCCGACGAAACATCCAGAGCCGCAAGCGCGTCGGCGCCGGCGCGGATCCGTTCGGCCTCGCCCACCACTTCCGCGGTCAGCCGGTCGAAAGCGGCGAGCTCGATGCTCAGCGCCCGGTCGGCGGCGTTGGCGATCTTCGATTCCAGCTCCGCCAGCTCGGTCGTGGTGAAGCGCATGGCGTTGGCCATGGTCTGGCGATGAATGAAGCGCGCCTTGGCGGCATCGTTGCCGGTCATGATCGAATGGTGATTGGCCGTCACCTCGATGTAATAGCCGAGCACATTGTTGTGCCGGATCTTCAGCGAGCGGATGCCAGTCTCTTCGATCAGCGAGCGCTCCAGCCCGGCGATCACCTTTCGCGATTCGTCGCGCAGCGCCCGCATCTCGTCGAGCTCGGCATTGTAGCTCGACCGCACGAAGCCGCCGTCGCGCTTGATCAGCGGCAGCTCGTCGTCGAGCGCCTCGCTGAGGTGGCGGGCAAGCGCCTCGGGCAAGGCCTTGATCGCGGCCAATGCCGCAGCGAGCTCGGCGGGCAGATCGGCCGCCGCGAACAATTCGGCGATCGCGCCGGCCGCCTCGAAGCTGGCGCGCAGCGCGCCCAGGTCGCGCGGTCCGCCGCGGTTGAGCGCCAGCCTGGACAATGCCCTCGGCATGTCGGCGACGCTTTTGAGGCTCGCCCGCAGGCCCTGGCAGAGCCGCATCTCAGAACGGAAGAACGACACCGAATCCAGCCTGGCCGCGATTGCTGTTGGATCGGTCAGCGGCGCCATCAGCCGGTCGGCGAGCAGTCGCGCGCCGCCCCCCGTCACCGTGCGGTCGATCGCCTTGAACAGCGAGCCGTCGCGGTTGCCGGACAGCGTGCGCAGCAGTTCCAGGTTGGCGCGCGTCGCCGGATCGATGAACAGCGTCGAGCCCTGCTCCTCGCGCTCGGGCCGCGACAGCGGCGGCCGCTCCGCTTTCTGCGTTTTTTCGACGTAAGCGATGGCGCCCGAGATCGCCGATAGCTCGGCGCGCGAGAACGTGCCGAAACTGTCCGGCGTCGCAACCTCGAAGAAGCGCGCGATGCGTCCGGTGGCTGAGGCCGAATCGAACAGCGACGGCGGCTGCGGATTGGCGACACGGCCCAGCACGTCGAACACGGGCCTGAGCTCCGGATCATGGAAAACCGGCTCGGCGACGATTAGCTCGCGCGGGTCGACGCGGAAGATGTCGGCAAGCAGCCGCTCGGCGTTCGTCTCCGCAACGCGGAAGGCGCCTGTCGAAATGTCGATCCAGGCCAGCGCGAAGCCGGCTTGGCTGGGCGCGCCTCCCTTCACGCGGCCAAGCGCCATCAGGAAGCTCGATTCCGAGGGCGCGAGCAGCTTGTCCTCGGTGATGGTGCCTGGCGTGACCAGCCGCACCACGTCGCGGCGCACCACCGATTTGGAGCCGCGTTTCTTGGCTTCGGCCGGGTCCTCGATCTGCTCGCACACGGCAACGCGAAAGCCTTGCGCGATCAGCTTCTGCAGGTAGTCGTCCGCCGCATGCACCGGCACGCCGCACATCGGGATGTCATTGCCCTGGTGCTTGCCCCGCTTGGTCAAGACGATGCCCAGCGCCTGGCTCGCCTTCTCCGCGTCGTCGAAGAACAGCTCGTAGAAATCGCCCATGCGGTAGAACAGCAGCGAATCCGGGTTCGCCGCCTTGATCTCGATGAATTGCTCCATCATCGGCGTGACGCCGGCCGTGGCAAACTGTGCCGGTGCCGCCGTGGCGTTGTGTTCTTCCGGGGTACGCATATCCATCCCGGCACGCTAGCAGATGTGAGCGGGCGGTTTAATGCCGGCGGTTGCAAAAACGGGGGACGAGTGGACGGTTGCCGCCATCAGCAGGACGGGCGCACGGGGGCGTGTTGCCTCATGCCGCCGGCCGACATATGGATCGTTCGGGGTCAGGAGAAGATAGCGGGGCGATGAAGAAGGACGGACACGAGACGTTCGAGGAGATGGTCGGCCCGGTCGGCTCGCCGCTCAGGCGGGTGCGGCTTCTTGCCACCAACCGCGCCAACCGTACCAGAACCAAAATCAGGGCGTGGGTGCGGACACGGTTTCCCTTCATCCTGCCGACGCGCGGGCCGCTCTCCGGCCTCGACGGCGGCATCGACATACCCGTCCATATCTTCAGTCGCGATCCGTTGATCCTCTACATACCTGTCGGCGGCCGGCGCCCGCTTTACGCACTCGCTGCCCTCTGCCGGCGCATGGTGCCAGCGCGCGCTACCTTCCTTCTGATGCCGAACTGGACGCTGGAGAGGCCCACCGTCGTCGAGCAGATCCGCAAGGATCTCGCGTGGTTCGCCGCGGCCTGCCCCGACCATGACCTGATCTTTCTCTGCAACACAGAGGAAGAGCGCCGTCTGATTGCAGGCGTTGGCGGCACAGCGATCTTCTCCAATCACAATCTGATGATTTCGGAAGACGTCTTCCGGCCGCTGCCGGACGTGCCGGTCGAGTACGATGCCGTCTACAATGGCCGCATCTCGCACACCAAGCGGCACCACCTCGCCTTCGAGATCGAAAGACTGGTCCATGTGACGTCCTCGATTGGCGAATTGCCGCCGGCCGGCGACCGCGCCTTCATCCGCCGGCTGCAGGCGCAATCGCCGCTTCACAGCATCGCCAATCCCCTCGTTGACGGCCTGCCCGGGCGGATGCCGCCTTACGAGGTCAACCGCGTCTACAACCGGGCCGCGGTCGGGCTCTGCCTGTCGGCGGTGGAAGGGGCGATGTATTCCAGCATGGAGTATCTGCTGGCCGGCCTGCCGATCGTCTCGACGCCGAGCATCGGCGGCCGCGACGTCTATTTCGATCCGGACTACTGCGTTATCGCCGAGCCGGAGCCGGCCGCAATCCGCCGCGCGGTCGAGCGACTTCGCGACCGCGCCATCCCGCGCGAGGAGATTCGTGGCCGCACGCTGGAAAGGGTGCGGGCGCAACGGCTGGAACTGATGGCCTATCTCTCGGCGCTTAAGCAGCGCATGGGAAGCAACGATCCGCCTTTCTCCGAATGGCCGTTCGCCGGGACCTCGGGGCTGACGCGCTGGGCCCCGGTACGCGAGCACCTGCGCGAGATTGCCGCGATCTCATCGGGCAAGATTTGATCGCTTGTCTCTGCCAACGGAGGAACAAAATCGCTGGATCGCTTGGCGGTTTACAGCGGCGGCGTGTAGCCTTAAGCGGGTAATTCAAAAACAATGCGCCGCAAGAGCGCGAAATGGTGGGAGAAGCGTCAGCAACATGGCCAGGAAAACGGAAAGCAGCGGCCCCTCCGTCAGTCCCGAGGAGGCGTTGGAGTTCCACGCCATGGGACGACCCGGCAAGCTGGAGATCGTCGCCACCAAGCCTATGGCGACGCAACGCGATCTGAGCCTCGCCTATTCGCCGGGCGTCGCCGTTCCCGTGCGCGCCATCGCCGAGGATCCGAGCCGCGCCTTCGACTATACGACGCGCGGCAACATGGTCGCCGTCATCTCCAACGGCACCGCCATCCTCGGCCTCGGCAATCTCGGCGCGCTGGCCTCGAAGCCGGTGATGGAAGGCAAGGCGGTGCTGTTCAAGCGCTTCGCCGATGTCGATTCGATCGACCTCGAAGTGGCGACTGAGGACGCCGACGAGTTCATCAATTGCGTGCGCTTCCTCGGGCCTTCCTTCGGCGGCATCAATCTCGAGGATATCAAGGCGCCCGAGTGCTTCATCATCGAGCAGCGGCTGCGCGAGCTGATGGACATTCCCGTCTTCCATGACGATCAGCATGGCACGGCAATCATCTCGGCGGCCGGGCTGATCAACGCGCTGGAGATCACCGGCCGCGACATGAAGACTACCAAAATGGTCTGCAATGGCGCGGGCGCCGCCGGCATCGCCTGCATCGAATTGATGAAGGCGATGGGTTTTTCTCCCGAAAATATCATCCTGTGCGACACCAAGGGCGTGGTCTTCCAGGGCCGCACCGAAGGCATGAACCAGTGGAAGTCGGCGCATGCCGTCAAGACCGAGGCGCGCAGCCTGGCCGAAGCGCTGGACAGCGCCGACGTCTTCCTCGGCCTGTCCGCCAAGGGCGCGCTCACCACCGCCATGGTGCAGTCGATGGCCAAGAACCCGATCATCTTCGCCATGGCCAATCCCGATCCGGAGATCACGCCGGAGGAAGTGGCCGAGATCCGCACCGATGCCATCATGGCCACCGGCCGCTCCGACTACCCCAACCAGGTCAACAACGTTCTGGGCTTCCCCTATATCTTCCGCGGCGCGCTGGACGTGCGCGCCACCACCATCAATGACGAGATGAAGATCGCGGCCGCCAGGGCGCTTGCCGAGCTGGCGCGCCAGGACGTGCCCGACGACGTCGCCGCCGCCTATCAGGGCAACCGGCCGAAATTCGGCCCCAACTACATCATCCCGGTGCCGTTCGATCCGCGCCTGATCTCGGCGATCCCGCTGGCGGTGGCCAAGGCGGCGATGGAATCCGGCGTCGCCCGCAAGCCGATCCTCGATCTCGACCGCTATGCGCAGGAACTGTCCGCCCGCCGCGACCCGATCGCCTCGACCTTGCAGCGCATCTACGACCGCGTGCGCCGCCAGCCCAAGCGCATCGTCTTTGCCGAGGGCGAGGAGGAGCAGGTGATGCGCGCCGCCGTCTCCTACGTGAACCAGAGGCTCGGCACGGCGATCCTGCTCGGCCGCGACGACGTCATCAAGGACAATGCCCGCAATGCCGGCATCGACCTCAACAAGCCGGGCCTCGAGATCATCAACGCCAGGCTGTCGCGCCGCAACGGCATCTACACCGACTATCTCTACGAGCGCATGCAGCGGAAGGGTTTCCTGTTCCGCGACTGCCAGCGGCTGATCAACAACGACCGCAACCATTTCGCCGCCTGCATGGTGGCGCTGGGCGACGCCGACGGCATCGTCACGGGTGTGACCCGCAACTATTCCACCGCGCTCGACGACGTGCGCCGCATCATCGACGCCAAGCCGGGCCACCGCGTCATCGGCGTCTCGATCGTGCTGGCGCGTGGCCGCACCGTGTTGGTCGCCGACACCGCCGTGCACGACATGCCGAACGCCGAGCAGATCGCCGACATCGCCGAGGAGGCGGCCGGTTTTGCCCGCCGCATGGGCTACGAGCCAAGGCTCGCCATGCTCGCCTATTCCACCTTCGGCCATCCGCAGGGC
The DNA here is from genome assembly GCF_020165035.1 of Mesorhizobium sp. CA6. NCBI lineage: Bacteria > Pseudomonadati > Pseudomonadota > Alphaproteobacteria > Hyphomicrobiales > Phyllobacteriaceae > Mesorhizobium > Mesorhizobium sp. CA6. Next base: position 19,336 of record NZ_JAIUHI010000011.1, on the reverse strand, counting down.
GAACGTTCCGAGCGCGTGCAGGAAGCGGTGCGCATCCTCGACAAGCGCCGCGTCGATTTCGAGTATGACGGCGAGATGGCCGCCGACGTGGCGCTGAACCCGCGCGCCATGGCGCAATATCCTTTCATCCGCTTGACCGGCCCGGCCAATGTGCTGGTGATGCCCGCCTTCCACTCGGCCTCGATCTCGACCAAGATGCTGCAGGAACTCGGCGGCTCGACCGTCATCGGCCCCCTGCTGGTCGGCTTGAACAAGCCGGTCCAGATCGTCTCGCTCAATGCCAAGGACTCAGACATCGTCAACATGGCGGCGATCGCAGCCTATACGGCTGGGAATTGACCCAATAGCGCACTACCGTTTCGTTTGCTTGAGCCAAAGCAAAAGGCCCGCGGCGGTGCCGCGGGCTTTCTATTTGATTGCTAGGATCGATCAGAAATTGCGCTGGAAACGGACGATGCCGCCGACGCTGTCCTTCTTATCGGCCTTGGTGAAGTTGCCGTAGATAGAGGGATTGCCGAAATTGCCATAGTGATCCCAATCGACTTCGGTCGTGATCGTGAAGCCGGGCACGATGGTGTAGGCGACGTTGGCCGCAAGCGCGTAGTTCTTGTCGTCGTCGGCCGAGGCCTGGAGGTTGAACGACGTCTTGCTGTTGAACTTGTAGGTGCCGCCGCCCCAGACGGCCCAGTTGCCGCCCCAGGGCTTGTAGAAGCCGCGGCCGTGAGTGTCGATGGTGTTACCGGCATCGTCGGTGAGGTTGTCGTCGGTGCCGTAGCCGCCCATGACGAACAGCGTCAGTTCCTTGGTGACGTTGACGTCCAGGCGAACCTTGCCGGCCACTTCCTCATAGGCGCTGTCATAGGCGACGACGCCGGTGACCGCGCCCCAGTCGCCCTTGTACTTCACGCCGCCGACAACATGCGGAACATAGCTGTCGATCGTGCCGGAAATGCCCTTATCGTCCGCGCCTTCTTCAAGCGAGATCACTCCCGAGAAGCCGTTGCCGCCGTCGAAGTAGTAGCTGACGAGGTTGGTGTCCTTGATGCCATACGGGATGATCGTGTCCTGGATGACGTTGCCGGCGTAGCCGATGAACGAGTCGTAGGTCGATTCGTCCTTACCGACGCGAAGCCCACCAAGCTGGATCCAGGCGAAGTTCAGCGACACGTTCGACGGACCGCCATTCGGGAAGTTGAAGCGCGTCTCGGTGTAGGTCTTCAACGTGCCGAGCTCGGTCTCCTGACCGGTCCAGGTCTTCAGCGCGAAACGGGCGTTCTTCTTCCAGGTGTTCTGCAGGTCGCCGTCCTGAACGTCTCTGGTCTTGCGGCCGTCGAGGGAGCCGATGTCGCCGAAGCCGGCGTCATAGCGGATGTAGCCGCCGACGCGCAGGCAGGTCTCGGTGCCGGGGATGTAGAAGTAGCCGGCGCCGTAGACGTCGCAGATCTTCACGTATTCGGCCGGTTCCGGCTCGGCGACGGTGACCGCGTCGGCGGCGCGGGCGCCCGAAACTGCGATCAGAGCCGCAGCGGAGCCGAGTAGAAGGCTCTTGATATTCATTTTCTTGAATCTCCAGTCAAAGGTTCAAGACAGGCCTGACGTGCCATTCGGCTTTGCCACCCCCGTCCCCATCGTTGAAAAAGCGCGCGCACCGGCGCCGCTTCTTCGCCTCGGACATGGCCTAATCGTTGGCCTCACACAACAGGGATTGTGTCGGAAAGGCGGCCTTTTGAACTCTTGTGGAAGTCTTGTTGCGCAAATATCACGTCACATAAATGCAAAGATGGGACATTCGGAACAATAAGTACAATCGGAACGCGGGATAATCTGTATGATGTGCCAAATGTGCCGATTGTTACAGTTTTATAACGAATAGTTTGCCGGATAATTTTCTAAGAATCCGGATAAATATAGAAAAATTGACTCCGCGGAAAAGGAGTCAGGATAGAGCGCGGGCGGCACGGACGACGTCCTCGACCATGTCTTCCCGCAACATCTCTATGGGGATGCGGCCGTCGAGCTCGGGCGAGGGTCGGGTTAGCCAAAACCAGGCAAGCCTCGGATTGGCGATCGTCGAAAGCACGCCGCTGATCCCCGGAACCGGCCTGCCGTCGACGAACTGGGCCAATGGGAAGACATGTTTGCGGCCGCCCTTGCGCAGCGCAACGACCTCGCCGCGCCTTTGCCAGCGATGCAGCGTCGACCGCGGGATACGGAGCTTGTCCTCGAGATAGGTGGAGCCGGTGACTTCGCCGGCCCAATCCTCGATCAGCATCGACTGGAGATCCGCGGCGCGCTCGGCGATATGCGGTGCAATCGGCCTTCCTGCTTCCGGTTTCGGCGGGGTCTCGAAGCTGCGGTCGGGGAGGGTCGAATCCCCGCTCGCTATCTTTTCCGCAATTTCGCGCAGAAAATCGGAGGCAAGGCCGGTCCAATCGCCCTTGAAGGAATCGATTGCAAGGCGCTGCGCAGATGGCAGGAAGGGAAGGGCAGCGGCCACATGGCCGGCAACCTTGCCGGCTGAAGTCAGTGCCTCGGTGTCAAGCAGGACGCCCTGCTGCATCAAGGCCTGCTGCACCGCCTCGGCGACCAGGCCTGCCAATGCCTCTTGTGAAATCCCGTCGGACGAGTTCTGGAATCTGGTCATGAATCTGTCTTGTGGCCCGCGCTCCTCCCAGGCGCCGGCCGATGCTGAAATTCTTATTGCGGAAAGCAAAAACTGCGGCGGCAACGAACGCCGCGGCCCGGCAGGTTGCTGGCATGCATCTTCACACCCCTGGTTTAGCGTGCCGCAATGTCAGTCACAGTACGCCTCAGTTTGCGTGTAGGAGCGCTCTATGACAGGGGCGCGACAGACAAGCCGGTTTTGACCCTGTTGGCGGTGACGCGACGGTACTTATTGGGCAGCTCTAAAGAAGCCCCACTTGCTCTGCCTCGCGACGCAGATTCTGGCGCGGGCGCGGGCCGATCTGCTGGATCACCAGCCCGGCCGACAGCGAGCCGAGATCGCCGCAGTCCTTGAGGCTGCGGCCGGTCGTGTAACCGTAAAGGAAGCCGGCAGCGTAGAGATCGCCGGCTCCGGTCGTGTCGACCAGTTCCTTGATCTTCGTCGCCTGGATGATGACGGTCTCGTCGCCGCGCACGATGACCGAACCTTTTTCAGAACGAGTGACGGCGGCTATTCTGCAATCCTTGCGGATGGCGGCGAGCGCCTCCTCGAAGGAGGCGGTCTGGTAGAGCGACTTGATCTCGTGGCTGTTGGCAAAGACGATGTCGACGATGCCCGAACGCATCAGCTCGAGAAACTCGTCGCGGTAGCGGTCGACGCAGAAGGAATCCGACAGCGTCATCGACACTTCGCGGCCCGCCGCATGCGCCAGCTTCGCCGTCTGCCGGATGGCCTCCTTGGCGCGCGGCGGATCCCACAGATAGCCTTCGAAATAAGTCACCTTGGCGCCGGCGGCCTTGTCGGCCTCGACATCCTCGGGGCCAAGCTCGACGCAGGCGCCGAGATAGGTGTTCATCGAACGCTCGCCGTCGGGCGTGACGAAGATCATCGAGCGCGCCGTCGGCGGCTCGCCGTTGAGCGGTGCGGTATCGAAGGCCACGCCCTGGGCGTGGATGTCATGGGTGTAGATCTCGCCCAGCGCGTCGTTCGACACCTTGCCGAAGAAGGCGGCCCGTCCGCCGAGGCTGGCGACGCCGGCCGCGGTGTTGCCGGCGCTGCCGCCGGAAGCCTCGATCGCCGGGCCCATGCGGCTATAGAGCAGTTCGGCGCGCTTGGCGTCGATGAGGTTCATCGCGCCCTTGATGATGCCGTTGGTCTCGAGAAAAGCTTCGTCGCACTGCGCGATGATGTCGACAATGGCATTGCCGATGCAAAGCACGTCATATTCCGGCATCAAAATCTCCGCCAAGGGCTGCCCGGCTATCTGGCATGCCGGCCGGGCGCGGGTCTAGCGACTTGGCATTGCTTTGCCTACCCCGAAAATCGCCATTGTTTGCGAAGCGCCGGCTGCGGCAGCGTTCGTGTCGAACTGGCCCATATCGACCGCGGCCTTCACCGCTAAGGTTTCACGGCGATCGAAACATTTCCGCGCCGCCATGGGCTAGAAGCAATTCCAGGAAAAGTGAGTGGCGGTATTCCGTCAGCAATTGCGTAACAACAAAGCGGATCGTTCCCGCAGCAGAAGGCGCAGAAATGTCCGAGAAGAGCGAAATGTCCACCGAACTGGCGCTGCTCGGCGTCCTGGCGGTGCTGTGGGGCGCTTCCTACACCTTCATCAAGATCGGCGTCGAGACGATCCCGCCTGTGACCTTCATCGCCGCCCGGACCTTGATCGCCGGGGGCATTCTCTTCACCATCATCCGCTGGCGCGGCCTTGCCATGCCGGCCGACGCGGCAGTATGGCGCCGGTTCGCCTTCCAGGCCTGTCTCAACAGCGTCGTGCCGTTCACGCTGATCGCCGCCGCCGAGCGCTCGGTCGATGCCGGCCTCGCCACCATCCTCAATTCGACGTCGCCGATCTTCACCTTCCTGCTGACGGCATTGATCACGCGCCATGAGCCCGTAACGGCGCGCAAGCTGCTCGGCGTCGGCGCCGGCATCGTCGGCATCTGTCTCATCATCGGCACGCAGGCGCTTGGCGGGCTTGGCCATCAATTGTGGGCGCAGCTTGCGATCGTCATCGCGACGGTCTCCTATGCCGGCGCGGCGATCTTCGGCCGCGGCTTCAAGGGCCTCGATCCGATGATACCCGCCGCGGGTTCGATGCTTTGCGGCGCCGCCATCCTTGTGCCGCTGAGCCTGGTTGTCGACCGGCCATGGACGCTTGCGCCGTCGGGCGCATCGATCCTGGCCCTGCTCGGCCTGTCGGTCTTCTCGACGGCGCTGGCCTTCGTCATCTATTTCCGCCTCATCCACACGCTGGGCTCGGTCGGCACCACCTCGCAGGCCTATCTGCGCGTGCCGATCGGCGTCGGCATCGGCGCCGTCTTCCTCGGCGAAAGCCTCGGACCGGCGGCCTGGCTCGGCATGGCCTTCGTCGTCGCCGGCGTCGCGGCGATGACCATTCCGGCCAGACAGGCCAGGCTTGCGCAATAATTGCGCCTGGCATCCAGCCTGCTTATCTGCGAAGCGTCTTTTTCGATGAGGGATTGAAGACGCTGTGATCCTCGACGCCGCCCGCGCTGCCGCCAGCCGGTTGTTCTCTCCCGAATTCCGCTCCGTCTTTCTAAAGACGCTGGGGCTGACGCTGCTCGCTCTGCTGGCGCTCTGGGTCGGTTTGGAGAGCCTGCTCGAATGGCTGGCCTGGCCATGGCTGCAAACGCTGCTTCCAGGCCTGCCGTCCTGGGCCGGGTGGCTGGGCGGCATCATCGCCGGCATCGTTCTGGCTGTGGGGTTGGCCTTGCTCATCGCGCCGGTGACCGCGATCGTCGCCGGCCTGTTCCTCGATGATGTCGCCGAAGTGGTCGAACGTACCGACTACCCCAACGATCTGCCCGGCCGAGCCGTGCCGGCGCTGCATTCGCTTGCGCTCGCCGTCAAATTCTTCGGCGTGGTCGTCCTCGGCAACATCGTCGCGCTGCTGCTGTTGCTGGTGCCGGGCATCAACATTGCCGCGTTCTTCATCGTCAACGGCTATCTGCTGGGCCGCGAATTCTTCGAGTTCGCCGCCATGCGGTTTCGTCCCGAGCCCGAGGCCAAGGCGTTGCGCCGCAAACATGCCGGCACGGTGTTCCTGGCCGGGCTGGTCATCGCCATGTTCCTTGCCGTGCCGCTGCTCAACCTTCTGACGCCGCTTTTCGCCGCCGCCATGATGGTGCACCTGCACAAGGCGGTTTCGGCGCGGGAACTGCTTTAATCGGTGCCGCCGCGGAACAGCGCCTGCAGCTTGCCGAACGGCATCGCCGCCTGGGCGAAGCCGAAGGTGCCGTCCTGCTGGATTTCGCGCGCCGCCGTCTCCAGCATGCCATAGGCGAAATTGGTCAGCCACGGTCCGAGCGAGATGCGCTTGGCTCCGGCCGTGGCAAGGTCGGCGATGGTGAAGCCGGGTCGGGCCATCACATTGACCGGCCGGCTCACCGACGAGCAGATCGTGCGCACCATTTCGACGTCGCCGATGCCCGGCGCATAGAGCACGTCCGCGCCGGCTTTCTCGAAAGCCTGAAGCCGCTTGATGGTGTCGTCGAGGTCTGTCTTGCCCCACAGGAAATTCTCGGCCCGCGCGGTGAAGACGAAATCATGCTTGAGCGCCCGGGCCGCCTCGACAGCGGCAGCGACGCGCTCCGTCGCTAGCGAGAAATCGTAGATCGGATTGCCAGGGTCGCCGGTGTGGTCCTCGATCGAGCAGCCGGCGAGACCGGCGGCTTCGGCCGCGAAGATGGTTTCGGCCGCCTGTTCTGGGCTGTCCCCCTTGCCGCGCTCCAGATCGGCCGAAACCGGCAGCTCCGTCGCGGCCGTCACCTCGCGGCAATGATGGATCATGGCCTCGAAGGTCACGGCGCCGTCCGGCAGGCCGCGCGAGAAGGCGAAGCCGGCGCTGGTCGTCGCCAGCGCCTTGAAGCCGAACGAAGAAAGAAGCTTTGTCGTGCCTATGTCCCAGGGATTGGGCATGACGAAGGTGGAGGCGTGCAGATCGCGAAAAATCTTGCCCTTGTCGTCCATGGCAGGTCCTCAATCATGAGTTGGGTCGTGCGGCGAATTTATAGCGGCCGCTTGAACCGGGCAAACGAATGCTTCCGGCTCAGAAACGTTTGGCGTTTTCTGCTGACAATTTCTCGAAAGCGTCGGAATTGCTTGCGTAACGCGATCTGGCTTTATTCCAGCGATAGGTGACGGAAATGTCGTGCGAGACCGCCTTGGGCGCCGGCTCCTCGCAACTCTCGCCGCTCGGCTTGGTGGCATCGGTCACCGTCACTTTGATCGCGGCGTAGGGTTTGTCGCCGCCGAGCGTCCGGAAGGACAGGTCCTGCGTGCGCTTGTAGGCGCAGACATTCTCGTCGAACGTGTTGATCTGGTCGATAGGCTCGAAGCGGTCGTCGCGGACGAGGATCAGGATCGTGCCGACATAGCCCTGGTTCGAATTGAAATGTGTGCTCATGGTGATGAGCGCGTCGTCGCCCGCACTGATCGGGAGTTTTCCTGGATCGCGAAAATAGGTGCTCCGGTCGGTTCCGACATTGACGGCGTCGAGCAGCTTCGGCTTGCCGGTGAGATCGTAGAGCGCCAGCGCGGCAAACCCTTCGGCGCTGTCCTGCGCCTGGCCGAGGTCTAGAAGTATCGCCAGCCGGTCCTTGCCGCCGGCCTTGATGGCCAGCACCGCCGCATTCGGCAGGTTGACGGCCTCGGGCGGCGATCCGCCGTCGTCGCCGCCGAGGATGTCGCGCATCTCGATCGGCGCGCCGCCTGTGTAGAAACCGTCGCCGCCGGACTTGAGATCGGGCACGATCATTTTGGCGAGGTCGAAATAGGTGACGTCCTGATGCCCTGGAACGGCGCTGTTCAACTCCGGAAAGCTGACGGCCTGCGCCAGCGCAGCTGTCCACAGGCATGGCAGCAGCAGGCAGGCAAACATGAAACGGCATAGGGTGGAAATCATAGGACCGCGCCCCTCGGATGCGCTCACGCTAGCACGGCCGGTTGCGGTGCGCAGCCGGATGCGATCAGCGGATCGGCACGAGGCCGGCAAGGTCGCGCATGTCGTCAAACAATATGCCGCCGGCCGCCGCCAGGCCATCGCGATCGGAGAGCGGATCGGCGTAATAGGAGAACACCCGCATGCCGGCGGCAATGCCGGCCTGGGTACCGGCGACGCTGTCCTCGATGACGATGCAGTCGGCCGGCGCGAAGCCCATCGTCCTTGCCGCATGCAGAAAGAGATCCGGGAACGGCTTGCCTCGGCTGACCATGGTGGACGAGAACATCGCATGCTCGAACAGCGGCAACAGCCCGGTCTGGCCCAGCGTGATGTGCATCTTCGCGACCCGCGCCGAGGAGGCGACGCAATAGGCGATGCCCGCGGCCCGCACCTTATCGATGAAGTCGCGCACATAAGGGATCGCTTCGACCCCGTTTGAAAAAAGGTCCGGCAGGCCGGCATTCCAGCGCTCGACGAAGTCGGCGCCGAGCCGCACCTCGGTCGTCTCTTCGATCTCCTTCTGCACCGAGGCCATGCTGCGGCCGGAGAAGTTCTTGCGGCAATATTCGAAGGTGGTCGTAAACCCGGCGACGGTCAGCCATTCGGCGAGGCGCCTGTTGGCAAGGTTCTCGGTGTCGACCAGGACACCGTCGCAGTCGAAAATAACGAGCTTGGGGATTGCCATTCAAGCGGTGCCGGTCGACCCGAAGCCGCCTGCGCCGCGCGCCGTGCCGCCGGCCAATGCTCTTTCCTCGACCGCAACCTGGGTCACGGCCGCGAAAACGATCTGGGCAATGCGCATGCCGCGCGTCACCGAGAAATCCTCGTCGCCGAGATTGACCAGCAGCACCTTCACCTCGCCGCGATAGTCGCTGTCGACGGTGCCGGGCGTATTGAGGACGGTGAGCCCATGCTTGAAGGCAAGGCCCGAGCGCGGCCGCACCTGGCCTTCCATGCCTTCCGGGATTTCCAGGACGAGCCCGGTCGGCACCAGCGCGCGTTTTCCTGGCAGGATGAGCAGCGGCCGGTCCTCCGGCACCGCGGCGCGCAAATCCATGCCGGCGGCGCCTGAGCTCTCATAGGCAGGTAGAGGCAGGTCTTCGCCATGCGGAAGCCTGACGAAACCGACGGTGGGGCCGATGACGGAGGAAGAATGGACAGCCGTGCGCATGAAATCGATCCTATCGGCGCGTGCGGCGATTCGGTCAACTCGCCCGCCATACTATCAACGGCTTTCTTTCTGGCGTGACTATGGCCTCGCGGTCTACTTTGGCGATTGGCGAAAACACTCGTCACTTCGTCATCCACGGGCGGAGCAGGAGCGAAGCGACGCGGCGCAGACCCGAGGATCCATTCCGTGACCTCAAAGCGTCGCAACGGTGCAGAATTCTGCTCCGCCGCAGTCTCTGATCGAGGTAACGGAATGGATCCTCGGGTCTCCGCGTCCGCTTCGCTCCCGCTCCGCCCGTGGATGACGAAGTCGCGGAGGCCTCGGCCTATCTAGCGCAGTTCCACCGGCACCACGGTCGTCTCCTTGATCTCCTCCATGACGAAGGAGGCCGAGACGTCCGACAGCGCCACTTTGGCGATCAGCCGCTGGTAGAGGCGGTCATAGGCCTTCACGTCGGCGACGCGGGCCCTCAGCACATAGTCGAGGTCGCCCGACATGCGGTAGACGCCGGTGATCTCGGCAAAGCCGGTAACCGCCGCGCGGAATTTCTGCAGCCAGTCCGGATCATGGTTGGAGGTGCGGACCAGGATGAAGACGGACAGCCCAAGCCCAAGCTTGTCGGCATCGACCAGCGCGACGCGGCCGGTGATGACGCCATCCTCCTCCAGCCGCTTGACACGCCGCCAACAGGCATTGCGCGAAAGCGCCACCCGCTCCGACAGCTGGTCGACCGACAGCGTGCCGTCGCGTTGCAGCTCAGCCAGCAATCTTCGATCAATCTCATCGATTTCCGTCGCCATGTTGGGATGAATGTCCCACAAGACATCGAAAAGCAAGGACCATTTGGGACCAATGAACCAAAGCCGTATGGCACGATACTCATTATCGGGACTCATCCCGGCAGGAGGGATCACCATGACGACACGGTTTACGGCACTGTTCACGGCTCACCCGGAGAAGGTCGGCGAGACCTATTTCGGCCATATGGCTTTCGCCGCCTGGTTCTGCTCGCGCCTGTCGATGGCGGCGGGCGCCGCGCTCGTTCACGCTTTCTTGCCATTTCTGTTCGAGACTACGGCCAGCCGAATCGTTCGCGAGCTCTATGAGCGCACGCACAACAGAGGCTCGCACGCGGTGAAGGAGCCAAAGGCTCTCCTGGACCGCGCCTGATAAATGGTGGAATGCGATGTGCCGGTGGGCGGCCTATCTTGGTGAAGCGGTCTTCCTCGAAGACATCATCACCGCGCCCTGCCATTCGCTGATCGCCCAGAGCCACTGCGCCCAGGAAGCCAAGTCGCCGACCAATGGCGACGGCTTTGGTCTGGCCTGGTATGGCGACCGGCCCGAGCCTGGACTCTACCGCGACATCCTGCCGGCATGGTCCGATCCCAATCTGAAGAGCCTCTGCCGGCAGATCAAGTCGGGCCTGTTCCTCGCCCATGTGCGCGCTTCGACCGGCGGCGCCACCAGCCGCATGAACTGCCACCCCTTCGTCTCCGGCCGCTGGTCGTTCATGCATAACGGCCAGATCGGCGGCTTCGAAAGGATCCGTCGCGCGCTGGAGAACACGCTCTCCGACGCGGTCTTCGACCAGCGCGAGGGCACCACCGATTCCGAGCTCTTTTTCCTCTTGATGATCGACCAGGGACTGGCGACCGACCCACATGGCGCGGTGTCGCGGGCAACCGGTCGCGTCATCGAAGCCTCCCGCCGGGCCGGCATCGAACCTGCGTTGAAACTGACCGCGGCCTTTTCCGATGGCGAGGCGCTGTACGCCGTCCGCTATACCACCGACAGCCATGCGCCGACGCTCTATACCGGCGCCTTCGCGAAGCGCGCCGGCCATTGCATCGTCTCCGAGCCCTTCGACCGCAACGGCGGCGAGTGGCAGGCGATCCCGCCATCGAGCTTCGTCACCATGACGAGGGGCGGCACCGGCATCCGTCCGTTCGCGCCGGCGGCGGCCCCGCTGGCGCTGGTCGGCTGAAGCAAGATCCAGGCTGCCGGATTCAGGCAGAGATCAGCAAAACGTAAGCGCGGCGTAAGGACGCCCAGGCTCCCTCCTGTCAACTGTGGCGCTCGGCGGGCCGCGCATCCATTCGCGTGCCCGGAACGCATCGACAGAGGATCAAACAATGTGCAGGTGGGCAGCCTATCTCGGCGATGCGATCTTCCTCGAGGACGTCATCGCCGCACCCTCCCATTCCCTGATCGTTCAGAGCCATGGCGCGAAGGAGGCGAAATCGCCGACCAATGCCGACGGCTTCGGCGTAGCCTGGTACGGTGACCGGCCGGAACCCGGCCTTTACCGCGACGTCCTGCCGGCCTGGTCCGATACCAATCTCAGGAGCCTTGGACGCCAGATAAAATCCGGCCTGTTCCTGGCCCATGTGCGCGCCTCGACAGGCGGCGCCACCAGCCGCGCGAACTGCCATCCCTTCGTTTCGGGCCGCTGGTCGTTCATGCATAACGGCCAGATCGGCGGCTTCGAGAAGATCCGTCGCGCGCTCGAGAATTCCCTCTCCGATACGTTGTTCGACCAGATCGAAGGCAGCACGGATTCCGAACTGTTCTTTCAGCTTATGATGGGCGAAGGGCTTTCGGACGATCCCTACGGTGCGGTGTCGCGCACCACCAGTCGCGTCCTTGAGGCTGCGCGCGGTGCCGGCATCGAACCGTCGCTGAAGCTGACGGCTGCGTTCAGCGACGGTCGGGCGCTTCACGCCGTTCGCTACGCCACCGACGAGCATGCTCCGACGCTTTATACCGGCGCCTTCGCCAAGGGAATAGGCCGCTGCATCGTCTCCGAGCCGTTCGATCGGGAGGGCCGGACCTGGCACGAGATTCCGCAGTCGAGTTTCGTCACCATGACCCGCGACAGCACTAGCATCAAGCCTTTCGCGCCGGCGGCCGTCCGGTTGGCTCTGGCAGGGTGAGGGAAATCGGCACTTGGCGCAATTTCGATCAAGCGCCGGCAAGCTTCGGATGCTGAATTCGGCTTGAAGCCGCGCCCTCATCCGCCATGTTCAAGGCGAAGCGCGCCAAGCAGCCGGAGTGTGCACATGGATATCGGGTTTTCCTCGACTGCCGAGCTCGCGGCAGCCATTGCCCAGCGAAAAATTTCGGCGATCGAGGCGCTCGATGCGCAGCTTGCCCAGATCGACCGGCACAACGGGGCGGTCAACGCTGTCGTCATCTTCGATCGCGAACAGGCGCGGGCACGTGCCCTGCTGGCCGATGCGGCAACGGCGCGCGGCGACACGCTCGGTCCGCTGCATGGGGTGGCGTTCACGCTGAAGGATGCGCACGAGACGGCGGGCATCAGGACCACCGCCGGCTTCCCGCCTTTTGCTGACTACATGGCTAGGCAGGACAGCCCTGTGGTTGAAAGGCTGAAAGCAGCCGGCGCCATACTGGTCGGCAAGACCAACGTCGCCACTATGCTGGGCGACTGGCAGTCCGATAACCCGCTGTTCGGGCGCACGTCCAATCCGTGGGATCCGTCGCGCACGGCGGGCGGCTCAAGCGGTGGCGCGGCCGCGGCAGTCGCGACAGGCATGACTCCGTTCGAAGTCGGCACCGACATGCAGGATTCCATACGCTTGCCCGCTGCTTTCTGCGGCGTCTATGGCCTGAAGCCAACTGAACATCGCGTGTCGCTGGCCGGCGCCTTTCCCGATCCCGGCGGCATGCCGCGCAGCGTGCGGCTGATGTCATGTGTTGGCCCGCTTGCTCGCAACATCGAGGATCTGGCGCTGATCTATCGGATCATTGCGGGACCGGTCCGCGCGGACACCGACCTGGCGCCCCTGCCGGTTGAGCCGATGCCGAAACTCGAACTCAAGTCGTTGCACATCGCCGTGGCCGAATCTTTCCCCGGCTTCCCCGTCGCCGCCGAAATCCGTGCCGCCGTAGAAGGCCTGGCCGCGCAGCTCGCCTCGGCTGGCGCGGCTGTGGAGAGCGCGAAATTGCCGAAGCTCGACCTGCACGACGATTTGTCCGAAGGCGGTGCATTGATCGGCATGATGTTGGAAGCCGCACAGCCGGAACCGCCGGAGCAGCCGACGCCGGTGTCGCGCTGGTTCGCCGCGCTTGCGCGCCGCGACCAGTCGATCCTAGCGTGGGAGCGGTTCTTTGACAGCTGCGATGCCTTGCTCTGCCCGGTCGCCATGACCACGGCCTTCCCGCACTGCAAGCCGGGCAGCCCGCTCAAGGTCAATGGCAAGGAGGAGAGCTACTGGATGCTACCGGCCTATGGAGCGGTGTTCAACTATTCCAGCCATCCGGCGCTCGCGTTCCCTTGTGGGCAGGACCGCGACGGCTTGCCGGTCGGCCTTCAATTGGTCGGCAGGAAATGGTCGGAAGCGCGGCTGCTCGGCATTGCAGCCGCGATTGCGTCGCTCATCGGAGGGTTTCGCCGGCCTCCTGGCTACTGAGCGAAACGCGACAGCGCGTAGGGTTCAAGCAACGCATCGCGCTTGTCGCCGAGGATTTCGCTGGCCGCAAACAGGCCTATAGCCGGCGCCAGCGTGATGCCGGAATGGGTGACGGCGACGTAGAGCGCGCCGATGCCTTCCGCGCGGCTGACGATCGGGAAACCGTCGACCGGCGTCGGACGGTAGCCGATCGTGTGGAAGTCGAATTCCAGCCCGTTGGCGTCGCGCAGCATCGCTTTCGTCGCGGCGAACAGCGCCTGCGCGGCGGCCTCCGGATTCTCGCCCGGATCGCCGCCGCCGAAATCTGAGCCGGCGATGATGCGGCCCTCGGCGGTTTGGCGCATATGCAGTCTGTCAGCCAGCACCAGCCCGTTGAGCAGCTTTGGGTGCGGTCGCGAATGCACGATCAGGCCGGGCGGGGTCTCGATCGGCAGCTTGATGCCTGCCGTCGCGGCGATCGCCGGAGCGCCGGCGCCCGACGCGATCACCACCTCGTCGGCGGCGATGATTTCGCCCGAAGCGACGACGCCCGTGACCTTGCCGTTGACCAGCGCCAGCCTGTCGACGGTTCCCGTGACGATCCGTGCGCCGCGCCGTTCGGCATCGGCCAGCAGCGCCTTCGTGGTCGCCACAGGCTCGGCCACGCCTTCCTGCGCGACATAAAGCGCAAACTCGGGAAGCTCTGCCAAATTGGGCTCGATGCGCCCCGCCTGTTCGCGCCCGACCCTTTCGATGCCATAGCCCCAGGACGAATGCTCGGCCGCATAGGCCTCGAGCCTGTCCGCGGGCAGGTCCCAGCACAGGCCGCCGCACCAGGCGAGCGGCAGGCCCGGCACGTCCTTCGCCAGCCGCTTCCATTCGGCCATGGCGCGGATGCGCAGCCGGAAATAGGTTTCCGGATTGCCCCAGCTTGCATTGATCCAGGCAAAGGAATTCGGCGTGGCGACACCGCCGGCGCCGCTTTCCGAAACCACCGTCACCCGCGCGCCGGCTTTCATAAGATGCCAAGCGATCGAAGCGCCGATGATGCCGGCGCCGATGACGATGACTTGCTTTGCGCTGCTCATGCCGGACCTTTGAGAGAGATTTCCCTCTCATGCCACCGCGCCGAGCAGACCTCAAGTGAGAGCTAGACGCTGCCCGCCGCTACCGCCTGCGCCCCGGCAATCAGGCCCTTCAGCTCGTCGCAGCGCCGCATGAGCCGTGAAGAGTCGACTTTCTTCGCAATCGCGAGCGCGGTGCCGAGCTCCAGCTCAGCGCCGGAACGATCGCCCATCCTGATGAGCAGCGCCGCGAGCGACAGCCGGGCGTCAGCGACATTGATCGGCGAGCCGATCTCGTTCCAGTGCGAGCATGCGATCTGCAGCTCCCGGGCAGCCTCGGCGGGGCGCTCTTCCTGCATGAAAAGCTCCGCTTTGGCTTCCGCGGTCAGCGCCTGGATGGAGGCCATCGGCCAGCGCTGCGGCTGGGTCTCCAATTCGGCGATCACCTCCTTCGCCCGCTCGCGCCGATTGGTCCGCGCCGCCACCTTGGCGAGCGTGGCGAGGACCATGCCTCGCCGCTGCAAGGTCGGCCAGCCATTGCCCACTAGGGAACGTTCGAGAGCGCTGAAAGCGGCCTCCGCCTGCCCTTGCTCCAGTTGCAGCAGCGCAAGTCCGGGCTGCGGATCCCAGCCTGCTGCGTGCGATGCGCGGTAGGCCGTTTCGGCTTCCGTGAATTCTCCGGCCGCCAGGTGAATGTCGCCCAGCACGCGCAAGGCGTCGCCGGTCGCCCAGGGCGCGTCGAGTGCGAGCTGGTCGAGTGCCGCGCGCACAAGCGCTTCCGCCTCCTTCAGCGTGCCATGAACGCCGAGCACTTCGGCGCGATGCAGCCGGCACGAGCCCGAAAGGTCTTCCAGCCCGTGTCCCCTGCACCAATCTTCGTAGCCGAGCGTCCATTGGTTGGCGCGCGACCAGTCGCCGAAATTCCGGCAAGCCCACAGAATGTTGCAGTAGAGGATCCCGCCGACGATCGGGTCGACATCGCTGGACAGGCCGAGCGCGGCGGCAAGGTCCTGATCCTCCTGCCCGGCTTTGGTTTCACCGAGACACAGCTTGAAGAAGCCGCGATAGATAAGGCCGAGCGACTCCACCACCGGATCGTCGAGGTGCCTGCCGACCGCGAAGGCTTGCTCAGCCAGCGCAAGCGCCTGTTCCGGCTCGGCTTCCGCGCCCATGATGCGCGCCCCCATCCAGCACCAGAGACCGTGCTCCCTGCTGTCGGAAGCGGTATCGATCAACTGCGCGGCGCGCTTGTGCCAGCCCTTGGCGACGGCAAGCTCGCCTCTCTCGAGATGGATCCTGGCGAGGGTGATTGCGGGGGAAGCCGCGCGCAGTCGCTCGCCGGCCACGCCGTAAGCCGTCACCGCGCGCGCCAGAAGCGGAATGGCTTCGGCCGGCCGGCCCATGCATTCCAGCGCCAGCGCCCATTCCTCGAGATCGGCCGTCAGCAGCTCGTCGGCGGCATCCGCCTGCGTGAAAGAGGCCGCGGCGTCATGCCATTTCCTCGCTGCAACGGCAGCCCGCGCCGACAGAATTGGCAGGCCGGGGATCGAGGGCCTGCCGCCCCCATCAGCCGGCGCCGGCCTGGTTTGCAAGGCGGCCGGCTGATCGAGGCAAATCCGGTAGCCGAAGCGGGGCAGGTTGCGCAGCGCCGTCTCCATGCCGCCCTGGCGAAGGATGCCGCGGGCAAGGCTCGCGACGCGCTGCAGCGAAGCCTCGGTCACCGTCACGTCGGGCCACAGCCTCTCAAGCAATTCGTCCTTGCTCAAGGCGCGCTCCTTATGGCGCAGCAGGACGGCGAAGAAATCGAAGACCAGGGGCTGCACCTCGATCTCGCTTCCGGCGAGGCGAAGGGCGCGGGACTCCTCATTGAGTTCGAAGTCGCCGAAGCAATAAATTCCCATCGGCAGCAATCCCTGTAACGGCAATAGGCAAAGGATCAGAATAAGATAAGGGCGGCGTAAGGACTGTTGGCCGCCTCTTTCGTAATTCTCCGTCTGCCTGGCGGGCCAAGCTGCAGTTTAGCTCAGCGGCCCCCGGGATGTCACGGGCACCGACCTGGTCGGGCGCCCGGTGGCATTTGAACCCAGATCAAGGAGATTATGATATGCACAAATACATCATCGAACGCGAGATTCCCAAGGTCGGCACCTTCGAGCGCGAGCAGCTTCGCGATGCGTCCAAGGCCTCAAATGCCGTTCTGGCCGAGCTTGGCCCCGACATCCAGTGGGTCGAATCCTTCGTGGCGGACGACAAGACCTTTTGCGTCTATCTCGCCAAGGACGAGGCGATCATCCAGCGTCATGCCAAGATGAGCGGCTTCCCGGCAACGAAGATCACGCAGGTCAAGCGCCTGTTCGATCCGACGACGGCTTACGCCGCAGCCTGACGGGGAGGATCGATCGTGAAGCGCTTTGCCGAAATTGTCCTTGCCGTCGGCGCCTCCGCGCTGTTTTGCGGCACCGCGGTCGCCCACGACATGCCCGATCCGGTGCTCAACCGGTCTCGGGAGATGGCGGCCAAGTATTTCGACATCGAGGTCGCCAAGGCGGACGGCTATCGGCAACTGTTCGAATGCACGACGCATGACCAGCACGGAACGATGGGCGTCCACTTCATCCATCCCGAGCGGGCCGGCGACGGCAGGCTCGTGCTCGGCGAGCCAGATGTGCTGACCTACGAGCCGGAGGCCGATGGCTCGATGCAGCTCGTCGGCATGGAATACATCGTCTTCGAAAAGGACTGGAAGGGCAAAGGTGTACCCGAATTCCTCGGCCGCACCCTGCAGCGCAAGACGACGGTGGGAGTCCATCCGGTGGACCCGTATTACGAGCTCCATGTCTGGCACTGGCGGCACAACCCGGCCGGCATGTTCGCCGACTGGAACCCTTATGTGAGCTGCGAGCACGACCGGTCCTGACACGCGCAGCGTCTTCGGGAGGGCCTGCACGGCCCTCCCGATCCTTTCGTTCAAACAAAAGGAAGATGATCATGCCATCCCTTCGCATGGGAATGAAGCCCGTCGCCCGCTCATCCGTTAACGGGCGTTTCTTCGCGACAGCCGTCGAAATATGCCGTTCCGGCCTGCGCGTCCTCGCGCGGATGGTCCGCATTCGCAGGGATCGCGCCTGGCTGGACGAGTTGCCGGACTACCTGTTGCGCGACATCGGTATCAAACGCTTGGAAATATCGTCGGTCACCAGGTACGGCGGCAAGATCGATCGCGACGGAATGTGGAATTGAGGACCAAGGTCTTTTGCCGACGGCACGTCTCTCTGCTGCGCCGGTCGAACCGGTCTCTCCAAAACCGTCGACACGCCGGACAAGCGCTGCTAGAAGCCCGCGCCACAGACAGGATTCCAGAAATTGGCAGAAGACATCGAACAGGCGGTATCGCGCCGCCGCACCTTCGCGATCATCGCGCACCCTGACGCCGGCAAGACCACGCTCACCGAAAAGCTGCTGCTGTTCGGCGGCGCCATCCAGCTCGCCGGCGAGGTTAAGGCCAAGAAGGACCGCATCCAGACCCGGTCCGACTGGATGAAGATCGAGCGCGAGCGCGGCATCTCGGTCGTTACCTCGGTGATGACCTTCGAATATGACGACAACGTCTTCAACCTGCTCGACACGCCCGGCCACGAGGATTTCGCCGACGACACGTATCGCACGCTGTCGGCGGTGGATTCGGCGGTCATGGTCATCGACGCCGCCAAGGGCATCGAGCCGCGCACGCTGAAATTGTTCGAGGTCTGTCGGCTGCGCGACATTCCGATCATAACCTTCGTCAACAAGATGGACCGCGAGAGCCGCGATCCGTTCGAAATCCTCGACGAGATCGAGCAGAAGCTGGCGCTGGACACCGCGCCCGTCACCTGGCCGATCGGCCGTGGCAGGACCTTTTCCGGCACCTACCACCTGGCGCTGAACGCGGTGCGCAAGGGCGACGCGGAAAAGGAGCGCACGCCGGTCAACGGGCCCGATTCCAACCGCGTCGCCGGCCTTTTGCCCGAAAACGAGCGCGAAGCCTTCATCGAGGAACTGGAACTCGCGCGGGAGGCTTGTCGCCCGCTCGACGTGGAAGCCTTTCGCGAAGGCCACCTGACGCCGGTCTATTTCGGCTCGGCGTTGCGCAATTACGGCGTGCGCGACCTGATCGAGGCGCTCGGCGCCTACGGCCCGCCGCCGCGCGCCCAGGAAGCCGACGAGCGAACGGTCGAGGCGACGGAGGAGAAGATGACCTCCTTCGTCTTCAAGATCCAGGCCAACATGGATCCGAACCACCGCGACCGCATCGCCTTCGTCCGCGTCTGCTCGGGCAAGCTTGAGCGCGGCATGAAGGCCAAGCTGGTGCGCACCGGTAAGCCGATGAGCCTGTCGGCGCCGCAGTTCTTCTTCGCCCGCACCCGCGTCACCGCCGACGAGGCCTTCGCTGGCGACGTCGTCGGCATCCCCAACCACGGCACGCTGCGCATCGGCGACACGCTGACCGAAGGCGAGGAGATCCTGTTCCGCGGCGTGCCGAACTTCGCGCCCGAAATCCTGCGCCGCGTGCGCCTCGGCGACGCCATGAAGGCCAAGAAGCTGAAGGAAGCGCTGCACCAGATGGCCGAGGAAGGCGTCGTGCAGCTGTTCTCACCCGAGGACGGCTCGCCGGCCATCGTCGGCGTCGTCGGCGCGCTGCAGCTCGACGTTCTGAAGGAACGGCTGAACATCGAATACACGCTGCCGGTTGATTTCGAGATGTCGCGTTTCTCGATCTGCCGCTGGATCTCGGCCGACGACAAGGCGGAAGTCCAGCGTTTTATCGAGGCGCATCGCGGCGACATCGCCCGCGACCTCGACAACGACCCGGTCTTCCTCGCCCAGCACGCCTTCTCGCTCAACTACGAAGCCGAGCGCTGGAAAGCGATCCGCTTCACCGCGGTCAAGGATTACCAGGTGCGCGGCAAAGCGGCGTGAGTGTTTCTCCCTTCCCCCCCTTGTGGGGGAAGGTGGCCTCGCGAAGCGAGGTCGGATGAGGGGTGTTCCAGGGAACACCGACGCCTCACTCCG
>NZ_JAIUHI010000010.1:0-278300 GCF_020165035.1 Mesorhizobium sp. CA6 | reverse complement strand
ACTCGATCGACCATCGCGAATCCCTCCTCGCCGGATATCCGCATGGAATCACCGATCCGATTCTGTGCAAAGCCCTTCTTGTGGGAGAAGGTGGATCGGCGCGTCGCGCCGAGACGGATGAGGGGTGTTCCAGCGGAGTGAGGCGTCGGTGTTCCCTGGAACACCCCTCATCCGACCTCGCTTCGCGAGGCCACCTTCCCCCACAAGGGGAGAAGGAAGAACTCCCATTTGACGATCCCTGCCCTCGCCTGTAGCTGTCGATCACCCCTAGCGAGGAGCGGCATTGCGATGGCGAGCGGCGAAGGTTTCTCCGACTTCTTCTACGCCGCGCCAGACGGCCTGAAACTCCACGCCCAGATTTATGGCGAAGCGAATGCCGGCAGCTGGCCGGTCGTCTGCCTGCCCGGACTCACCCGTAACGCCCGCGATTTCCACGAACTGGCACTCCACCTCTCAAGCAAGGCGGAAAGGCCGCGAAAAGTCCTCGCCTTTGACTATCGCGGGCGCGGACAATCCGACCACGACCCGGATATCGGCCACTATAATGTCGGCGTCGAAGCCGGCGATGTCCTTGCCGGATTGTCGGCGCTCGGCATCGAGCAGGCCGCCTTCGTCGGCACGTCGCGGGGCGGCCTGATCATCCATGTGCTCGGCGCATTGAAGCCCGCCGTGCTGAAAGCCATCGTGCTCAACGACATCGGCCCGGTAATCGAGGCAGCGGGCCTGGCTCATATCCGCTCCTATCTCGACCCGGCGCCGAGACCGAAGACATTCGCCGAGGCGGTGGATGCTCAGCGCAGCGTGCATGGCGCCGATTTCCCGGCGCTCACCGACGCCGACTGGCTGCGGATGGTCCGGGCAATCTGCCGCGAGACGGAGGCCGGCTGGCTGCCGGATTTCGATCCGGCGCTGGTCGGGACACTGGCCGGCGTCGATTTCAGCAAGCCGTTGCCGGATCTGTGGCCGCAGTTCGACGCTTTAGCCACCGTGCCGCTGCTTGCCATTCGCGGCGGCAATTCAAAACTATTATCCGCTGCGACCGTCGAGGAGATGGGAAGGCGGCATCCCGGCATGGAAACGATCACCGTCGAAGGTCAGGGACACGCGCCCTTTCTGGAAACCGGCACTCTGCCGCGGGAGATTGCGGATTTCCTTGATCGGGCAGAGCGCAAATCAAAATAAAGTAAAGCCCGAGACTAACTCAATCTCGGGCTTGTCGATAAAATATAGATTCGCCGACGCGCGCCGCTCGCCTATTTGCCCTTCGAGCTCTTGCGGCGCGCCTTCGCCGGTTCCGATCCGCTCTGCTTCCGAGCCGTCTTGACGGGTGACGGCGCGGTCAACGGAGACGCAAAAACCGAGCTCTCCGCCGGGCGCGGGGCCTCGTCGGTACGCGGCTTCTCCAGAACGACGACGCAGCCATCGAGGTCGTTGGTGGCGAGATGCGCGTAACGCATGGTCATCGACAGCGTCTGGTGGCCGAGCCACATCTGCACGCGCCTTATATCGATGCCGCCCTGAACGAGGCGGGAGGCGCAGGTGTGGCGCAGGATATGCGGCACCACCTGTTCATCGGCGCCAAGACCGACTTCCGCTTTCGCTTCGTTCCAGATGGCGCGGTACTGCGCCTGCGTCAGTTTGGTGAAGGGACCTTTCGGCCGGCGCCCTTCCGTGTTTGGCGGCAGCTTGATCACCTCCTTGACCCGCTCGGTCATCGGAATGGTGCGGCTGCGGCCCGATTTGGTGATCCAGAAGGAAACGCGGTGCTCCTGAATGTCGTTCCAGATCAGGCCGAGCGCCTCGCCGAGGCGGCAGCCGGTATCGACCAGAAAGACGGAGAGCCTGTAGGCGTCCTCGCTGCGGCTTCTGATCGCCGCGAACAGCCTCGCTTCTTCGTCCCTCTCGAGGAAACGAATCCGTCCCGCACGCTCCTTCTGGCGGCGAAACTCGGGCAGGCTGTGGATATCTCCCATCTTATGAGCCTTGCGCAGCAGCTTGCTGAGTGCAGCCATCTTGCGATTGATGGTTGCGTTGCTGTTCCCGCGCTGGCGCAAGGTACCGATAAGATTGTCCAAGGTGTTCTGGTCGAAGGTGCTGAAACGTTCTCCGAGAAGGATCTCGTCTATTTCACCGATGAACGAGCTGACATTGTATTTATGCCGCCCATCATCCCAGAGTATATCCCGGTATGCTGCAAAGAGTTCCCCGATCCTGTACGATTTTACTTCCCGGATCTTGTTGTAGGTGTACCTAAACTTCGAATTCTGAGAAGAAAATACCGCAAATTGACCAGAGGGCTCCCCCTCTTGAATCGCTTCGTTCGACATTTTTAGCCACACCCCCTGTGGTTAAGCTTTCAGCCCTAACCGTTCGGAGATGTCCTTTCAAGAGTTTTCGAATCTCGCGGCCGACCACATCCGCCAGTGGCGGATCCCACAAAGTCGCTCCACAGACCCGATCAGCTTACCGTTTTCACCCCCATCCTTTCGTTTGGCCTATCGCGAAAACAAAACGGCCCGAGCGTACGCTCGGGCCGGATTTCCCTTGTAGCAGTCCAGCCCTTAGAAGGAGCGCTGGAAGCGAAGCATGCCGCCGACGCTGTTCTTCTTGTCAGCGTTGGTCCAGTTGAGTCTGTCGGTACCGGTGCCGAAATCGTCGAACCTGCCAGCGTGCAAGTAGTCGACTTCGGCCGTAATCGTCAGGCCGGGCACGATGTCGTAAGCGACGTTCGCGGCGATACCGAGATTCTTCCACTCGTCATACGACGCCTGAAGGTTGAACGAGGTCTTCTCGTTGAACTTGTAGGTGCCGCCGCCCCAGACTGCCCAGTTGCCGCCCCACTGCTTGTAGAAGCCGCGGCCACCGGCCGGGATTGCCCAGGTCGCGTCGCTGAGGTTGTCATCGGTGCCGTAGCCAGCCATGATGAACAGCGAGAGCGCGTCGGTGGCGTTCACGTCCAAGCGAACCTTGCCGGCCACTTCCTCGTAGTTGCTGTCGTAGGCCACGACGCCGGTGATGGCGCCCCAGCCCTGCGTCCACTTCACGCCGCCGACGACGTGCGGAACATAGCTGTCGATGGTGCCGACGAGGCCCTGGCCTTCTTCCAGCGAGACCACCGCCGAGAAGCCGTTGCCGGCGTCGAAGTAGTACTGGACGACGTTGGTGTCGAAATCGCCGTAGGGAACGAGCGTATCCTGGATGACGTTGCCGGCATAGCCGATGAACGTGTTGAAGGCCGATTCGTCCTTACCGACGCGGAGACCACCGAGCTGGATCCAGGCGAAGTTCAGCGAAACGCCCTTATTGTGGGCGAAATTGGTGTCCCCATTGGTGCGGTAGCCGTAGTCGTTGTGATTGCCGAAGTTGAAGCGGGTCTCGGTGTAGGTCTTCAACGTGCCGAGCTCGGTCTCCTGGCCCGTCCAGGTCTTCAGCGTGAAGCGGGCCTGCTTGTAGAACGTGTCCTGCTGGTCGCCATCCTCATGATCGAACGCCTTCGCGCCGTCGAACGAGCCGACGTCGCCGATGCCGATGTCGTAACGGACATAGCCGCCGATGCGCAGGCAGGTTTCGGTGCCGGGGATGTAGAAGTAGCCCGAGCCGTACACGTCGCAGATCTTGACGTATTCAGCCGGTTCCGGCTCGGCGACGGTCACCGCGTCGGCGGCGCGGGCGCCCGAAACTGCGATCAGGGCCGCAGCTGAGCCGAGAAGAAGGCTCTTGATGTTCATTTTCTGACCTCCAGTCAAAAGTTAAAAAACGGGTCTGGGTATTTTTTGCTGAAGGACAGCGTTCCCTGCCCCATCCCCACTTACCGAAAAAGATGCGCACCGCGCCGCTCCTTCGAACGTGACCTTTACCCAGGCGGCGGCGGGGTTCAACCACGATCGTATCGGCGAAAGCCCTATCCGGACTCTATCCCCGGACGTTGTTGCACAAATGACACGATTTGGCCTCACTCCGAAAGTTCTCATTAACCAATAAGGCCTTGCAGCCGGTCGAATCCGGCGATGGACGGCCGAAATTGCGGTGCCAGTCCCGAGTCGCCGGGCAGGGAATCGCCATGGAATCGCCGCATGGCTCCGCCCGCCGAGCTGCACCATGCCGAATTTTCGGCGATTATGGCGCCGGCTTGTTGATTGTGCCGGCGCTTTTCTTTATCCAGCGGCGCGACGGAGAGGTGGCCGAGTGGTCGAAGGCGCTCCCCTGCTAAGGGAGTAGAGGTCAAAAGCTTCTCGTGGGTTCGAATCCCATCCTCTCCGCCATCCTGCTTCGCGCTACGCGCTTCGCAGGACAAGCCCCAACAGTTCGCGCGAAGCAGGATGGCGGAGAGGATGCCCTCCGAAGCCTTGGCGTAGGAGGGCCGGTTCGTTCGGCATGCGCTACGCGCTACGCACCATCCAACGAATCCCGCGCAAATATAGGATTGGCAGTACCCCAGGCGCGAAGCAGGATGTCCTCCGAAGCCGCAGCGAAAGGGGCCGAGCTCTGTGGTACGTGTATCTTCTGGAAAGCGAGGCTTCGGAAGGCGAGCGCTATATCGGCGTGACATCCGACCTGAAGCGACGGATGGCCGAGCACAATGCTGGGAAGTCCAGTCACACTTCCAAGTTTCTCCCGTGGCGAATCGTGACCTACTTGGCCTTTTCGAGCCAGGCGAAGGCGGCTTCATTCGAGCGCTATCTCAAATCCGGATCCGGCCACGCGTTCGCCAGCAAACGCCTTTGGTAGAATTCACCAGAGCAAAAAAGTAGCAATAACAAAGCACTGGCGTTGATGGCGGTCGAATGAAGTCGACTCTTCCGTTCGATTCTGACTGGAGGTCAGAAAATGAACATCAAGAGCCTTCTTCTCGGCTCAGCTGCGGCCCTGATCGCAGTTTCGGGCGCCCGCGCCGCCGACGCGGTGACCGTCGCCGAGCCGGAACCGGCTGAATACGTCAAGATCTGCGACGTGTACGGCTCGGGCTACTTCTATATCCCCGGCACCGAGACCTGCCTGCGCATCGGCGGCTATGTCCGTTACGACATCGGCCTCGGAGACGTCGGCTCGTTCGACGGAGCGAAGAACGTCGACCACCAGGACGGCGACATCCACAGCACCTGGTACAAGAACACCCGCTTCACGCTGAAGACGTGGACGGGCCAGGAGACCGAGCTCGGCACGTTGAAGACCTACACCGAGACCCGCTTCAACTTCGGCAACAACAATCGCGGCGCCTCCGTTTCACGCACCGGTGGTGGCGCCATCACCGGCTTCACCGACAATCCTGCGGGCAACAAAGGCGTCACGCTGAACTTCGCCTGGATCCAGCTCGGTGGTCTGCGCGTCGGTAAGGACGAATCGGCCTTCGACACGTTCATCGGCTATGCCGGCAATGTCATCCAGGATACGCTGGTCCCCTATGGCGACTTCGACACCAACGTCGTCCAGTATTACTTCGACGCCGGCAACGGCTTCTCGGCCGTGGTCTCGCTCGAAGAAGGGGAAGGCACTGTCGGGACCATTGACAGCTATGTTCCGCATGTCGTCGGCGGTGTGAAGTGGACGCAGGGCTGGGGCGCCATCACCGGCGTCGTGGCCTACGACAGCAACTACGAGGAAGTCGCCGGCAAGGTCCGCTTGGACGTCAACGTCACCAATGAACTGTCGCTGTTCGGCATGTTCGGCTACGGCAGCGACAACAATCTGAGCGACCCGACCAATGTCATCGACGCCCGCGGTCGCGGCTTCTACAAGATCTGGGGCGGCAACTGGGCATTCTGGGCCGGCGGCACCTACAAGTTCAACGAGAAGACCTCGTTCAACCTCCAGGTGTCGGGTGACGAGGACAAGAACTACGGCGTGGCGGCGAACGTCGCCTACGACATCGTTCCCGGCTTCACGGTCACCGCCGAAGTCGACTACGATCACTTTGGCAAGTTTGACCAGTGGAACGCCGATCCCACCTCGACCGTCAACTTCACCGGTGCGGACAAGAAGAACAGCGTCGGCGGCCTG
The DNA here is from genome assembly GCF_020165035.1 of Mesorhizobium sp. CA6. NCBI lineage: Bacteria > Pseudomonadati > Pseudomonadota > Alphaproteobacteria > Hyphomicrobiales > Phyllobacteriaceae > Mesorhizobium > Mesorhizobium sp. CA6. Next base: position 272,303 of record NZ_JAIUHI010000010.1, on the reverse strand, counting down.
CTCCGCTTCCAGCGTTCGTTCTAACAGGCATTGCCTGATCGAAATCGATAACCCGGCGGGCAACCGCCGGGTTTTTCTTTCTCCCTTCCAGCACCCCGGCACCGTTTGCACAAAGCGCTGCATTCGGCGCGATCGCCGGAATTGCACACGCTATTAGGAGGCTTAGGCCCGAGCAATCAGCGGATGGAGTGCTATGGCTCGACGCGAATTGCTACTGATCAAACCTCAGCTAGATCTCCCAACGCGTCGATCAGCGGCTGGATCTCGCTCTCGTAGTTCTTCCATCGCTTGACGGATGACTTATAAATCGGCTGGCGAACCTGCCAAAGGCTGTAAGTATTTACCGAGCGATCCTTGTCAAAAAAGCGCAGGCAGGCATCGTCCCAAGGCAGCCCGAGATAATCGATGAGGCGTCGCGACTGCGCCTCTTGGTTTTCAATCAAAGTCTCGTAACGGTTCTCGAATATGCGACCCGGAAAAACCTTGTTCCAATGCCGCATCAGGCGGTCATACTCTCTGTAGTAAAGTCCTAATGTCCGAAGATCAGCGCTGTAGTTGTGCGCTTCATTGAACTGCAGGACAAAGCATGAGACGCAATTGTCGATGGCATCGCGCCGGCAATGAATGATGCGCGCGTTCGGAAAGAGGATGCCGATCAGCCCGATCAGTTCGAAATTGTGGGGCATCTTGTCGACGATTCGAAGCGAATCGGGAGCCCGCTCGCGCAGATAGGCAAGATGCTCTGCTGCTAGCGTCTCGGTCAGTTCGGGGGTAATCGTCGCGATCGATTTGCCGAGGTCTGTGTCGGAGTTGCCTTTGAGACCGATCCCATTGGCCATTCTGCTGAGCTTGCTGAGCTCGCCGGCACCGTGAACACCAGGATGGCTGGCACAGATCTGCTCGGTCAGCGTCGTACCCGAGCGAGGCATGCCGACAACGAATACAGGCACCTCCGAGGGATTGCCATGAGCGGCCATTGAAGCCACCAGCTCCGGTGTGAAGGTTTCGATCATGACATCGACCCAGCGACGGTAGTTTTCCAGATCGAATTTATGGCCCCCGGCTTGATTTCCCTTCTTGAAGTGATCCATCGCCTCCCTGTAGCGACGGAGGTCGTTAAGCAGCTTCCCTGCAGCGTGATGGAGTGCCGCCGCTCCTTCCGCTCCATGGGCCGGGTCTCGAAGCTCCGCTAGAATTGCCGCGAGCTCCGGCGGCTCTTCCGTGAATTTACGCGTCTGCACCAATGCACTGTAGGCAGCCGGTACCGCGATCCGCCGCTCTATCGCCTCTTTCAAATGAACCGCGGCTTCGTCCATACGGCCGAGGCTTGCGAGCGCGCGGGGCAACCCCAACCGGGCCAGAGGATGATCCCGGTCGATCTTGAGTGCCTTCTCAAACAGCGGCAGCGCCATTTCTCCCTTGTCAAATGAGTTGTAGGCATCGCCCAAGGCGCAAAGAGCTTCCACAAGGTCAGGCTTCAACGCCAAGGCCTGCTGAATGTGCCTGATTGCCGGCGTAAATTCGCTGAGCTTCAGATAGGTTTCGCCAAGGCTAAGGTGGTAGTAGGGATTTCGTGGCTCCTCTGCGACCGCCCGCGCGAAATACCGCAAGGCCTTCTCGTTATCGTATCCGAGTCCGAGAGTTCCCAGGATATAGAATGCCAGCGGATGGTTTGGCGTTCTTGCCAGAACCTTGAGACAGAGTTCCTCGGCCTCCGGCAATTGCTCGGCTTTTTGCAGCTCTAGCGCCCGCCGCAACAGCATATCGTCCGCATGCGCTCGCGATGGACCGGCCTGCGTCTTGGCTTTCGGCAGCGCAGCGTTCGGCGGCAGCGCTTTAGCCGAGGGTTGCGTCTTGAGATGCTTTGCCCAAGCGGGCGGCAATCGGTTGCTCATCCTGCCTCGCTAGCAAAAGCGGCAGGCAGAATCCAGCGAGACGTCGTCCGCATCGAACTCGAGGCCAACAGCAGCGCCTGCCGCTGCGTCCACCAGCCCCATGCAAGCGGCAAACCTCGCAAGAGCTGACGCCGGCTGCCGGTCAAGCCAGTCAATTTCAGCTTGCCATCCAACTTGCACCCTTCCCCCGCTCACGCTAGCAAGAACGCCATTTCCACGCGAGCCTGTGCCATGCTTCGTCGCCCTTCCCTCACGCCAATCATCGGCGCGCTTCCCACAACGGTGCCGTTCGTTGGCCCGGAGGCGCAGGAGCGCGAGCGGGGGCGGCCGTTCCGGGCCCGCATCGGCGCCAATGAAAGCAGCTTCGGGCCTTCGCCGCGCGTCATAGCCCGCATGGAGAGCGTTGCCCGCGACCAGTGGATGTATTGCGACCCCGACAATTACGAGCTGAAGGTGGCGGCCGCCGCGCATCACGGCGTGGCGATCGAAAACGTGGTCGTGGGCGAAGGCATCGACGGCCTGCTCGGCGTGGTGGCGCGCATGTATGTCGGCCCCGGCGATGCGGTGGTCACCTCGCTTGGCGCCTACCCGACCTTCAATTTTCATATCGCCGGGGTCGGCGGCCGCTTGGTCACGGTCCCCTATGCCAATGACAAGGAGGACCTGGATGGTCTTCTCGCCAAGGTCGCGAGCGAAAAGGCGCCGCTGGTCTATCTTTCGAACCCCGACAATCCGATGGGAAGCTGGTGGGAGGCGCCGGATGTCGTGCGCTTCATCGAAGCGCTGCCGGAAACCACCATGCTGGTGCTCGACGAGGCCTATGGCGAGCTGGGACCGGCCTCGGCGCTGCCGGCGATCGATGTCGCACGGCCGAACGTCATTCGCATGCGCACTTTCTCCAAGGCTTACGGCCTGGCCGGCATACGCTGCGGCTACGCGGTGGCGGAGGCGGAGGTGATCCGCGACTTCGAGAAGATCCGCAACCATTATGGCGTCAGCCGCATGGCGCAGGTCGCCGGCCTCGAGGCGCTTGTCGACCAGCATTACCTGCGCTCGGTCGTGACGCGGGTGGCGGCAGGCCGTGAGCGTATTTCAGCCATTGCCAGGCAGAACGGCCTGAAGCCGTTGCCGTCTGCGACCAATTTCGTCACCATCGACTGCGGCCGCGATGGCGCCTTCGCGCTGAAGGTGATGCAGAACCTTTTGTCGCGCGACGTGTTCATCCGCAAGCCGATGGCGCCAGTGCTCGACCGCTGCATCCGGGTCAGCGTCGGCCTCGACCATGAGCTCGACATCTTCGCCGAGGAATTGCCGGGCGCCTTGGCGTCGGCGCGAGGGAACTAGGATGTGTTGATATTCAGGTGATGCCAGCCTGCAAATGCTGGTTTTCTGCGCTTCCGGTGCTCACGGACCCGAGTCCGCTCCGCTCCGGTTCTCGAAAGCCACCATTTTCGGCTTGGCCTGACCTGAATCTCAACACACCCTAGCCCAAACCCCTGTTGCCTTTGCCCTTTGCTGTGCCAGATTCCGCCAAGCGCAACGCGGAGCACAGGCAATGCAAGGCGAACATAGAATCGTTCGGGCGCGCGTTTCCGGTACGGTTCAAGGTGTGAGTTACCGCGTCTGGGCGCGCGCAGAAGCAATACGTCTCGGGCTGACGGGTTGGGTGCGCAACGAGCGTGACGGCTCGGTCAGCGCGCTGATCGCCGGCGACGATGGTGCTGTCACGGCGATGATCGAACGCCTGTGGCAAGGGCCGCGGGGCGCGCTCGTCTCGAATGTCGAGGTCGAGGAGGCGGCCGAAGCGGCGCCCGTCGATTTCAGAATCATCGAGTAGGCCAGGTAGCTTCCCCTGAAGGGAAGGGCAATCGCATATGGCTTTGGACAGCCGTACCCTCGAAGGGAAAGGCTTGAATTAATTGAACGTTCGTTTTATTATTGCTGCCAGAGGCAAATATGGCACGCACCACAGGTTCCGACGGGGAGAAAACCGAAGCGGCCGTTCGCGAGGCGGCGGTCAGCCTGATCGCGCGTCTCGGCTACGAGGCGATGTCGATGCGGCAGCTGGCGGCCGAGGTCGGCGTGCAGGCGGCAGCGCTCTATCGCTACTTCCCGACCAAGGAAGATCTGCTTTTCACCTTGATGCGAGAGCATATGGAAGGCCTGCTCGAGGCTTGGGAAGCGGCGCGACCGGCGAGCGTCGATCCGGTGGACCGGCTCACCGCCTATGTCGAAAACCACATCGCTTTCCACATCGGGCGGCGTCACGCCACCCATGTCTCCAACATGGAATTGCGCAGCCTTTCGCATGAAAGGCTGACGCAGATCCTCAAAATGCGCACGGCCTATGAGAAGGAACTGCGCACGATCCTGCGCGACGGCGCCGAGGTTGGTGTCTTTCAGGTCGACGACACCGGGCTCACTGCCATGGCGCTGATCCAGATGATGACCGGCGTCATCGTCTGGTTCCGGCCGGGCGAGCGGCTGTCGATCGCCGAAGTCACGGCATCATATCTTTCGATGACAATGCGCCTGGTCGGCGCGACAATCAGCCATGGCACCGCGCGTCCCTCGGCGCGCGCCAGGGACGCCGTGGCACTCTGATACGGCGCGATCTCCGCGAAGACCCGCGCAGGGAGGAACGGCATGTACACGAATACGCTGAACTTCGGACTGGATCCCGACATCGAGGCGCTGCGCGACACGGTGAGGCGCTTCGCCCAGGACAGGATCGCGCCGATCGCGGCCGAGATCGACCGTTGCAACGAATTTCCCGCGCATCTTTGGGGCGAGCTCGGCGCGCTCGGCCTGCTCGGCATCACCGCCGATCCGGACTTCGGCGGCAGCGGCATGGGCTATCTCGCGCATGTCGTCGCGATGGAGGAGATTTCGCGCGCGTCCGCCTCGGTCGGCCTCTCCTACGGCGCGCACTCGAACCTCTGCGTCAACCAGATCAACCGCTGGGCCACCCCGGCGCAGAAAGAGAAGTACCTGCCTGCCCTTTGCTCGGGCGAAACTGTGGGCGCGCTGGCGATGTCGGAACCAGGCGCCGGCTCGGACGTGGTGTCGCTCCGGTTGCGCGCCGAAAAGCGCAACGACCGCTACGTGCTCAACGGCTCGAAAATGTGGATCACCAACGGTCCTGACGCCGGGACGATGGTGGTCTATGCCAAGACCGATCCGGAACGCCATGCGCGCGGCATCACGGCTTTCATCGTCGAGAAGACGATGGCCGGCTTTTCGGTGGCGCAAAAACTCGACAAGCTCGGCATGCGCGGTTCCAACACCGGCGAGCTCGTGTTCGAGGATGTCGAGGTGCCGTTCGAGAACGTGCTGCATGAGGAAGGGCGCGGCGTCGAGGTGCTGATGTCGGGGCTCGACTACGAGCGCGCGGTGCTGTCCGGGGGCCCGATCGGGCTGATGGCGGCCTGCCTCGACGTCGCTGTGCCTTACGTGCATGAGCGCAAGCAGTTCGGCCAGCCGATCGGCACGTTCCAGCTGGTGCAGGGCAAGCTTGCCGACATGTACTCGACGATGAACGCCGCGCGGGCCTACGTGTACGCGGTGGCGGCCGCCTGCGACCGCGGCGAGACCTCGCGCAAGGACGCCGCCGGCTGCGTGCTGTTCGCCGCCGAGAAAGCGACGCAGATGGCGCTCGACGCTATCCAGCTGCTCGGCGGCAACGGCTACATTAACGACTATCCGACGGGCCGGCTGCTGCGCGACGCCAAGCTCTACGAGATCGGCGCCGGCACCAGCGAGATCCGCCGCTGGCTAATCGGTCGCGAGATCATGGCGGAGGGGGTTTAACGTGGCCACACTGCAAACTCAAATTTCCCCCTCCTCCGACACGTTTCGCGCCAATGCGGAGCGCATGCGCGCACTGGTCGCCGACATCGCCGAGAAGGCGGCAAGCGTCGAGCGCGGCGGCTCGGACGAAGCCCGCGAACGCCACGTCTCACGCGGCAAGCTGTTGCCGCGCGAGCGGCTGGCGCAACTGCTCGACACCGGCTCGCCCTTCCTCGAGGTCGGGCAGTTCGCGGCATGGTCGATGTATGGCGAGGACATTTCCTCGGCCGGCATCATCACCGGCGTCGGCCGCGTCGAGGGCACCGAAGTCATGGTCGTCGTCAACGACGCCACTGTGAAGGGCGGCACCTATTATCCGCTGACGGTGAAGAAGCATCTCAGGGCGCAGGAGATCGCGCTGCAGAACAACCTGCCTTGCGTCTATCTGGTCGACAGCGGCGGCGCCAACCTGCCCAACCAGGACGAGGTGTTTCCCGACCGCGAGCATTTCGGCCGCATCTTCTACAACCAAGCCAACATGTCGGCCGCCGGCATCCCGCAGATCGCCTGCGTCATGGGTTCCTGCACGGCGGGCGGCGCCTATGTGCCGGCGATGTCGGACGAGACGATCATGGTGCGCAACCAGGCGACCATTTTTCTCGGCGGCCCGCCGCTGGTGAAGGCCGCCACCGGAGAAGATGTCAGCGCCGAGGAGCTCGGCGGCGCCGATGTCCACACCAGGCTCTCCGGGGTGGCCGACCACTATGCGATGGACGATGAACACGCCTTGGCCATTTGCCGGCGCATCGTCAAGAACCTGAATCGGAACAAGGCTCTAAAGCTCAATCTGCAGAAACCGGTGCCGCCGCGTCATGACCCGAGCGAACTTTACGGCATCGTGCCGACGGACCTGCGCCAGCCTTATGACGTGCGCGAGGTGATTGCCCGACTCGTTGACGGCTCGGAGTTCGACGAGTTCAAGCAAAACTATGGCACCACGTTGGTTACTGGTTTTGCCCATCTGCACGGCATGCTGGTCGGCATCATCGGCAACAACGGCGTGCTGTTTTCCGAAAGCGCGCTGAAGGGGGCGCATTTCATCGAGCTTTGCTGCCAGCGCGGCATTCCGTTGGTCTTCCTGCAGAACATCACCGGCTTCATGGTCGGGCGAAAATACGAGGCCGGCGGCATCGCCAAGGACGGCGCCAAGCTGGTGATGGCGGTCGCCACCGCAAAGGTGCCGAAGCTCACGGTGATCATCGGCGGCTCGTTCGGCGCCGGCAATTACGGCATGTGCGGCCGCGCCTATTCGCCTCGCTTCCTATGGATGTGGCCGAACGCGCGCATCTCGGTGATGGGTGGCGAGCAGGCGGCGACGGTGCTTGCCATGGTCAAGCGCGAGGGCATCGAGCGCAAGGGCGGTGAATGGAGCGCCGAGGAGGAGGCGAAGTTCAGGAAGCCGATCCTGATGAAATACGAGCATGAGGGTCATCCGCTCTATTCCTCGGCCAGGCTCTGGGACGACGGTATCATCGATCCGGCCAAGACCCGCGACGTGCTGGCGCTGAGCCTCTCGGCAGCGCTCAATGCGGAGACAGAGGCGACGAAATTCGGCGTGTTCAGGATGTGACGATGAGCGCTCTCGGCGACAGGATCCGTATCCACACCGGCGACATAACCATGCTCGCGGTCGACGCGATCGTCAATGCCGCCAATTCCTCGCTGCTGGGCGGCGGCGGCGTCGACGGCGCCATCCATCGCGCGGCCGGGCCGGAGCTGCTTGCCGAGTGCCGCACGCTTCACGGCTGCAAGACCGGCGACGCCAAGCTGACCAAGGGCTATCGGCTGCCGGCGCGCTATGTCATCCACACGGTCGGTCCGGTCTGGCGAGGCGGCGGCCAGGGCGAAGCCGAGCTGCTCGCCTCCTGCTACCGGCGCTCGCTCGAAATCGCGCTCGGCCATGATTGTCGAACCATCGCTTTCCCGGCGATCTCGACCGGCATCTATGGCTATCCGAAAGACCAGGCGACGGAGATCGCTGTTGGTGCCGTAAGCGCCTTCCTGAGGCAAAATGCGCTGCCGGATACGGTTACTTTCTGCTGCTTCGACGAGCAGACGGCGGAGTTATATCGGCAGGCCGTTGCGGCCATTGGGGAGAGCTGATCTTGGAGCAAAAGGCTCAGTACAGGCAAATTCAGATGATCAGCTGGAGGGGCGCGAAGGTATGCCGTCGTCGCCCGAGACACACCCTGGCTGCGGAGGTTCCATGTTCGGCAAGATCCTGATCGCCAATCGCGGCGAGATCGCCTGCCGCGTCATCCGAACCGCCCGCAGGCTCGGTGTGCGCACCGTCGCCGTCTATTCGGACGCGGATGCCCGCGCGCTCCATGTCGAGATGGCCGACGAGGCCGTGCATATCGGCCCCTCGCCCGTCGGCGAAAGCTATCTGCGCGGCGACAGGATCGTGGCGGCGGCGCTCGCCACCGGCGCCGAGGCCATCCATCCCGGCTACGGCTTCCTGTCGGAAAACCCCGATTTCGTCGATCAGGCGACGGCGGCAGGCCTTGTCTTCATCGGTCCTTCCGCCGCCTCGATCCGCGCCATGGGATTGAAGGACGCCGCCAAGCGGCTGATGGAAAAGGCCGGCGTGCCGGTGGTGCCGGGTTATCACGGCGAAGCGCAGGAAATTGTGCTGCTTGCGTCCAAGGCGCGCGAGATCGGCTACCCGGTGCTGATCAAGGCGCGCGCCGGCGGCGGCGGCAAGGGCATGCGGCGCGTCGAGCACCCCGACGATTTCTCGGAGGCGCTTTCCAGCGCGCGTCGCGAGGCGAAGGCGGCGTTCGGCGACGATCGCGTGCTGGTGGAAAAATATGTCGACAAGCCGCGTCACATCGAAGTGCAGGTGTTCGGCGATAATTTCGGCAACGCCGTGCATCTTTTCGAACGCGATTGCTCGGCGCAACGCCGCCATCAGAAGGTGATCGAGGAGGCGCCCGCCCCCGGCATGACGCCGGCGCTGCGCAAGGCAATGACGGAGGCGGCCATGAAGGCTGCCAAGGCGATCAATTATTCGGGCGCCGGCACGATCGAGTTCATCGTCGATGCCTCCCAGGGGCTCAAGGCCGACCGCTTCTGGTTCATGGAGATGAATACCCGACTGCAGGTCGAGCATCCCGTCACCGAGATGGTCACCGGCGTCGATCTCGTCGAATGGCAGCTTCGCGTCGCGTCCGGCGAAACGCTGCCGAAGATGCAGAATGAGATCGCTTTGTCCGGCCACGCTTTCGAGGCCCGCCTCTATGCCGAGGACGCCGCGAGAGGGTTCCTGCCGGCGACCGGCACGCTGCATCATCTCAAATTCCCCGACGCGGCGCCGGAAGGTGCCGCGATACGCATCGAGACCGGCGTGCGCGCCGGGGATGCGATCTCTCCCTTCTATGATCCGATGATCGCGAAGCTGGTAGCGCACGGCAAGGATCGGGCGTCGGCGCTCGGCACGCTGCGCGAGATGCTGGCGCGGACGGAAGTGGCCGGCTCGACCGTCAACACCGCCTTCCTGGCGGCGCTCGCTGCCGACGCCGATTTCGCTGCCGGCGATCTCGATACCGGGCTGATCGGCCGGCACCAGGCGGCGCTCACCGCCATTCCCCCGCCGAGCGACGAGACGATCGCAGCCGCGGCGCTGGCGGCGGCGGATACCGCCGTGCCCGCTTCCGCCGCCGATCCCTGGTCCACGCTTTCCAGCTATGCCCATTTCCACCCGCTCTCGCGCCGCACCCGCTTGCGCTATGGCGAGGAGAACATCCTGGCGCGGGTTTCGGCACGCTCGGACGGCCGCTTCCAGGTGGCGCTGGAGGCACCGCACGATGCGGTGAACACGCATGATTTGAGGACCATGCCGCATGCGGCCCGCTGGCCAGGCCATGTCACCGTCTTCGAGGGCGCGGTCGGCTATACGTTCACGGTCCCCGATCCGCTCGCCAAGGCCGACGAGGCGGGAGCTGCCTCAGGCAGCCTGCGCGCGCCGATGCCGGGGCTGGTCAAGCTGGTGCGCGCCGCAACGGGCGATGCCGTGATCAAGGGCCAGCCGCTTCTGATCCTCGAAGCGATGAAGATGGAGCACATGATCGCCGCCCCGCATGACGGCGTGATCGCCGAGATCGCGGCCGAGGGCGCTCAGGTCAGCGACGGCACTGTGCTGGTGCGGTTCGCGGAGAATGGGCAGGGCTGAAGCGGCTGTTCGAGTTGTCTCGTTAACGAGACAAAATAATTAGATATGGCGGGACAGCCTCCCCTGCACGTCAATGCCGCAGCACAAACGGAAATGGCCGGGCTCGTCCCGGCCATTTCCTTGATTCTTGCAGAACCGATTACGGCTTGATCGGCGCGTATTTGCCGTCGTGCCATTGGTTGATGTCGTAGCTGGCGTTCTTCAGATCGCCCTTCTCGTCGAAGATGACGTCGCCGACCACGGTGCTGATCGGTTTGCCGTCCTTGAGCGCCTCCGCGACCTTGGCCGGATCGTCGGTGCCGGCGCGCTTGACGCCTTCGGCCACAGCCTGGATCACGGCATAGGAGAACAGCGTGAAGCCCTCGGGCGTGAAGCCGCCGGCCTTGATCTTGGCGACCGCGTCCTTCGCTTCAGGCTTGGCCTGCGGGTCCGACGGGAAGACGAACATGGTGCCTTCACCGGCCGGGCCGGCAACCTGCCAGAATTCCGGCGAAGCGATCGAGTCCGGCATGATCAGCTGGAACTTGACGTTCTGCTCGGCCGCCTGGCGCAGGATCAGACCCGCCTCGGGGTGATAGCCGCCGAAATAGACGACGTCGGCCTTCAGTTCCTTCAGCTTGGTGACGAGGGCCGAATAGTCCTTCTCGCCGGCATTGATGCCTTCGTAGTCGACTTCCTTGAGACCGCCGGCATTCATCGTCGCCTTCACGGCGTCGGCAACGCCCTGGCCGTAGGCGCTCTTGTCGTGCAGGACGACAACGTTCTTGCCGGCGTATTTCTTGGCGATCCAGGGGCCGATGAAGGCGCCCTGCGCGTCGTCACGCGTGTAGAGGCGCATGATGGTCGGCCAGCCGGCCTTGGCGGCGGCGTCGGTCAGCACCGGGTTGGACGAGGCGGGGCTCATCATCAGCGTGCCGGCTTCGGCATAGACGGCCGAGGCCGGAATGCTGGAGCCCGAGCAGGCATGGCCGTCGACGAATTTGACGCCGTTGGCGACGATGCGGTTGGCGACCGAGACCGCCTGCTTGGGATCGCACTGGTCGTCCTCGATGTCGAGCTTTATCTGGGAGCCGTTGACGCCGCCAGCCGCATTGATAGCATCGGCGGCGGCCTGCGCGCCCTGCTTGAACTGGTCACCGATGGTGGCGAGCTGGCCGGTCATGGGGCCCACCACCGAAATGGTGATGTCGTCGGCGAAGGCAACCGGGGTGCTCATCATCAGGCCAAAAGCGGCCGCGCTCAAAATACCCAATGTTTTCATAACTATAAGAACTCCTCCACTTGCGCGTGCCGATCCGGCCGCGCTTCTTCCACAGAGCCGGGACAATTTCACCCTTCGCCGAAACTGTCGAGAGGACAGTGAGGCCGGCTTTGGTTCATTCCGACGAGGATTTCTTGGGCCACGCGCCTGATTGCCAGGCGTAATGCAAAAAGCCGCGCCGACCTTGTTTCGGTCGGTCACGGCTTTTGCAGTCGAGCTCCCCAGACGCCCCCGCGCCTGAAACCCGCTCGCTTCCCTGTTTTTGCGTGGCTTCGGTTGTCTCAACCCGCCACGTTCTCGTTCTTCTTGACCGGCCGTCTTTTCGCGGCCTTGTCCCGATGAGCTCTGAGCGCTACGCGCTGAGGATCAGTGCATCGTCATCCATTCGCGGGCTTCGCGCAGCGCCGTGGCGATCTCGACTTTCGACATAGTGGCCGACAGTTCCGAGCGCAGCTCGGCGGCGCGGGCCGAGCCCTTGATCGCGGCGATGTTGAACCATTTGTGGGCGGCAACGACATCGGTCTCGCAATCGCGGCCCGTCGCATACATCATGCCCAGTTCGAAAAGAATGTCGGCCTGGGCAGTTGCCCCCATGGCGCCGAAGCCGTCTTCAAGCATTTCAAAGCGTGCCATTTCAATCCCCTGTCAGGCTCCCGAGAGCTGCCTCCTTTTCCCTTGGTGTCCCTCGGGGCGAGCCGCTCTTTCGATGCTTTCGAGGATGACGGCTGGCCTTGAATCCGTCGTTAAATGGCTTGCTTAATTTGAGGAAAACAAAGCTAAAACAAGAGGTAAACGCGGAAAACCGTTAAGCATGGGAATCCAGCGTTTCAGCCATTTTGCGTCAAATTCGATGAAAATAGTCGGCGGCGGAATCAAGACTTCGCTAACCACGGAAACCGAAGCGTTTTTCGATCGCGTTTGTTTTCAGTCGGCTGCGCGGCGAAAATCCTTGCAACCTTCCGTCGCGGCACCGCTTTCGTTTTGGCGGCGGCTGGATTAGCTTTACCTTTGCGTAAGGGGCAGGAAGGCGGACTGGAGCCCGCCGCAGCCCCATAGGGAGGTGGACACGATGTTTCGAAAGCTGACTGTGGCCCTGGCGGCCACCTTGATCATGGCGGGCGCCGCATGCGCCGACCCGATCGAAGGCAACTGGAAGACGCAGGCCGGCGACACCGCGGCGATCGGCGGGAGCGGTTCTTTCTCGATCACGCTCAAGACCGGCAAATACGCCGGCAAGACGATCGGCTCGCTGAAGGCGGCCGGCGACAACAAATATGCCGGCAGCATCACCGACCCGGCAAACGACAAGACCTATTCCGGCAAGGCGACGCTCTCGGGCACCGCGCTCAAGATGAGCGGCTGCGTGCTCGGCGGCCTGATCTGCAAGAGCCAGACCTGGCACAAGCTCTGAGCGCCAAACTCCAGACCATATGAGACGGCCAAGGGCGTTTCACCGTTTTTGCGGAACGGTGAAACGCCCTGTTTCTTTGTTTGACGCAATCCCGGACGGAAAACCGCTCACACTTTTCCTGGAATTGCTCTACGCGCGGCCCCCGTTTTCTTTCGGAGCGACAGCGCTCCGCCGCGCTGTGGCACCGGCACGGTGCAAGACTCTCGTCAATCAATTTGAACCGCAGATGAATACCGGTCTCAGAACCGGTTCAGAGGCCGTCAGGCATTTTCTCCCGCATTGAAGGAGAGAGAAATGCTTGCCCGTCGCTTCACCATCGTCTGCCTGCTGATGAGCCTGTTCGGCATGCTCTTCGCCATCCTGGTGGCGGAGGCCGATCATTCGGCCCGCCCTTGGGAACGGCCGGTGCCCGCATTGTCGGCCTCGTGAACCAAATCGAGCGCTGAAACGACAAAGCTTAAGCTAGAAACCGGGATACCACCAAAATGAACCGCATCGCCGACAATGCAACGAAGATCCTCCGGCTGCTGCCGCGGGCGATGCTTATCCTGATGCTGCTGGCAGCCCCGGTGCTGGCGGTGCCGATGATGCGGGCCGATACAAGCCATAGGATCGAGGCGCCGCCGCACAAGAACACCAGCGTAGGCTTCGTGCTGCTGATCAGCCTGCAGCGGGGGTAGGTGTGACGATATTCAGGTGAGGCCGGCCTGCGAAACGCGCCTTCCTGCGCTTCCGGTGCTCACGTACCTTAAGTACGCTCCGCTCCGGCCTTCGCCGGCCGAAGCCCTCATAAATGTCTCCGTCCTATGAAAGCTACGGCCGGCGTAGGCCGGTTCTCGGAATCCACCTTTCTCGACTCGGCCTGACCTGAATCGCGTCCCACCCTGAATCGGAGCGATAACAAAAAATCTCCAGCTGGGTTGCGGTTCCTGTCCGCTCACCCCTCCCAACCGCTCTTCCAAATCTCTATATTGGGCCATGGAAAAGCGAATCTATCCCCAAGCCATCGACTCGGTCGTCATGCCGGAGCCCTTCGGCAAGCAGGACTTCCACGACGCCAGAAAGGCCGTCGCAGCGCTGCAGGCGCTGTACGACCGCAACACCAAATTCCTGCGCGATTCTTTCTCAGCCCTTGCCGCGGGCGGAGATGAAAGCAAGCGCTACCGGGCCTTCTATCCGCAGATCGGCGTCACCACGACCTCATTCAGCCAGGTCGACTCGCGCCAGGCCTATGGCCATATGCCGACGCCCGGCCATTTCGCCACCACGATCACGCAGCCGCAACTGTTCGAGAACTATCTCGTCGAGCAGCTTCGGCTCATCATGCGCAATCACGGCGTGACGGTGACGGTCTCGGAATCGACGACACCCATCCCGCTGCATTTCGCCTTCCTGGAAGGCACCTATGTCGACGGCGCCGCCGCCGAGCGCATCAAACGACCGATCCGCGACCTGTTCGACGTGCCCGATCTCGACGGCACCGACGACCAGATCGCCAACGGCACTTTCGAGGTGGCGTTCGGCGAGCCAAGGCCGCTGGCGCCGTTCACCGCGCAGCGCATCGATTATTCGCTCCACCGCATGACGCATTACACGGCGACCAGCCCGCAGCATTTCCAGAATTTCGTGCTGTTCACCAATTACCAGTTCTACATCGACGAATTCGTGGCGCGGGCTCGCGAACTGATGGAGAGTGGTGGAGGCGGCTACAGTGAATTCGTCGAACCGGGCAATGTCCTGACCAAGGCGGGGGCCGGCTCGCCGAGCGAAGGAACGCCGCCGCACCGCCTGCCCCAGATGCCGGCCTACCACCTGAAGAAGCCGGGCCATGGCGGCATCACCATGGTCAATATCGGCGTCGGCCCGTCCAACGCCAAGACCATCACCGACCATATAGCGGTGCTGAGGCCGCATGCCTGGGTGATGCTTGGCCACTGCGCCGGGCTGCGCAACACGCAGGCGTTGGGCGACTATGTGCTGGCGCATGCCTATGTGCGCGAGGACCATGTGCTCGACGACGACCTGCCGGTCTGGGTGCCGATCCCGCCGCTGGCCGAAATCCAGGTGGCGCTGCAGGAGGCGGTCGCCGAAGTGACCGGCCTGTCGGGCTACGACCTCAAGCGCATCATGCGCACCGGCACCGTCGCCACCATCGACAACCGCAACTGGGAGCTGCGCGACCAGCGTGGACCGGTGCAGCGCCTGTCGCAGTCCCGGGCCATCGCGCTCGACATGGAATCGGCCACCATCGCCGCCAACGGCTTCCGCTTCCGGGTGCCTTACGGGACGCTTCTGTGCGTTTCCGACAAGCCGCTGCATGGCGAACTGAAGCTGCCCGGCATGGCGACCGAGTTCTACAAGCGGCAGGTGGCGCAGCATCTGACCATCGGCATCAAGGCGATGGAGAAGCTGGCCGAAATGCCGATGGAGCGGCTGCATTCGCGCAAGCTCAGAAGCTTTTCCGAAACGGCATTCCAATAACCGAACGCCTGCCAGCGACCGGCGAGGCAATCGGTCGTCTTGCTTGGGCCGCAATTTGGCCGATAACCGGTCCGAACGGAAGACTGGGGCTTCGGAGAAAATGACAACGGGCGGTGCGCGCTTGAGCATGATGGCTCAGCTGATAGTCCTGGCGATGATGGCATGCTCGGCTGCGCTCTTGGCCGGGTTCTTCGGCGCGCTGCATCCGGCCTTCGATTCCTTCTCTCATTTCCGCATGCATCTGAGCCTGCTGACGGCCTTGCTCGCGCTGGCCCTGCTGGCTGGTCCCTACCGGCTGCAGGCCGTCGCCGTGCTGGTCTTCGCCATCGCCTGCTTCGCTACGACGACGGGCGCACTGCCCAGATTGTCGGCGCAGCAGGCGGTCGCAAAGCCGGCCGACCGCATCACCTACAGCCTGTTGCAGATGAACCTGCGCTTCAACAACCCGACGCCGAAGAAGGTGCTGTCGCTGATCGGCAGGACCAACCCGGACGTCATCACGCTCGACGAAGTGTCCGGCATGTGGGCGAAGGAGCTCAGCTATATCGCCGGCGCCTACCCCTATCGTATCCTGTGCGACTACCCCAACGGCATTTTCGGCGTCGCGCTGCTCTCGCGCCGTCCCTTTGCCGCCGGCATCGCCCCGCGTTGCGAGCCGCGCGGCGCGATGGCTACCGCCATGATCGATTTCGGCGGCATTCCGGTCAATGTCGCCGCGATCCATCTCAGCTGGCCGTGGCCGAAGGAGCAATCCTGGCAGATCGGCGAACTGGCGCAACCGCTGGCCGCGCTCGGCGAGACCGCCATCATGGCGGGCGACTGCAATGCCGTGCCGTGGAGCGCGGCGGTGCGACGGGTGGCGCGAATGAGCGGCATGACGCTGATGCCGTCGGCCGGTCCGACCTGGATCCACCGGACGCTGCCCGACGTTCTGCGCCGCTATGCGGGCCTGCCGATCGACCAGGTGTTCAGCAAGGGCGGGGTGACGATCCTTTCGTCGGCCCGGATGGAGGACATCGGCTCCGACCATCTGCCGGTGCTGGTCGAATTCACGCTGCCGACCGACAGCAACGCGCCCGAGGACGAGCACAAATCGGCGCTGGCGGCGAACGACGCGCCGGACAAGCCGCGCAGCTGACGTCCGCTTGGTAGGCGAACGGGCTGGAGCTTCAGTTCTTCCCCATCAATGCATTGACCAGTTTCTCGACATGGCCGCCGTCGCGGTGCTCGCGCGCGTCGAAGGCATTCTGCCTGGCCTCGTAGTCGGCATAGATCGTGTCGATGCGATGCCTGGCGTCCCAGCGAAGACCGGTGCAGAACCAGTTGTCCTGCCGCTCGAGCCCGGCAAGCGCCGTCTCGGTTGCCCGCATCATCTGCTTGGCGATGCGGCCGTGGGTATGCTCATGCTGGCGCACGCCGGCAATGAAACGGTCCCAGCGCTTGCGCAGGACCGGGCCGGACGGCGATGTGAGGCGCGGAAAGGTGTAGGTCAGGTCGATGGTGCCGGTGGCCTGACGCAGCCGGCAGATGCCGTTGTCCCGTTTCACGTCGAGGTTCCAATGCACGGTATAGCCGGTCTCGGCGATGGCGCGCGTGGCATGGCCGTGCCGCGGCCCGAGGCCATCCATCGCCTCGATCAGTTCAGCCCCGGTCCTGCCGGTGACGTCATAGCTGCGCACATGCACGGTCAGCTTGGTGCCAGCCGAGGCCGTCCCGCAAAAAAGCATGCCGGCAGCAGCTAAAATCGCCAGGCTGATGCGCCGCATGTCCGCCTCCTCGTTTGACGCGAAGCAGACCATACTCGGCGCCCGGCTTCAACGGTCTCTGCCGATAAGGCGCGGCTATCCGACCTTCGCCGGGCCTGTTGGAGCGGCGGTCGAGACGGCCCGGTCGGAGCGGCTCACATGCCCTGGTAAACCGGGCCTTCGCCGCCTTGTGGCGGCACCCAGTTGATGTTCCGGTTCGGATCCTTGATGTCGCAGGTCTTGCAGTGCACGCAGTTCTGCGCGTTGATGACGAAGCGCACATCCTTGGCCGACGGGTCAGCTGCGGCGTTGCCGTCCTTGTCCACCCACTCATAAACGCCGGCCGGGCAATAGCGGGTCGAGGGACCGGCAAAGACATCGTGCTCGGAACGCTGCTGCAGCGCCATGTCGCCGACGATCAGGTGCACCGGCTCGTTTTCCTCGTGGTTGGTATTCGACAGGAACACCGAGGAGAGCCGGTCGAAGGTCAAGACGCCATCCGGCTTGGGATAGGCGATCTTCTGATGCTTCGCCGCCGGTTCGAGCGTCGCATAGTCGGCCTTGCCATGCTTCAGCGTACCGAAAGGCGAGAAGCCGAACAGCGTGTTCAGCCACATGTCGAGACCGCCGATGCCGACGCCGACAACGGTGCCGAAGCGCGACCAGAGCGGCTTGACGTTGCGCACCTTCTTCAGGTCCTTGCCGATATCGGTGCCGCGCCAGGCTTCCTCGTAGGAAGCGAGCTCGTCATTGGCGCGGCCGCCGGCAATCGCCCCGGCCACATGCTCGGCCGCCAGCATGCCGGAGAGCACCGCATTGTGCGAGCCCTTGATGCGCGGCACGTTGACGAAGCCTGCCGCGCAACCCATCAGCACGCCGCCGGGGAAGGAAAGCTTCGGCACCGACTGCCAGCCGCCCTCGGTGATGGCGCGTGCGCCGTAGCCGATGCGCTTGGCCCCCTCGAAGGTGCCGGCGATCGCCGGATGGGTCTTGAACCGCTGGAATTCCTCGAAGGGCGACAGATACGGGTTCTTGTAGTTCAGGTGGACGACGAAGCCGACCGCCACCTGGTTGTCCTCGAGATGGTAGAGGAAGGAGCCGCCGCCGGTCTTCATGTCGAGCGGCCAGCCGAAGGAATGCTGTACGAGACCAGGCTTGTGGTTCTCGGGCTTGACCTGCCACAGCTCCTTGAGGCCGATGCCATATTTGCCGGGCTCGCGGCCTTCGGAAAGCTTGTATTTGGCGATGAGCTGCTTGGCCAAAGAGCCCCGCGCACCTTCGCCGATCAGCACATATTTGCCCATCAGCGCCATGCCTGGCGCGTAGGCCGGGCCATGCGTGCCGTCCTTCTCGACGCCCATGTCGCCGGTGATGACGCCGGTGACGGCGCCGGCCTCGTTGTAGACGAGGCTTGCCGCGGCAAAACCCGGATAGATCTCGACGCCCAGCGCCTCGGCCTTGGTCGCGAGCCAGCGGCAGACATTGCCCAGCGAGACGATGTAATTGCCGTGGTTGTTCATCAGCGGCGGCATCAGGAAGTTCGGCAGGCGGAAGGAACCGGCGGGCCCGAGCACCAGGAAATGGTCGTCCGTCACCGGTGTTTTGAACGGATGGCCCTCCTCTTCGCGCCAGCCGGGCAGCAGCCGGTCGATGCCGATCGGGTCGACGACGGCGCCGGAGAGGATATGGGCGCCAACCTCGCCGCCCTTCTCCAGGACGACGACGGAAAGGTCCGGGTTGAGCTGCTTCAGACGGATCGCGGCGGCAAGGCCGGCGGGACCAGCGCCGACGATCACCACGTCGAATTCCATGCTCTCGCGTTCGATTTCGCTCATCGGCCCCTCACTGGCTCGCCATGTTCTCGCATTGTGCTGGCTCATGCGCTGCATAGCGCATCAATTCGCGACGCGAAACCGGCGCTGACGTGACAATGCCGATTTCGACAAAAAGTCGCGGTTTTCCCTACGAAAAGGCAGCAGCGGAGACCATGGCCAAGCATAGGCCAGCGCCACTTGGTTGACAGGCCAGGCGGCGACGGCATGTTTTTAATTGTTCGACGGCTTGGTTATCGGCGATACTTCGCGTCATGCGCAGTCCAGAGCCAGCCGGCTTTTCATCGAAGCGCTTACTCTTCACGCCAGGCATGGCCTGGCGCGCGGTTCTTCCGCTCCTCTTTTTGACCCTTCCGGCGGAAGCCGATCCGGTGAAGGTCTGGGCGACCGGCGCCTATTCCTTCTCCGACGAGCTGGGTGGCTTCCGCATCACGGGGGCGTCTGGCATCGGCACCAAGGAAGACCCGCTGGTCATCAGGGAGGAATTGAACACGGCGACGCCGGTAACGCTGACGATCCGTGCGACCAAGCCGATCGAGCCCTTCGGCAAGGCCGGCGAGGTCGCCAACGGCGTGATGTACATGCGCATCGACGTGCTCAACAACAGCGCGCTGCCCTGGGTGGAGTTCCAGTTCGAGCTGCAGGAAATCCTCGACCAGCCGAGCGTGTTCGGCGACGGCCTGTCCTTCGACCAGCGCAACAAGACGCCCGACAACATCTGGTCGAGCAATTTCGCCGATTTCGACCGCCGGTTCGAACCCTATGACCGGCTGCTGTTCCGCAACGGCAAGATCGACCCGCTGAAGACGGCGACCTTCGATTTCCTGGTCACCGATTATACGCCGCGCTGGACGTTTTACATCGTGCAGGATCCCCGCATACCCACTGGGTGAAAGCATATCGATATTCAGGTGATGCCGGCCTGCAAATGGCGGTTTCCTGCGCTTCCGGTGCTCACGTACGAAAAGTACGCTCCGCTCCGGTTCTCGGAAACCACCATTTTCGACTCGGCCTGACCTGAATCTCGACATGCTCCAATACAGGCGAACGTGGCTTAACCTTGCAAATCGGCGCCGCGCGGACAATGGTGGCGCCATGACTGCCGCCTCCCCCAGCACACCTGCCGAGATCGCCGAACTGCTCGCCTTCTATGCCAGCGCCGGCGTCGACGACGCGCTGGAAGACGCGCCGATCAACCGATTTGCCGAAGCGGCGGCGAAGTCGGCCGAACGCAGGCCTGCCGAGCGGGCGCCAGCCGCACCGCCTCGCGACGCAAGACCCGAGAGCCGCCCGGCATCCGGGCAGGTCCCGGAGCGGCCCCAGGCGTCCGTGCCGGCAACGCCATCATCCGGTCTCGACGCGCGCAATATTCCGGACGCTCCAGCGCGCATACCGGCCGCCACCGTCCCCGACGAGGCGCAGGCGCTGCTTGCCCGGCAACTGGCCGCAAGCGCCTCGACGCTCGAGGAACTGCGCCAGCACATGGCTGCCTTCGACGGCTGCAATCTCAAATTCACGGCCAAGAACCTGGTCTTCGCCGACGGCAATCCGAACGCCGACCTGATGCTGGTCGGCGAAGCGCCGGGCAGAGACGAGGATCTTGAAGGCCTGCCCTTTGTCGGCCGCTCCGGCCGGCTGCTCGACCGCATGCTCGCCGCGATCGGCCTCGACCGCAACTCGGCCTATATCGCCAACGTCATTCCGTGGCGGCCGCCGGGCAACCGCACGCCGACGCCGCACGAGACCGAAATCTGCCGGCCCTTCATCGAAAGGCAGATCGAACTGGTCAATCCCAAGGTGCTGATCAATCTCGGCGGCCCGTCAGCCAAGACGCTGCTCAACACGACCGAGGGCATCCTGCGCCTGCGTGGCAATTGGCGTGTGCACACGACCGCTTCCGGGGTTGCCATCCCGGCGATGCCGACGCTGCACCCGGCCTATCTGCTCAGGACGCCGGCGCACAAGAAACTGGCGTGGCGGGATTTTCTCGAGGTCAAGGCGAAGTTGAGGGGGTTGGCGTGAGCACTTTTTCCTTCTCCCCTTGTGGGAGAAGGTGCCCGAAGGGCGGATGAGGGGTGCTCCAGGGAATGCCAGCGTCTCAGTCCGCTGGAACACCCCTCATCCGTCTCGGCGCTGCGCGCCGATCCACCTTCTCCCACAAGGGGAGAAGGCGGGGCTATGACCTCAAAGGTAATTGAACTGCGTCCCTCGCCGCCCTACTCCTCTCCCATGACCACATCCGAACCTTCCGCCGGCAGCCTGATCCGCGAATGGCGCATGCGGCGGCGCATGAGCCAGCTCGACCTCGCCATGGAGGCCGATATCTCGCAGCGGCATCTCTCCTTCGTCGAAAGCGGCCGGGCCCAGCCGTCGCGCGACATGGTTCTGCATCTGGCCGAGCAGCTGTCGATTCCACTGCGCCAACGCAATCAACTGTTGCTTGCCGCCGGCTTCGCGCCGAGCTTCAGCGAAAAGCCGCTGACCGATGCGACGCTGGCGCCGGCGCTTGCCGCCGTCGAGACCGTGCTCAAGGGCCACGAGCCCTTTCCGGCACTGGCGGTGGACCGGCACTGGAACCTTATTTCCGCCAATGGCGCGATCGCCCCGTTCCTTGCTGATATTTCCGAACCGTCCCTGCTTACGCCGCCGGTCAACGTGCTGAGGCTCAGCCTGCACCCGGACGGCGTGGCACCGCGCATCGTCAACCTGGCGGAGTGGCGCGCGCATCTGCTGGAGCGGCTCAAGCACCAGAACGACGCCACCGGCGACCCGGTGCTGATTGAGCTGGAGCGAGAGTTGCGCGCCTATCCGTCGGGCCTGAGAAGCAGCCGGCCCGCACCGGTCGAGCCGAGTGGCATCGTCCATCCGCTCAAGCTCGCGCATGGCGACGCCGTGCTGTCCTTCATCAGCACGATCACAGTCTTCGGCACGCCGCTCGACGTCACGCTGTCGGAGCTGGCGATCGAGTCCTTCTTCCCTGCGGATGAGCAGACCCGGGCGGTGCTGGTGCGGCTGGCGAAGGAGCGGGGTGCGGACTAAACCGGCAATGCTGGCGGGACAGCACCCGCCTCTGTCCTGCCGGCAAGAGGGGGGTGTGAAGGAACTCGGCGCATGAGATTCACCCAGCGGAACTATCCCTGCGGCGGCGCGGCCGTCCTGGTGCGCGTACGCTCCAGGCCGAGCTGCCGCTCGCGCCATATGATGAAGATGCCGGCGGCGACCACGATCACGCCGCCGATTAGCGTGTTGAGCGAGGTGACGTCGCCGAAGACGAAATAGCCGACGACGACGCCGAGGATCATCGAGGTGTATTCGAACGGCGCCACGACCGAGGCTTCGGCGTGGCGGTAGGCCGCCGTCATCAGGATCTGGCCGAGCCCGCCGCAGAAGCCGGCAAAAACGAGCAGTGCCGCTTGCATCGGCGTCAGGGCCTGCCAGCCGAAGGGCAGCGTGGAGAGCGACAACACCGAAGCCGTCGAGGAGAACCACAGCACGATGGTCGCCGTCTTCTCCGTCTGCACGAGATTGCGCACCAGAAGCATGGCGACCGCCGAAATCGCGGCGGCGATCAGCGCGGCCATGACGCCCAGCAGCTCCTGGTCGTCGAGGCCTTCACCGGAATTGAGCAGCGTCAGCTCGGGCCAGGAGATGATCAGCACGCCGGCAAGACCGACCGCCACCGCGCTCCAGCGGTAGACGCGGATCGTCTCGCCGAGGAAGACAGAGGAGAACACCACGACCAGCAGCGGCTGGGCGTAGTTTAGCGTGATGGCCTCCGGCAGCGGCAGCCTGGTCAGCGCGAAGAAGCCGAGCCCCATGGCACCGACGCCGACGACGCCACGCGCGATATGGTTGAACGGCCGCCTGGTCGTGAACGCGGTGGCGAGCTCACCCTTGAAGGCCAGGAAAGCGACGATCGGGAAGATGGCGAAGAAGGAGCGGAAGAAGACGATCTGTCCGGCGGGCACGTCGCCGGCCGCCTTGATGCAGGTCTGCATGCCAACGAAGACCGTCACCGAGACGATCTTCAGCGTGATGCCGCGCAACGTGTTGTGGCCGACGGCATGATCGACGGTCATCTTGCCTCGTATTGATGGTCGGGAAACGAAGCCGCGAAATAGGCCAAGAGCAATTCCAGGAAAAGTGTGTAACGGTTTTCCGTCCGGAATTGCGAAACACAAGCTATGCCGCAGTTTTGTCGAGTGGCCGTTTCGTGTAAAGAGCGCGCACCCTCAAAATTCTTGGACCAGCCAGGCCGGCTGGCCGCCTCGACAGGAAAAGCTCAAGGAATGCGCACCGATACCGGCCATGTCTTCAGGCTCGAAGACTATCGCCCCAGCGACTATCTGATCCCTGCGACCAGCCTGGACTTCCGCCTGTCGCCGGACGCGACCCATGTCACCGCGCTGCTCACCATCGAGCGACGCGAGGGGGTCACCGCCTCGGCGCCGCTGGTGCTCGACGGCGACGGGCTGACGCTGCTCGGCGTCGCCATCGATGGGCACGCGCTCGCAGCCGGCGACTATGAGGCGACGCCGGACAGGCTGACGATTCTGAAGCCGCCGGCGGCGCAGCGTTTCGAGCTCCGCCTGGAGACGGAGATCGCGCCTTCGCGCAACGAGGCGCTTATGGGCTTGTACCGTTCCAGCAACGTCTATTGCACGCAATGCGAGGCCGAAGGCTTTCGCCGCATCACCTATTTTCTCGACCGTCCCGATATCCTGTCGGTCTACACTGTGCGCATCGAAGCGCCGCACAACGAGGCGCCGCTTTTGCTTTCAAACGGCAATCCCGTCGAACGCGGCGCGCTCGCCGACGGACGCCATTATGCGGTCTGGCACGACCCCTTCCCCAAACCCTCCTACCTTTTTGCACTGGTGGCGGGCGCGCTTGGCAAGGTGGCTGGCAGCTTCACCACCATGTCCGGCCGCGAGGTCGAGCTCGGCATCTATGTCGAACCCGGCAAGGAACGGCTTGCCGGCTACGCGATGGACGCGCTGAAACGCTCGATGAAATGGGACGAGGAAGCCTTCGGCCGCGAATACGACCTCGACGTCTTCAACATCGTCGCCGTATCCGACTTCAACATGGGCGCCATGGAGAACAAGGGCCTCAACGTCTTCAACGACAAATATGTGCTGGCCGACGAGGAGACTGCGACTGATGCCGACTTCGCCAATATCGAGGCGATCATCGCGCATGAGTATTTCCACAATTGGACGGGCAACAGAATCACTTGCCGCGACTGGTTCCAGCTCTGCCTGAAGGAAGGGCTGACGGTCTACCGCGACCACGAATTCTCCGCCGACCAGCGCTCGCGGGCGGTGAAGCGCATCGCCGAGGTGCGCACGCTGCGCGCGCACCAGTTCCCGGAAGACCAGGGGCCGCTCGCGCATCCGGTCAGGCCGCGCCGCTACCGCGAGATCAACAACTTCTACACGGCGACCGTCTACGAGAAGGGCTCGGAAGTGGTGCGCATGATCCGCACCATCCTCGGCGCGGAGACCTTCCGTGCCGGCATGGACCTCTATTTCGAGCGGCATGACGGCGAGGCGGCGACCATCGAGGATTTCCTCAAAGTGTTCGAGGACGTCTCGGGCAGAGACCTTGCGCAATTCGCGCTCTGGTACCACCAGGCCGGCACCCCGAACCTGACGGTGAGTTCCACGCACAATGCGGCGGCGAAGGAGTTCACCCTGGAGATCGAGCAGTCGGTGCCGCCGACGCCGTCGGAAAGCCGCAAGCGGCTGATGCATATCCCTTTGGCCTTCGGCCTGGTCGGCGCCAATGGCAAGCCCGTCACCTGGACGGCCGTCGAGGGCGCAACGGTGGATGACGGTGTCATCCATATCCGCAAGCGCCGGCACACGGTGCGCTTCTCGGGTATTTCGCAACGGCCTTCGGTGTCACTCAACCGCGGCTTCTCGGCGCCGATCACGCTTTCCGTGCAGCAGAAGGCCGACGACCAGTTCTTCCTCGCGGCGCATGACAGCGATGCCTTCGCGCGCTGGCAGGCATTCAACACGCTGCTGACCGACGCGCTGATCGTCGCCTTCCGCCAGATCCTCGGCGGCAGAGAGCCGGCCTTCGCGGCACGGCTCGCCGAGCTTGCCGGCAGGATCGCCGGCGACGAGGCGCTGGAGCCGGCCTACCGGGCACTGGCGCTGTCGCTGCCCGGCGAAGCCGACATCGCCCGCGACATCGGCAAGGGCATCGATCCAGACGCCATCTTCGCCGCGCGCGAGGCGCTGGCGCGGGCGATCGCCGAGGCAAACGGCGAGACCTTCGCGGCGCTCCATGACCGGCTTGCCGACAACGGGCCTTTCAGTCCGGACGCGGCGAGCGCCGGACGCCGGGCCCTGCGCAACACCCTGCTCGACTATCTGTCGCTGCTGCCGGGCGGCGCGGGCCTCGCCGCGCGACACTTCACCGCCGCCACCAATATGACCGACCGCGCCGCGGCGCTCGCCGTGCTGGCGCATCGCCATTCAGGCACGGTCGAGGCCGAAGAAGCGCTGGCCGCTTTCGAGGTCCGCTATCGCGGCGACGCGCTGGTGCTCGACAAATGGTTCCAGATCCAGGCTGGCGTGCCCGGAGCGAGGACCGTCGAGAAAGTGCGCGAGCTCACGCAGCATCCGGCTTTCTCGATCGCCAACCCGAACCGGGTGCGTTCTCTGATCGGCACCTTCTCCAGTGCCAACCAGACCGGCTTCCACCGCCCCGACGGCGAAGGTTACCGTTTCTTCGCCGAGACGGTGCTGGAACTGGAGAAGCGCAACCCGCAAGTGGCGGCGCGGCTGGCCACGGCGCTACGCTCCTGGCGCTCGCTGGAGCCTGTACGTCAAGCCAAGGCCAGGCAGGCGCTGCTCGACATGGCGAAGGTTGAGAACCTGTCGGCGGATCTGCGCGATATCGTCGAGCGGACGCTGGCGTGATTAGCAATCTCCCCCCTCGTGGGGGAGATGCCCGGCAGGGCAGAGGGGGGCGCGAAGGATCGCAACGTCTGCTCTTTACCAATGGGTCCAAAAGCTACCTTATGTTGAGGCCATTGAACGGTTGGGAGGGCTGGCGGGGACAGCGCCCCCCTCTGGCCTGCCGGCCATCTCCCCCACGAGGGGGGAGATCAGCAGTTGCGAAGAATTTCAATCAACTTTTAATCTTTTTCGCCCGCGCCTCTGGACAAGGCGAATCGGCTTTGATTCTTTAATGGCGATTCGGGGCGTGCGGCGTAGCCGGATCATCCAAGTATGCGGCAAATCGGGGAGTGCCATTTATGGCCAAGGCGGACGCGTGGGGCGCGCCCGGAGGGAAGGCTTTTGCGCGTCGCAAGGCAAGGAGCGACGGACTTGCCGGCAATGCGCGCCTGATCGCCGAACCCACCTATCAGCGGCTCTTGGCCGCCGAGCCGCTGCTGCGCCGGTCGATCCCGGCGCTGATCGTCGTTTTTCTCATCGTCATCGCGGCATTGCGCTTCCTGTCGCTGATGAACGAGCATGACGAGATCGAGCGCGACGCCAAGGCAGTGCTGGCGCTCGCCGCCGGCCAGATGGCGCAGGCGATCACTGCGGACCCCAGCGCGGCCGGCGTCAATGCCACAAGCCTCCTGGAGAACATCAGCCGCCAGGGCGCCATGAGCCGCGCCCATGTGCTCGCCATCACCGACGCCAACTTCAAGGTCATCGCCGTTTCGCCGCTGTCGACGGGCTGGCAGGGCCGCACGCTCGACAGTTTGATCCTGGGCGGCCAGCCGCTTTTCATGTTCGGCGACCGCGCCGGCGTGATGGATGTCAGCACCGGCGGACAGGACTGGTTTGCCGCTGTCAGCCTCAGCGGCAACCGCAAACACGCGGCCGCAGTGCTGGTGCCGCAGGAAGCGGTGTTCGACAGCTGGCGCAAGTCTATGTCGCTCAACGTCACGCTGTTCGTGCTGACGGCGGGCGTGCTGATCGTCATCCTCTACGCCTATTTCGGCCAGGCGGCGCGCGCCCAGGCGGCGGACCGCATCTATCTCGAAGCGCATCAGCGCATCGACATGGCGCTGGTGCGCGGCCGCTGCGGGTTGTGGGACTGGGACATGGTGCGCGGCAAGATGTACTGGTCGCGCTCGATGTACGACATGCTGGGCTATGAGCCCTGCGACACGATGCTCTCCTTCGGCGAGGTCGACGAGATCGTCCACCCGGAAGACGGCGACCTGTTCGAGCTCGCCAACCGCATCATCGAACGCGAGATTGACCATATCGACCAGGTCTTTCGCATGCGCCACGCCGACGGACAATGGGTATGGATGCGAGCCCGCGCCCAGGTGATCGACCCGGAGGCGCCGGAGATCCAGCTGATCGGCATCGCCGTCGACGTCACCGAGCAGCGGCATCTAGCGCTGCGTTCGGAAGCGGCCGACATGCGGCTCAGGACAGCGATCGAGAACATCAACGAATCCTTCGTGCTGTGGGATGCCGCCGAACGGCTGATCATGTGCAATTCGAAGTTCCAGAAGGACAATGGGCTGTCGGATCGCGACGTGGTGCCGGGCGCGACCCGCGATATGCTGGAGCAGCGCATGCTGGCCTTCGCCTCGGAGCGCAGGTTGGCCAATGCCAACGGGCCGCATGGCGGCATCACGCTCGAGCGCCAGCTCGCCGACGGCCGCTGGCTGCAGGTCAACGAGCTCAGGACCCGCGACGGCGGCGTCGTCTCGGTCGGCTCCGACATCACCCAGATCAAGCTGCATCAGGAAAAGCTGGTCGACAGCGAGCGCCGGCTGATGGCGACGATCCACGATCTCAGCCTCGCGCGGCGCGCCGAGGAGGAACGCGCCAGCGAACTGGTCGAGCTCAACCGCAAATACATGAAGGAAACCGAGCGCGCCGAGGCGGCCAATCGCGCCAAGTCGGAATTCCTCGCCAACATGTCGCATGAATTGCGCACGCCGCTCAACGCCATCATCGGCTTCTCCGAATTGATGCAGCAGGGCCTGTTCGGACCGCTCGGCTCGGAGCGCTATGAGGAATACGCGACCGACATCAACGGCAGCGGCAAATACCTGCTCGGCGTCATCAACGACATCCTCGATATGTCGAAGATCGAAGCGGGCCAGTTCTCGCTCGACCACGAGGAGATCGACCTCTGCCCGCTGATCAAGGAAACGGTGCGGGTGATCTCGCTGCAGGCAGCGGAGAAGTCGATCAATGTCGAGACGCGCATCGCCGATACGATGCGGCTCTATGCCGACCGCCGCGCGATCAAGCAGATCGCCATCAACCTTCTTTCCAACGCGGTGAAATTCACCGGACAGGGCGGCAAGATCACGGTCAGAGCGCGCAACACGTCGGGCGCGCTGCTGCTCACCATCGAGGACAATGGCTGCGGTATCCCCAAGCAGGCGCTGAGCAAGCTCGGCCGGCCGTTCGAGCAGGTGCAGAACCAGTTCTCCAAGAACCACACAGGCTCGGGCCTCGGGCTCGCCATCTCGCGCTCGCTGGCCGAATTGCAGGGCGGCGCGCTGAAGATCCGTTCGACCGAGGGTGTCGGCACGATCGTGTCGGTACGCATTCCGCTGAAGAAAGCGCCGTCCGCGGTGAAGGCGGCGGCTTAGAGCGTTTCACCGTTTCATGAAAACGGCGAACCGCTCTAGTTCTTTGTTTTTACGCAATTCCGAACGGAAAACCGCACACACTTTTCCTGGAATTGCTCTAGTTCGGAATGCGGAATTTCCAAAGGCTCCGGCGGACAGCGCCCCCTCCTTCCTGCTGGACATCTCACTTCCGGCTTGCCCCGGGCCGGTCAGGGCGGCAGTCAGTCAAACCCAACGGACTGTCGGGTCGCTAAACTGGACCGGTAAGGTTTAAATCATTTGCTGCTGTAGATGCCGGACTTGCATCGGCGCCTTTCGACGCCCGTCTATAGATCAAGCTGATGACCAGACCGATATATCCGACCTGCAGAATGATCATGGCCAGGATTGCCCATCCAAGCACTGCCCAGACAGAACCAGTTTCGTTGTAAGCCCAGATCGCCACGATGAATGACGTCGTGAACATGCCTACCAAAAATTTCGGAAGATCCATAATTGCCCAGCGCCCCAATGCATGGCGATTTAGGCGGCTTTCAAATCAGCCGTTAAGAACCCGCCGCTCCATTTGCGAAGCGGCGGGGCCCCCCATCGTCGGGGTGATGGTTGACCCCGGCATTGCTGATAGTGCAATTGCGGTGCCAGACCTATTGACCCATTACGGGACACCTCTGCCAATGGCGCAAGACCGGATCGCCGATTAATATTAACTGTGGCTAATGTGCCACCCGGGGAATCTCATGGCAACGATGCGGTTGATGGCGACGCTCCCGCACGAAGCAGACGGTCGAAATCTCTCCTGACCTTCCGCGACATCTCCTTGAGATGTGCTTCCAGCACACCGAAATCCGGCAGGTCGGTGACCGCGAGCAGCAGATCCGATAGTCCCGGCGGGACATCGTCGCGCTGGAACTCGCCGGTGAGGCAAAGCCTGATCATCTGGGTCAGCGCCAGATAGAGCCGATAGGCCTCGCCAAGCTCTTCACGCATATCGGCTGCGGCGAAGTCCGGAGAAAGCCGGGCCAGAATGTCGGCAGTCGCCGTGACCCGGCGGCCAGGTTCGATCGCGCCGGTAATGACCGCGACCTGGGCGATGAATTCCAGGTCGATGAGCCCGCCCGGGATCAGCTTGATGTCCCAGAGATCGCGCGGCGCCTTCTCCTTCTCGATCAGCGCACGCATGTCCGAGGCCTCGGCTTTGACCTTGGCCGCATCGCGCGGCTGCGCCAGTACCACCGCCACTTCCGTATCGAGCCCGGCGCGGAGCTCGGCATCGCCGCCGACGGCGCGGGCCCGTGCCAGCGCCATGTGCTCCCAGGTCCAGGCGTCCTGGCGCTGATATTTCTTGAACGCGTCGATATGGGTGGCGACCGGCCCCTTGTTGCCGGAGGGGCGCAGGCGCAGATCCAGCTCGTAGAGCACACCTTCGGCCGTCGGCGCCGAGACGGCCGCGATCAGGCGCTGCGTCATGCGGGTATAGTAATGCGAAGGCGCCAGCGGCTTCTCGCCGTCGGAGTCCTCGGCGTCGGTGTCGTGGTCATAGAGCAGGATGAGATCGACATCCGAACCCGCCGTGAGCTCGCGGCTGCCCAGCTTGCCCATGCCGAGCAGCGCCACCCTGCCGCCCGCGATGCTGCCGTGGCGCAGCGCGAATTCGGCGATCACGGCGTCGAGCGCCGCCTCGATGGTGAGATCGGCGAGATCCGAGAAGGCGCGCCCCGCCCGCGCCGGATCGATAGAGCCGGCAAGCAGGCGAACGCCGATCAGGAATTTCTGCTCGGAAGCGAAGATGCGCAGCCGGTCGAGCACATCCTCATAGGCGCGGTCGCCTTCGATAAAGGCGGCAAGCCGGGCCGAGAGATAGGCGCGATCCGGCAGTTCGGTAAGCAATGCCGGATCGAGCAGTCCGTCGAAGACATGCGGACGACGCGTGATGATGGCCGCCAGCCGAGGCGCGGCGCCCATGATGGTCGCCATCAGCTTGAGCAGCGCCGGGTTCGACTGCAGCAGCGAGAAGAGCTGGATACCGGCCGGCAGGCCGGCGAGGAACTCGTCGAAGCGCATCAGCGCCTCGTCGGCGCGCCGCGTCTGGCCGAAGGCTTTGAGCAGCGCCGGCGTCAATTCGGTCAGCCGCTCGCGGGCCTCGGCCGACTGGGTGACGCGGTAGCGGCCGAAATGCCAGCCGCGGATGACACGGCAGATGTCACTAGGCCGCTGGAAGCCCAGGCGATCGAGCGTCTGCAGCGTGTCGGGATCGTCGACATCGCCGGTGAAGACCAGATTGCCGACGCCGGCCGAAAGCTCGGGAGCAGTTTCGAACAACGCCGCATAATGGCGCTCGACCTGCTGCAGCGAGGCGCGGAAGGCCTGGGTGAATTCCGCCTCGCCGGCAAAACCCAGCATCAGCGCGATGCGCTTCAGCTCCTCGTCTTCTTCCGGCAGGATATGCGTCTGCTCGTCCGCCACCATCTGGATGGCATGCTCGACGCGGCGCAGGAACCAGTATTGTCGCGCGAGCGCGTCGCGTGCGTCGGCGGTGATCCAGCCGCGCGCGGCGAGCGCTGCGAGCATCGGTACGGTTTCGCGGCCGCGCAGCTCCGGGAAGCGGCCGCCAGCGATGAGTTGCTGGGTCTGGACGAAGAACTCGATCTCGCGGATGCCGCCGCGGCCGAGCTTGACGTTGTGGCCCTTCACCGCGATCTCGCCATGGCCCTTGTGGGCATGGATCTGGCGCTTGATCGAATGGACGTCGGCGATCGCCGCATAGTCCATGTATTTGCGCCAGACATAGGGCTGCAATTCCTTGAGGAAGGCCGCGCCCGCGGCAAGGTCGCCGGCAACCGGCCGCGCCTTGATCATGGCCGCCCGCTCCCAGTTCTGGCCGCGCGCCTCGTAATAGCGAAGTGCGGCCTCGACGGGGATCGCCAGCGGCGTCGAGCCGGGATCAGGGCGGAGCCTCAGATCGGTGCGAAACACATAGCCGTGCTCGGTACGGTCCTGCAGGATGCGCACGAGCCGGCGGGTGAGGCGTGAGAACAGCTCGGTGGCGTCGAGCGGATCGATGACGGCCGGCGCCTCCGGATCGAAGAAGACGACGAGATCGATGTCGGAGGAAAAATTCAGCTCATGCGCGCCGAGCTTGCCCATGCCGAGCAGGATCCAGCCCGAATCCTTCGCCGGTTCCGCCCGATCCGGCAGCTTGAGCTTGCCTTGCCGTTGCGCGTCGAGCAGCAGGAAATCGACAGCGGCTTTTGTGCAGGCATCCGCGAGATCGCTGAGACGGCGCACCGTCACCGAGGTCTCCGCCTCGCCCGAAAGGTCGGCCAGCGCGATCAGGAAATGCGCCTCCGTCTTCCACTGCCTGAGCGCCATCATCAGGCCCGATTCCGAGGCGTCATCCACCTTGGCCGCGCCGCCGATCGCCTCGCCGATGGCGCCGAGTCGCGCTTCGATCGTCCGGTCGAACAGCGTGTCGAGAACGGATGGCCGGCGGCGCGCCACATCGCGCAGGAAGGGCGAGAGGTCGAAGACGGCCGCCAGCAGGTCCTGCAGCGGCCCCTCGCCCGCCAGGAATGCGGCGAGGCGCGAAAGCCCCTCTTCCTCGGCGGCATCGGCGATTTCCGACAATTCACGCCGGGCATGCTCCGCATCAAGGGGGCGGAGCGCCACTGTCGGGCTAAGCCGGAACTCGGATTCGATTTTCTTCTTCGCCATTTGTCCGCGCTGTCAATGCGTCTCCCGCAACGGGAAACTCATGACCACGGACAATCCCGGATTGGCGGGCAAAAGATCAAGCCTTCCGTTGTGGAAAGTCATGATTGCCTTGGCGAGGCTGAGGCCGAGGCCCGAGCCCGGTTGCGAGCGGCTCTTTTCCAGGCGCACGAAGCGCTCGGTGGCGCGGGCGCGATCGGCGTCGTCGGGAATGCCGTGGCCATTGTCGGTGACGGCAAGCTTGATCTCGTTGCCGGCGCGCTCCAGCACCACCCGTACTTTCGGCGCCTCGGCAGCGTCGGTCGAGTATTTGATGGCGTTGTCGACGATGTTGGACAACGCCTGGCCGATCAGCTCGCGATTGCCGTTGATCGTGAAGGCCTCGGACACGGTCGTTTCCAGCGCAACCCCCGCCTCCTCCGCCACCGGCTCATAGAGCTCGACGACATCGCTCACCGTGGCGGCGAGATCGACGGGACCGGTCTGTTCCGAGGAGTAGCCGGCCTCCAGGCGCGAGATCATCAGGATGGCGTTGAACGTCTTGATGAGCTGGTCGGACTCCGCGATCGTGCCTTCAAGCGCCTGGCGGTACTCCTCCGTCTTGTGCCTGCCGGCGAGCGTCGCCTCGGCGCGGTTGCGCAGCCTGGTCAGCGGCGTCTTCAGATCATGGGCGATGTTGTCGGAGACCTGCTTCAGCCCCTCGTTCAACATGGCGATCCTGGCCAGCATCGAATTGAGGTTTTCGGACAGGCGGTCGAATTCGTCGCCGGCGCCGGTGACCGGCAGACGTCCGGACAAATCGCCGCCCATGATGCGGCGGCTGGCGTCCGAGACGCTGTCGATGCGCTTCAGCGCGGCGCGCCCGACAAAAAACCAGATCAGGATGCCGCCCAAACCCATCATGCCAAGCGCCAGCGTCAGCGCACGGCTGATGACGGCGCGGAAGCGCTCGGGCTCGCCGAGGTCGCGGCCGACCAGCATGATCATCTGGTTGGGCAGTCTCAGCACCAGCGCGATGGCGTTGTGACCCTTCTCACCTGTCGATTGTGGAGTGTTGCCGTCGTTGGCCGGAGGCGTGGCCTGGTCCGAACCGCCGCTGCGCAGCCGATCGAGCTCGCCCTCGCCGAAGCGCTGGTAGGAAAACGGGTCCATCGTCCAGCCCTCGGTCTCGATGACCCCGGGCTCCAGGCTCTGCACATTGCCGGTCAAGATCTGGCCGTTGGCGTCGGCGATCAGATAGAGATTGGCGCCGGGCTGGCGCGAGCGGGCCTCGACGACGCGCACCAGCACCGGCAGGCCGCCGCGCTGATAGGCGCGGGCCAGGCCCAGCACCTCGTCGTTGATGGTCTCCTGCGTCTGCGCGGTCAGCATGCGCGCCGACAGCGACGTCATGTAGAGGACGAGCAGCACCGCGCAGAGCGCGAAAAGCAGAAGATAAAGCGCCGAAAGCCGGGCCGCCGTCGTCTTCATGATGGCCGGCAGGGACAATGCCATAACGGGTTCTAGCCGCCTTTCAGCATGTAGCCGGCGCCGCGGATCGTGTGCAGGATCGGCTTGTCGAAGCCTTTTTCGATCTTGCCGCGAAGGCGCGAGACGTGGACATCGATGACGTTGGTCTGCGGGTCGAAATGATAGTCCCAGACATTTTCCAGAAGCATGGTGCGCGTCACCACCTGGCCGGCATGGCGCATCAGATATTCGAGCAGGCGGAACTCGCGCGGCTGCAGCGTGATCTCGCGGCCGGCGCGCTTGACCGAATGCGACAGCCGGTCGAGCTCGAGATCGCCAACGCGGTAGACCGTCTCGGACTCGCGCGCGCTGGCGCGGCGGTTCAGCACCTCGACGCGGGCGAGCAATTCGGAAAAGGCGTAGGGCTTGGTGAGGTAATCGTCGCCGCCGGCGCGCAATCCGGTGACCCGGTCGTCGACCTCGCCCAGCGCCGAAAGGATCAGCACCGGCGTGGTGTTGCCGCGCGAGCGAAGCGCGGCGATCACCGACAGGCCGTCACGGCGCGGCATCAGGCGGTCGACCACCATCACGTCATAGTCGCCGGCATCGGCGAGCGCGAAGCCGGTCTCGCCGTCGCCGGCGACATGGGCGGTGTGGCCCGCCTCGGCGAAGGCTTTTTGCAAGTAGTCCGCCGCCTCGCGATCGTCTTCCATGACGAGAATCTTCATGGAGCCGTTATACGCGATTTCATTGGAAGGTTGAGGGGCAGTCATATCGTCTTGCCTTCAAGTTAAAACGGCAGCGGGTGATGGGAAACCCGCTGCCGCCAGGAGCGAAACACGGCGACTGACTTACGTGCTCGGCCCCATGTTTCCCCACGGCGGCTCGGGGGTGTTGATACCGCCATGGGGAAGCTGAAAGTCGATGTCAGCCCTTGCCGACCGGCAGCGCCACGAAGCGATTCGAGTCGTCGCGGGTGATCTGCATCAGCACGGCCTTGCGGCCGGCCTTGGCGGCATCCGTCATCGCCTTGGAAACATCGTCGGTGGTGTTCACGTCGTTCGAATTGATCGAGGTGATGACGTCGCCGGGCTGGATGCCGCGGTCGGCCGCATCGCTGTCGGGGTCGACGTCGGTGACCACGAGGCCCTTGCCTTTTTCCGCCTTGGTGACGGTCAAGCCGAGATCGGCAAGCGTGTCGGCCTTGGCCGCCGGCGCCGACTGCTTGTTGCTGTCGTCGTTCGAGGCCTGCTTGTCGCTTGCCGGCAGCGTGCCGAGATCGACCTTGACCGTCTCGTCCTTGCCGTTGCGCCAGACGGTGACATCGACCGGTTTGCCCGGCGCGAATGCACCGATCATGCGGGCGAGCTCCTTCGGCGAGGCGACATCCTTGCCGTCGACCTTGGTGATCACGTCGCCCGCGACGATACCCGCCTTCTTGCCCGGCCCGCCGTCCTGGGCGCTCGAGACCAGCGCGCCCTTGTCCGACTTCAGGCCGAGCGACTCGGCGATATCGGAGGTGACCGGCTGGATCTCGACGCCGAGCCAGCCGCGCTGGACCGAGCCGCTCTTCATCAGGTCCTGGACCACCTGCTTGGCGGTCGAGGCCGGGATATCGAAGGCAATGCCGACGCTGCCGCCCGACGGCGAGAAGATGGCGGTGTTGATGCCGATCACCTGGCCGTTGAGGTTGAAGGTCGGACCGCCCGAATTGCCGCGGTTGACCGAAGCGTCGATCTGGATGAAGTCGTCATAAGGGCCGGCGCCGATGTCGCGGCCGCGGGCCGAGACGATGCCCGCGGTGACAGTGCCGCCCAGGC
Organism: Mesorhizobium sp. CA6; assembly: GCF_020165035.1. NCBI lineage: Bacteria > Pseudomonadati > Pseudomonadota > Alphaproteobacteria > Hyphomicrobiales > Phyllobacteriaceae > Mesorhizobium > Mesorhizobium sp. CA6. The sequence goes on along the minus strand of NZ_JAIUHI010000010.1, from coordinate 237,107 downwards.
CGAACGGATTGCCGACGGCGACCACCCAGTCGCCGATGCGGACCTTGGAATCGTCGGCGAAGTCGACATAGGTGAACTTGTTGCCGCCGCCATCGACCTTGAGCACGGCGAGATCGGTGCGCGGATCGGTGCCGATCAGCTTGGCGTCGAGCTCCTTGCCGTCATTGGTGACGACGCTGAAATCCGAGCCTTCCGACACGACGTGGTTGTTGGTGACGAGATAGCCGTCCTCGGAGATGAAGAAGCCCGAGCCCTGAGCGATCGGACGCGGCTGGCCATTGCCATGGTCGCGGTGGTCGAAGCGGCGCATGCCGAACTGGCCACCCTGGTCACCGAAGCCACGGAATTCCTTGAAGAAGCGGCGCAGCTGCGGATTGTCGGGCAGGTTGTCGAAACCGTCCTGGTCGTCGGAACCATCATCGGCCGTCGGCTGGATCTTGGCCTTGACCTTGACGCTGACGACCGCCGGCGAGACATGCTCAACGACATCGGCGAAGCTCGGCACCTGCGGGGCTTCGACGCGCACGGCATCGGCCAGCACGGGGGCGGTGCCGGTGGCAAGCGCGCCCGCGCCGACCGCACCGATAACGGCCAGGGACGCTGCAGCCGCCATCAGGCGCTTGCGGGTGGAGGCAAATGAATTGGGGGCATTATTCATGGGGTTTCCTATCCTCTATCGACGTGGATGCGCTCAGGCGAAGCATCCTCGGCCAAGAGGATTAGAGAGCCGCACATTACGGCGCCATTTCCGGTACATGAAAGTTTTGTAATGTTGGGGATTGGCGACGATGCATGCGATCACGAGGTTTCAAATGACCACAGGCCACAGCAACCGAACTCGAGTATCAGTCGATTGGGAAACCAAGATGATTGAAGACATCAAGCGCGGGATAGCCAAGGGCGGTTGCGGTCAATCGCCAAGCACGGCGATGGCGCTACTCGCGCAGCATCTTATCCAGCGCCGCCTGTTCCTCGGCGCTCAGGGTGCTGTCCGGCACAGTTCGGCGCGAGCGGGCGCTGAGCACGATGAACAGTCCGCCGGCCAGAAGCAGAAACACCGGGGTGCCCCACAAAAGCGCGTTGCGCAGGCTGAAGCGCGGCTTCAAGAGCACGAACTCGCCATAGCGCGAGACGATATAGTCCATCACCTGCTGGTCGGTGTCGCCGGCGACGAGGCGCTGGCGCACGAGGATGCGCAGGTCGCGAGCAAGATCGGCGTCGGATTCGTCGATCGACTGGTTCTGGCAGACCATGCAGCGCAGGCCTTCGGACAGCGCCCGCGCCCTCACCTCCAATGCGGGATCCTGCAGCACCTCGTCAGGCTTTACCGCCTGAGCTGCGCCGGCGAAGAACAGCGCCAGCAGCAGGGCCAGCGAGGCGAGCGAAAATCTTGCGTTCATGGCGAGGCCGCTGCCGCTATCGCAGGCTTGCGCCGCTTTGCCGGCGCGCCGATGCGCAGGCGACGGTCGAGCAGCGATATGGCTGCGCCCGCCATCATCACCAGCCCGCCGCCCCAGATCAGTGTGACCAGCGGCTTCCACCAGAGGCGCACGACGACGGAGCCGTCATTGTTCTCGTCGCCGAGCGACAGATAAAGTTGGCTCAAGCCGATCGTCCTGATGCCGGACTCCGTCGTCACCGTCTGGCGCACCGGATAGAAGCGTTTTGCGGAGGTAATCATGCCATCGGCGTTGCCGTCGGCGCCCATCAGCAGGAAGCGGCCGCGATCCTCGGTGAAGTTCGGACCTTTCCGCGGGGAGAGCCCTTCGAAGCGCAGCGTGTGGCCGGAGAGTTCCACCGTCTCGCCGGGATGCATGCTGAGGATTTTCTCCGTGCCGAAGCAGAGCGTGCCGACGATGCCGAGCAAGGTCAGCCCGAGGCCGAGATGGGCCAATGCCGTGCCGAAGACGGAGCGCGGCAGGCCGGCGAAGCGGCGAAGCATGATTGCCGGCGCCACGGAGCCGAAGCCGGATTTGACTGCAAGGTCGGTCAGCGCGCCGCCGACCAGCCAGACGGCGAGGCCGGTGCCGAGGGCGGCAAAGACCGAGGCGCCGTCGATGAAGAGGCCGGTTACCAGCATCGCGGCGATCGCCAAAGCGAAGGCCGCCATCAGCCGCTGCGAGGCGGCGATGATGTCGCCACGCTTCCAGGCGAGCAAGGGGCCGAACGGCACGATCACCAATAGCGGCAGCATCAGCGGGCCAAAGGTCAGGTCGAAGAACGGCGCGCCGACCGAGATCTTGCCGCCGGTCAGCGCCTCCAGCGCCAGCGGGTAGAGAGTGCCGACCAGCACCGTTGCCGTGGCGGTGGTGAGAAAGAGATTGTTCAGCACCAGCGCGCCCTCACGCGAGATCGGATGGAACAAACCGCCCGCCGTCAGCCGCGAGGCGCGCAGCGCAAACAGCGCCAGCGAACCGCCGATGAACAGCGTCAGGATGCACAGGATGAAGACGCCGCGCGCCGGATCGGTGGCGAAGGCGTGCACAGAGGTCAGCACGCCGGAACGCACCAGGAAAGTGCCGAGCAGCGACAGCGAGAAGGTCAGGATGGCCAAGAGCAGTGTCCAGATCTTCAGCGCCGAACGCTTTTCCATGACGATGGCCGAATGGAGCAGAGCGGTGCCGGCGAGCCAAGGCATGAAGGAAGCGTTCTCGACCGGGTCCCAGAACCAGAAGCCACCCCAGCCGAGCTCGTAATAAGCCCAGTAGGAACCCATGGCGATGCCGCCGGTCAAAAACATCCAGGCGACAAGCGTCCAAGGCCGCACCCAGCGTGCCCAGGAGGCGTCGATGCGCCCCTCGATCAGCGCCGCGACCGAGAAAGAGAAGCAGATCGAGAAGCCGACATAGCCGAGGTAAAGCATCGGCGGGTGGATGGCGAGGCCGAGGTCCTGCAGGATCGGATTGAGGTCGCGGCCCTCGATCGGCGCCGGATTGAGGCGGATGAACGGGTTGGACGTCGCCAGGATGAACAGGAAGAATGCGGCGCCAATCATGCCTTGCACGGCCAGCACATTGGCCTTGAGCGTTGACGGCAGATTGTTGCCGAAGACGGCGACGAGCGCTCCGAAGAAGGTCAAGATCAGCACCCAAAGCAGCATCGAGCCTTCGTGGTTTCCCCAGGTGCCGGTGATCTTGTAGATCATCGGCTGCAGCGAATGGGAGTTCTCCCACACGCTCGCCACCGAGAAGTCCGAGCCGGCATAGGCGCTTGCAAGAGCGGCGAAGGACAGCGCGGTCAATGCGAAGCCGGTGACCGTGACCGGACCACCCACCGCCATCAGCCGCTGGCTGCCGGTGCGGGCGCCGACCAGCGGCACCAGCATCTGCACCAGGGACAGCGCGAAGGCGAGCACAAGCGCGAAATGTCCGGTCTCGACCATTGGTTACCTGTTCTCTCGCAGGTTCTGATCGCAAAACCGCATGGCACTTTTACGGAACCTGCTCATCAGTTCGTGCTTTCCTGCCAAACGCCCTTGGCCTTCAGGCCGTCGGCGACTTCCTTGGGCATGTAGCGCTCGTCATGCTTGGCCAAGACGCTGTCGGCAACGAAGACGCCGTCCGGGCCGAAAGCGCCCTCGGTGATGACGCCCTGCTCCTCGCGGAACAGATCGGGCAGGATGCCGGTATAGGTGACCTTGACTGATTTCTGCTTGTCGGTGACCGAGAAGGCGACGGTGGCGCCCTGCCCGCGCATGATGGTGCCCTTCTCGACGAGACCGCCGAGCCGGATGCGCTGGCCGGGCGGCACGCTTGCCGTGGCGAGATCGGCCGGCATGTAGAAATAGGAGGCCTTCTGTCCCAGCGCATAGAAGGTGAGGCCGGCGGCGGCGCCGAGGAAGGCCAGCCCCGCCAGGATCACCGACATCCGCTTCTGCTTGCGCGTCATTGCCTTACTCCGTCGCCGTCACGCCGAGCGACGCGGCGAAGGCGGTGAATTTCTTGGCCTGTTCACTGTCGGCACCAAAGGCGGCGACAGCGCGGCCGAGCGCGTCGCGCGCCTGGTCGGCCTTGCCAAGCACGACATAGGAACGGATGAGCCGCATCCATCCTTCCTCGTCGCGGGGATTCTGCTTCAATTTGTCGTCGAGACCGGCGACCATGGTCTCGATCATCGCCTGCCGGTCCTGCGGCGACATCTGCTGCGCGGCTTCCGCCTGTTGCGCGTCCGGGCCGTTGGCCGGCGCTGCATCGGCAACAGCCGGGCCGCCCGCATCGGCAAGCGCCTGCCGGACGGCGCTGCGCCAGGGCGAATCAGGCGCGAGCTGGCCGAGCATCTTTTGCCAGGCGGCAACGGCATCGGCCTTCTTGCCTTCCTGTGCCAGGCCCACCGCCAGATAGAAATTCGCCTTGGCGTTGGCCGGATCGAGCTTCAGGGCCGCCTCGAAGGCTTTTTGGGCGTCTGCCGAAACAATGCCGCCGGCAGCGCTCGCGATCGCTTCGCCGAGACCCGACTGGCGCACGGCGCTGTCGCCGTCGAGGCGTATGGCGTTGCGATAGGCGGTCACGGCGTCGGGAAAGCGCTGCAGTCGAAGATAGATCGGAGCCAGCACGTCCCAGCCCTTGCCGTCCGACGGATTGGCGGCGAGATGGGCTTCGGCGCGGGCGACCAGCTCGTCGACCGAGGCATCGGCCGGGTTCTTGGCCAGACGTTCGGCCAGCGGCTGCGAAGGCAGATCGGGAGAGCCGAGCATTCCGTAGAGCCCCCAGCTCAGCAGGGGAACCGCAAGCACGGCTATGCTGGCGACCCACTTGGCGCTGCGCGCAGGCTTGAGTATTGCCGCGTCCGGCTGCACGGCCGCGCCCAGACGCAGGATGCGGCGGCCGATCTCGGCACGCGCCTCGTCGGCCTCCCCGGGCTGGATCAGGCCGCGCGCCATGTCGCGGTCGAGCTCGGAAAGCTGGTCGCGATAGACTTCGAGATCGTGATCGCCGGCCGACGACGCGACTTTCATGCCGCCGGTAAGCGGCAACAGCACGGCCAGGCTGGCGCCCAGGGTGAGGATTGCGGCTATGACCCAGAACAGCATGGCCCTTCCAATAAAGGCAGAGCCCTGCCCTGCCAACACGGACGTACTGCGACGCTTTGACGGCAGACGGGCCGTCCGACCTTGATCGAGGTCAATCCGACCGAATAACGGGGCCGGCCGGGTTTCTTTCTAGGTCAGCGGCGTCCAGCTGCCGTCGGCATTGCGGCAGGCGGTGCCGCGTGCGGTGACACCCGCGCCGCTCGTATAGATGGTGTGGGTGTACTGGCGGCAATCCTGCGAGCCGACCCTGTAAGGCTGGGCGGCGACGACCTCGCCATAATGCGAGGAGTTGTCGCTCTTCCACGTCACCTTCTGGCCGCTGGTGTTGTATTCCAGCGCCTTGTATTCCGCTTCCAGGCCCTTGCGCTTTTCGGCATCGCTGAGGCCCGAACCGATCGACCCGCCGATAAGCCCGCCATTCATGGCCGAAACGATGCCGGTCGACACCTTGCCGCCGGTCGGCGGCGTGGAAACAGGCGTGACGGGAGACGTCGGACCACCCTTGCCCAGAGTCGTGCAGCCGGAAACGGCGAGCAGGGCGGAAACGAGCGCGACGCGAATCTTCATGCCGACAACCGGTTCTCTTCAGCGGGATGGAACTGGATGGACTGGGGGCGCGCCATCAGGACGTTTTCATCGCCATAGTGTTGATATTTGTCGGAAATTTGGCCGTCGGCCGCTGCTCGCAAATCGATAAAAAACATCATTGAAGGCTCCGCAATCCCACCACCGCCCTCAAGCCGCCCATGCCGGACCGTTCCAGCGCCAGCGAGCCTCCATACTCGTTGACGAGGTCGGCGACAATGGCCAGCCCGAGCCCTGTTCCCGGCTTCGTCTCGTCGAGTCTCTTGCCACGTTTCAAAACTTCCCGCGCGCTGTCCTCGGGAATGCCCGGGCCATCATCCTCTATAACGATTTCGAACACGTTGCTCATTCCCGGTGCAAGCGCAACCGAAACGGCAACGGCGCTCTTTGCCCATTTCATCGCATTGTCGAGCAGGTTGCCGAGCAATTCCTCCAGATCCTCGCGCTCGCCGGCAAAGACGATCTCCGCCGGCGGCAGCGACAGCGTCAGCCTGGTTTGCGGATTGAGTTTCCGCAACACGCGCACCATGCGCTCGACCAGCGGCGAAACCGGCGTGCGGAAAACGACGCTGTCGCGCTGCGCGGCGACGCGGGCGCGCTGCAGATAGTGGTCGACCTGCTTCTGCATGGAGGCGGCCTGCTCGGCGATCAACTGGCCCTTGGCGCCGCCGAGCGCGCGGCCCTCATTGATCAGCACGGCTAAGGGCGTCTTCAGCGAATGGGCAAGGTTGCCGACCTGGGTGCGCGAGCGCTCGACGATGCGCCTGTTGTTCTCGATCAGCGCATTGGTCTCGCTGGCCAGCGGCTCGATCTCGGCCGGGAAGCTGCCGTCGAGCCGCTGCGCGGTGCCCTCGCGCACCATGGCGAGCGCATTGCGGACCCGGCGCAAAGGCTGGAGACCCAGCAGGATGGCGATGGCATTGATGGCGATCATGCCGACGCCGAACAGCGAGAGATAGGTGAGCAGGCGACGCTGGAAGCTCGCAATCTCCTGCTCGAGCTCGCTGTGGTTGCCCATGACACGGAAACGCGCGGCGCGGTTCTTGGCGTCGAGCACGAACTCGCTCTCGAACACTTCGAGCCGCTCGCCCTTGATGCCCTCCATCGAGTAGCTGCGCTGGAAGTTCGCATTGAACGGGACCTCCGCGACGCTCGGCGACAGGAGCGAGGTCGTCATCGAGGAGGAATGGATTTCGCCATGCACGCCTTCGGAGGCAGGCTCCACCGACCAGTACCAGCCGGAATTCGGCTCGGAAAAGCGCAGGTCGCCGAGGTCAGGCGAGCCGGTCAGCGCGCCGTTGTCGGAAATGCCGACGGAGCCGATCAGGTTGAACAAATGCGCCGAAAGCAGGCTGTCGAAGCCGCGCTCGCTGGCCTGGCGGTAAAGCGTGGTGATGAGGGTGAAGATGACGACCAGAGTCAGGATCGCCCAGATGGTGGAAAAGGCGATGACGCGGAAGGTCAGCGAGCGCGGCCAGAGCCGCAGCTTCGAAAGCCGCGTTTCCATGGTTGGCTTCAGCGGTTCCGCGTCACGCCTCCGGCTCACGCATGCGATAGCCCATGCCACGCACGGTTTCGATCATGTCGATGCCCATCTTCTTGCGAAGCCGGGCGACAAACACTTCTATCGTGTTGGAATCGCGATCGAAATCCTGATCGTAGAGATGCTCGACCAGCTCGGTGCGCGACACCACCTCGCCCATATGGTGCATCAGATAGGCGAGCAGCCGGAACTCGTGCGAGGTGAGCTTGAGCGGCACGCCGTTGACGTCGGCCTTGGACGCCTTGGTGTCCAGGCGCAACGGCCCGCAGGTGAGTTCCGACGAGGCATGGCCGGCCGCGCGGCGGATCAGCGCCCGCACCCGCGCCAGCACCTCCTCGATGTGGAAGGGTTTGGTCACATAATCATCGGCGCCGGCGTCGATGCCGGCCACCTTGTCGCTCCAGCGGTCGCGCGCGGTCAGGATCAGCACCGGCATCTTGCGGCCGCCGCGGCGCCAGCGCTCGACGACGCTGATGCCGTCCATCTGCGGCAGGCCAATATCGAGGACGACGGCATCGTAAGGCTCAGTGTCGCCGAGGAAGTGCCCCTCCTCGCCGTCATAAGCGCGGTCGACCACATAGCCGGCATCGACCAGCGCGTCGGCCAGTTGCCGGTTGAGATCCTTGTCATCCTCGACGACGAGCACGCGCATGGGATTGAAGCCTGTTGTTGGGTAGACCTATAGGCCGATTCCGCCAGCCTGGGAAACGACAGGGTCAGCCCATCGGAACGACGATTTCCGAGCGGCGCGGACGCTGGCCTTCCTTGCCGGGAACCAGAACGACAATCACGCAGACCTGCTGGCCGCCCCGCGTCGCCTGCGAGGCCTTGGCCAGCGTGCCGCCATTCTGCGCGGCGACCTGCTGGCCGATGGCGTAGCAATCGCTGGCGGCGAGCACCACCGGCCGATCGACCGACGGCTCGGTGACCGGCAGGGCAATCGCCTGCGACGCAAAGAGGCCGGCTGCGGCAAGCGCCAGCACTGCTTTGCGGAGATGAGGGCCAAACTTTTTCATGATCACGGTTCTAACGCATATGGGCTGAACGTGAAATGAACGGTGAACGATCGAAAATCCATGCCCGCCATGCCCCCTATGGACGCCAACGCTCCCTCAAGCCCGGGTGCAAATTCATAGCCGGAAAATAAGTCGGTCCGCTACGCTTTTCGGCCTGCCGATTCCGTGCCCCGCGCTACCTAGTGTAGAAACGCCGGACGGCCATGGGAGGATGCGATGACGCGTGAGGATATTGCCCATCTCTACCGGGGCTACATCGCCTGCCTTAACGAGCAGGACTGGGGCAATCTCGGCCGGTTCGTCGGCGAGGAGGTGCAGTATAATGGCGAGACGATCGGGCTGTCGGGGTATCGGCGCATGCTGGAAGGCGATTTCGAGGCCATTCCCGACCTGCGTTTCAACATCGAGCTTCTTATCTCGGAGCCGCCGCGCGTGGCGGCGCGCCTGCATTTCGACTGCCATCCCAAAGGCGTGCTGTTCGGCCTGCCGGTCCACGGCAGGCGGGTTTCTTTCGCCGAGAACGTGTTCTACGAATTCCACGACAGCCGCATAAGGGAGGTCTGGTCGGTCATCGACAAGGCCGCGATCCAGGCGCAGCTTTAGGGTGTGTTGATGTTCAGGTGAGGCTGCCTGCAAATGCCGGCTTCCTGCGCTCCGGTGCTCACGTACTTTAAGTACGCTCCGCGCCGGCCTTCGCCGGCCGAAGCCCTCATAAGTGTATGCGCTCTATGAAGGCTACGGCCGGCGTAGGCCGGTTCTCGGAAGCCACCCAGTTTGGTCGCTTCGCGCCCGTCTTCGACTCCGACTCGGCCTGACCTGAATCTCAACACACCTTATGCACTTTCCTGGGTCAGCGCGCGGAAGCGCAGCAATCCATGATAGACTGCAAGATCCTCGTCATAGCGCGCCTCCGCGAATTCCAGGGACAGGCGCGTCTGGCCGCGCGGGCCAATGGACAGCGCCGCGCCATCGAGGCTCGCCTTGATGCTGTCCATGATGAGGCGTGTCTCGGCCTCGCCCTGGGCTTTCGACCAGACGTGCAAGGTGACCAGCTGGTCATTGTCGTTGTCGACGCCGGTCTCGAGGTCGAAGGCGCTGGTGCGGCCGTATGTGACGTGCGGAAAGGCGGCCTTGTCGCTCGCCTGCTCGAGCAGGCCCGCGCCGCCAAGCAGCGCCGACAGCGACTCATCGGTCTTCAGCCTCAGGAACAAGGCCTGCATCAAATCGCCAGGCGCCGTCATCTACAGTCCATCGCCAACATGTCTCCGCGCCGCAGCCAATTCCGGCAGCGTAGCCGCGCTCGCGATCCGATGCCAGATCGCAAATCGATTTGAGTATAGCGTGAAGGGCGAAGGTCTAGAATTTATTATGTTTTAGTCAAATCATGAGACCGGAGCCGCACCGCCTTCTTCGGTGCGCCTGGCAATGAACTCGTCGAGCACTCCCGCGGCGGCGGCAGCGGTGGCCGGCGGCTGGAAGTCGGCGACAATCCGCTTCCAGATGCCGGTCGCGCGCTCCGTGGCTCTCTTGCCGCCGGCTTGCGTCCAATTGCCGAAGTTCGACCAGTCGGCCACCAGCGGCTCGTAGAAGGCGCTGCGGTAGCGCGTCATGGTGTGGGTGGCCGAGAAGAAATGACCTCCGGGCTGCACTTCGGCAATCGCTTCGAAGCCAATTGCATCCTCGTCGCCCGGCGTCGTGGCGCAAAGCTCGGCGACCGTCTGCAGCGCCTCGACGTCGGTGATCAGCTTCTCCAGCGAGACGCTGAGACCGCCTTCCAGCCAGCCGGCGGCGTGGATGCAGACGGTGGCGCCGGCCAGCACCGAGCCCCACAGCGCGAACTGGGTCTCGTGCGCGGCCTGCGCATCGGAGACATTGGCGGCGCTGCCGCCGCCGGAGCGCCAGGGCAGGCCGATGTGGCGAGCTAGCTGCCCCGCCCCAAGCGTCGCCTTGACGTGCTCCGGCGTGCCGAAGGCCGGAGCGCCGGACTTCATATCGACATTGGACGAGAAGGAGCCATAGACCACCGGCGCGCCAGGCCGCACGATCTGGGCCAGCGTCAATCCGGCGAGCGCCTCGGCATGCTGCAAGGTCAGCGCGCCGGCGACCGTGATCGGCGCCATCGCGCCCGCCAGGCAGAAAGGCGTGATGACCAGCACCTGGCCGGCCTTGGCGAAGTCGACGATGCCTTGCGCCATCGGGACATCCAGCTGGCGCGGCGAGTTGGTGTTGATGACGGTGTAGCAATAGGCACCGGCGCGGAACTCGTCCTGCGAGAGGCCGCGCGCCAGGCGGATCATCTCGAAGCCGTCCTCCACCTGCGGCGTGCCGCGCGCGAAGACGAAGGGGAACTTGTCCGACAGCGTCAGCTGCGCCCGGTTGACGGCATAATGGCGGAAGCGATTGTCGAGTTCCTGTGGCTCGACGCAAGGCCCGAGCATATGCAGCACGTCGAAATGCTGGACCAGCTTGATGAATTCCTCGAAGGCAGTGAGCGTGCCCGGCCGGCGGCCGCGCTCGAGATCGGTGACATTAGGGGCTCCGGAGCCGGCAAGGAAGGTCATCGAGCCGAGCTCGAGCGTCAGGTCGCGGGAGCGGTCGCCGCCGAGTGCCGGAATCGTGCGCGGCGCCGAGGCGAGCGCGGCTTCGACCATGTCGCGACCGATCCTGACCATCTGGCCGTCTTCGTCGACCAATGCACCGGCCCTGCCGTAGATCGTCCGCGCCTCGGGTAGCAGGACCTTGATGCCTAGCTCCTCCAGCACGCGCAGCGCGGTAGCGTGGATGGCCGCGACCTGGTCGTCGGAAAAGATCGGCTGCGGCAGGAACGGATTCTTCAGCGACCAGTAATTCGGATGGCGGCTCGACTCGCTGCCGGCCTCCCCGGTGCGTCCCCGGCGGCGCTCGCGCCTGAGATCGCGTGCGGCTTCCTCAATCATGGCGGTTCCTCCTCATTGCCGCATCGCCTTGCCTTCGACGTCGCAGGGCGAGGCGCCGATGGCGCGCGCCGGCCGTTCGACCCCGACAATGTGTACGGAAAGCTCGGTCCCCTCCCCGGCTAAACCGTCATCGAGCAACGCCAGGGCGACGCTCTTAGCGACCGTGCAGCAACGCATCCTGCCGGCTCTGAGGTTCTATCTGTTCGTTCAACCCGACGATCGTCGGACACCCACGTCTCGCGACGTTACGAAACGAAGAATTGGATGCATTTTGGAACAATTAAAGATTGTTTCAGTTCAAGGTGCATCACAAAGCCGCGTCATTTCAAGGCAGCGAGTTGACGGCATCCAATGGCGACGGGCGAGGACAAAACCAGTGATAAAACCCTGCAATGCCTCACGACCGAACATTTCGTGTTGCAGACGGCGCGGTCGGCCACCATCCAGGAAGCCAATTCGCGCGCAGACCTTTTCCTGACCGCCGTTTCCAGCGCGACCGTCGCGCTGGCATTCGTCGCTCAAGTGACGCGCATGGGGCAGCCATTCGTTTTTTTCAGTCTGATCCTGCTTCCCTGCCTGTATTTCATCGGCATCGTCACCTTCGTTCGGGCGGTCCAAGTCGCAATCGAGGACATGGTCCTCGCACGTGGCATGGCTCGCATCCGGCACTATTTCGTGGAGACGGCTCCAGGCGTGGAGAAATACTTGATCCACTCCCGTCACGACGACGACGAGGCATTGCTCGTCAGCAAAGCCCTTCATTCCTCACACTGGCAGTCATTCATGAGCACAGCGGGGATGGTGAGCGTCGTCGCCAGTGTCATTGCAGGTGTCTTCGCCGGCGTGCTGGCGAAAGCCGTCGCAGTCCTGGGTATCGTTCCGGCAACCGGAATTGGCATGTTGGTATTCGCCGTCAGCGTCTTCGCCCTTCGTCGATACCAAGACGCTAGATGGAATGCTGTCGAACATATGCTGGACGTGCGGTTCCCAAGCACCACAGCTGCCTCCCGTGGCGCCGGCCGTTCAGATGAACGGGTCGAGAGCACGCCGGAACATAATCGTGCAAGTCTATGAATTTGCGCGGCAAGAATGGGCCAACCTCGCGTGACAGACGCCTCGATGCGGCAAGGCGCGCGTCAGCCATCTCGCCGCCTATCTGCGCTCCTTCATCGGCCAGGAACCGACCGAGGCGGATGCGGTGCATCGTATGCGATTCATCGCAGCGCGGTGATTTCGATCGGCCGTTGACGGCCAGCACACCTCCGATCAACAAAGCTGGTGCTGTGGCTTCGCTGCCCTTGTGAGCGGTGATAAAATGGTCGAATAGTTTGACAGGGTGCCACCCTGAAACTGCCCGCATGCTGTTTTCGGGCGAAAGGGCGTTGGGGCGGAAGTCGGAATGGCAAGTCCTTCGAAACCACGCAAGAGGAGAAGAGGCCGCATCGCTTCGGCGCTGCTCGGCGTCGACGCTTGGTTCGATAGCTCGCTCTACGAGATCGGCTTCAAGGCCCGCGAATTCTGGGAAGCGGCGACCATCTTTTCCCGCCGTTTCCGGGTGCATGGCTGGCGCCGCACGGTCATCGAGGTGCTGAGCGAAGGGTTCACCATGGGCGCCGGCGGCTTCGTGGTGCTGCTCGCGCTCGCCATGCCCGCCTTCGACATCACCACCGGCGACTGGCGCAGCCAGGGCGACTTCGCCGTGACCTTCCTGGATCGCTACGGCAACGAGATCGGCCAGCGCGGTATCATCCAGCGCGATTCCGTGCCGGTCGACGAGATGCCCGACATCGTGATCAAGGCGGTGCTGGCGACCGAGGACCGGCGTTTCTTCGACCATTACGGCATCGATGTCCTCGGCCTGTCGCGCGCGATCTTCGAGAATGTGCGCGCCAACTCCGTGGTCCAGGGCGGCTCCAGCATCACGCAGCAGCTCGCCAAGAACCTGTTTCTCTCCAACGAGCGCACATTGGAGCGCAAGATCAAGGAAGCCTTCCTGTCGCTATGGCTGGAAGCAAACCTGTCCAAGAAAGAGATCCTGCAGCTCTATCTCGACCGCGCCTATATGGGCGGCGGCACGTTCGGCATCGAGGCGGCGGCGGATTTCTATTTCGGCAAGAGCGTCAAGGATCTGAGCCTCGCCGAAGCGGCGATGCTGGCCGGCCTGTTCAAGGCGCCGACCAAATACGCCCCGCACATCAACCTGCCGGCGGCCCGTGCCCGCGCCAATGTGGTGCTGTCAAACCTGGTCGATGCCGGTTTCATGACCGAGGGCCAGGTGCTGCAGGCGCGCCTGCATCCGGCCGACGTCGTCGATCGCGGCGAGCAGAAGAGCCCGGATTATTTCCTCGACTGGGCCTTCGACGAGGTCAAGAAGATCGCCAAGCCCGGCCAGCACTCGCTGGTCGCCCACACCACTTTCGACGCCAACATCCAGAAGGCGGCCGAGGAGTCGGTCGAGTTCCATCTTCGCCAGTTCGGCAAGGAATACAATGTCACCGAAGGCGCGGTGGTGGTGATCGAGACCAACGGCGCGGTGCGCGCCATCGTCGGCGGACGGGATTATGGCACCAGCCAGTTCAACCGCGCCACCAAGGCTCTGCGCCAGACCGGTTCATCCTTCAAACCTTATGTCTACGCCACAGCGATGGAGCACGGGTTCACGCCGGACTCGGTGGTTTCCGGCGGCGCGATCAGCTGGGGCAGCTGGTCGCCGCACAATTACAGCGGCGGATCGGCCGGCAACGTGACGCTGCTCACGGCGATCGCCAAGTCGATCAACACGGTGCCGGTGCGGCTCGCCAAGGATTACCTCGGCATCGGCCCGATCAAGGCGATGGCCGAATCGATGGGCGTGGAATCGCCACTGGAAGCGCACAAGACCATGGTGCTCGGCACATCCGGCATGACGGTGATGGACCAGGCGACGGGCTACAGCGTCTTTGCGCAGAACGGTTTCGTCGGCTCGCGCCACGGCATCACCCAGCTCGTCACCCGCACCGGCGACGTGGTCTATGACTGGGCCAAGGACGCGCCGCCACCGCACCGCGTGCTGTCGGAAAAGGCGCTGAAATACATGAACACCATGCTGGCGGCGGTGCCGGTTATCGGCACCGCGAGACGCGCCCAGCTTCCGAACATCGTCGTTGCCGGCAAAACCGGGACGACGCAATCCTACCGCGACGCCTGGTTCGTCGGCTTCACCGGCAATTACACAGCCGCCGTCTGGCTCGGCAATGACGACTTCACGGCGACCAACAAGATGACAGGCGGCTCCCTGCCGGCGATGGTCTGGCAGCGGCTGATGGTCTACGCGCATCAGAACATCGATCTGAAGCCGATCCCCGGTCTCGACAATCCTTGGGTCGATCCGGAGGTCGCGGCCAAGGCCGAGGAAGCGGCCAAGAAGGAAGCCGACGCAGCGGCGGCGCAAGCCGAGGCCGAGCGCCCGCCGGTGCTTTCCAGCCGCACCAGCCAAACGTTACGGGACATGACCAGGGCGTTCCAGGCCGCGCCGGCGCTCGTTGCGCCCACCATGCCGGAGACGCTTTCGGCGCTTTAGGGCGGCCGTCGCGTGAAGCCGGCTTGCCACGGCACCCCGCGCCGCGATATCCCGGGCAACCTCCTCTGTTTGCGGCTCTCATGCTCAAGAACGCCATCCTGACGCTGCTTTCGCTTGCCATAGCCATCGGGCTTGGCGGCTACAGCGTCTGGTATGCGCTCAACGCGCAGGACGGCGTGGGCGCGATCCGCATCGGCCAATGGACCGCTTTCCCGGAAGTCGGGACACTGGCCGCCGACCCTTATTCCAAGGCGCGCGTTGCACGCGAGGGCGTGCTGGCGCTCGGCCAGGCCGAGGGACTTGCCTTCGTTGCCGAGCGCGACGATGCCGGCGAGCCGCTGAAACGCGAATGCACCTATACGATCGAAGGCGGTTATCCGACCGCCCGCTTCTGGACGCTCTATGCCGCCGACCAGTCGCTTGGCGTGATCGACACAGGCAAGCCGAGGCAGTCGGCGCTGCAATCCTACGAAGTGCTGCGCCAGCCCGACAATTCCGTCGTCATCTCCGTCGGCAGCCGCCCGGCGCCCGGAAACTGGCTGCTGACCGGCGGCTCCGGCAAGATGTATTTCGTGCTGACCTTCTACGACACGCCGATCGCCTCGAGCACCGGCCTCTCGGACGTGACACTGCCGCGCATCCTGAAGGCGGGCTGCAATGCGTAGACTGCTGCATGCCCTGATCCTCGGCCTGCTCGGCGCCGGCATCGTGCACATCGTTGTGCTGTTCCTGGTGCCGGAATTTTCCGAACGCGATGCCTGGTCGCGCCTGGCGATGGCATCCGACTTCTACAAGATGACGCGGCTAGACGCTGAGGCCGGCGGCGCGCCGGTGGTGAAATCGGTGGATCCATTGTTTTATGCGGCCGCCTGCCGCTTCAACCTTGCCGACGGGCTGGTCAGGATCAGGGCACCGGGCGACGTGCCGTTCTGGTCGGCCTCGGTCTACGACCGCAACGGCCACAACATCTATTCCTTCAACGACCACAACGCCAATGGCGAGAAGCTCGACGCGGTGGTGTTGACGCCGGCGCAGATGATCGACGTGCGGCGCGACCTTCCGGAGGATCTGCAGGGCGCGATCTTCGTCGAGGCGCCGATCGAGGAAGGCATTTTCGTCGTCCGCGCCTTCGTGCCGGACGGGAGCTGGAAGCCGATTGTGTCACGCTTCCTCGAGCAGGGCGCCTGCGAATTGCAGGACTACTGAGAAAGGCGCCCAATCAGTGATGCGGCTTGGCAGGAGGCGGAGAGCCCGGCCTATCGGAGCTGCTGTCGCCGGGCCGTGCCTCACCGGCCTGCGGATGCAACTCGTAACGGACGCCGGGGAAAATGATGACCGCCGCCGCCGTCGTGGTGTCGTGACTTGCTCGATTTACTGGTGCCGCTCGCGGCACAAAAGACAGGACCATGCCCATGGTTCGCGCATTCCTCTCGGTTTGACCGGAGCACAACGCAACGCCTCCAAAGTTGATTAAGGGGCGTAGAGGGTTAACGGAGCGCTAACGGATCGCGGCTAATTTGACGTTTGTTTTCCTGAAGGTGCGAAACCGGCCCGGCCGGATTGCGCGGTTCGGGATTGTGTCGAGTATCGGGCGTATCCTCCGTGTCATCTTCCGATTTCAGGCAAATCGCTATCCGGACCGAAGCGGGAAAGGCCGAAAGGCTGTTCCGCGCCGCCGTGTCGGCCTTCTGCTCGCTGACGCGTCCCTCGCGCCGAGAGATCGCCCAGCTCGAAGACCTGACGCTGCCGCTGTTCGACGAAGTTTCGGTCGAGTCGCGCCGCTACGTCGCTGCCGCCCTTTCCGAATGCGACTACGCACCGACGGCATTGGTGCGGCGGCTGGCTGAAGAGCCGGTCGAGATCGCAGCCCCCTTGCTCACCCGCTCCAACGCGCTGAGCGACATCGACCTCATCGCGCTGATCGGCCGGCACGGCCTGCCGCATGCGCGCGCCATTGCGCGCCGCAAGGAGCTCAACCCGACGATCGCCGACCTGATCCGCGTGCTGGAAAGGCCGACGCTGGTCAAGGCACGGCCGCCCGAGACGGTCACCAGGCTTGCGCCGAAACCCGAGCCCGTGGCCAAGGCGGATACCGACCGTCCCGCGCTAGGCGAAGCCGCGGAGCACGCGCGGCGCCGCCTGCGGGCGATGATGCGCCCGACCGGCGACGCTGCCGACGTCAACACCTTCCTTGGCCAGCCGACCTATGTGAAGTTGCGCGAGACGGCGCTGACGGGGAACCTGGCATTCTTCCAGACCGCGCTGGCCGATGCGCTGGAGATCGACTTCGCGACGGCCCGCTCGGTGACCGGGCAATCGGGCTATGTCGCGCTGCTTGCGGCGCTGCGTGCCCTCGACCTCAGCGAAGACAGGGCCTTCCTGATCGCAGTCGCGGTCTATCCCGGCGAGTTCCCGCATCCGCAGGCGATCCGCCTGTTCCTCGACAGCTATCGGCTGCTGCACCGCGAGACGGCGCTGGACAAGGTACGTGCCTGGAAGGCCGAGACGCTTTCGCGGGCGATCCGCGGCAGTGCTTCCGATGCGGTTGATATCGAGAGCCGCGCAGCCTCGAACAGCGACGCGGCGAATGCCAGCGTCAAGGCATCCTGATCGGTTTAAAGCGCCTCGCGCTGAAGGAACCCGGTGGCGACGCGCTTTAAGCGTTTGTTTTTTATTTTAAAATCAACGAGCCGATGTTCGTCGCGAGACCGGGCATTTCCGCGACACGACAAAGTGACAACGCCTCTTGACTTAGAGTGCGCTCTAACTCGTAGCTTTCTGGGCGTCGTGACGAAAGAATGGCATTGATGAAGATTGGCGAGCTGGCGAAGCGTTCGGGACTGTCTGCCTACACAATCCGTTACTATGAGCGGATCGGGCTGCTTCCCCATGCCGACAGGGACCAATCGGGCCAACGTGACTACGACGCATCAATCCTGACCTGGATAGAATTTCTCGACCGGCTCAAAACGACCGGGATGCCTATTCGGGAAATGCTGCGTTACGCGGCCTTGCGGGAGCGCGGCGCCGACACCGAAGCGGAGCGCGGCGCGCTGCTCAAGCAGCACCGTGAGCGTGTCCGTGCGCATGTGGCCAAACTGCAAGCCTGCCTTCTCGTCCTCGACACCAAGATCGCCGGATATGCCGGCGTGAAACAGAGGATGAAGGACTATGACGCATCAATCCACGAACATCGGCGAAAGCCGGCTGGAACGCGGCAAGCGGGCGCTCGCTGAAATCGACGGCGAAGCCGGCCACAAAGTCATTGCCGCCCTGGCTGACATTGCCCCCGACTTCGCGAACTACGTGTTCGAGTTCTCGTTTGGCGACATCTACAGCCGCCCCGGTCTCGATCTGCGCGCCCGTGAGATCGCGACCATCGCGGCGCTGACAGCGATGGGAACCGCGACCCCGCAACTGAAAGTCCATATCGAGGCAGGGCTCAATGTCGGGCTGACCAAGGACGAAATCGTCGAAACCATCATCCAGATGACGGTCTATGCCGGCTTTCCCGCGGCGCTCAACGGGCTGTTTGCGGCCAAAGAAGTTTTCGCCGCCCGGTTTCCCGCCCAGAACGGGGAAGCGGCGTGAACTTTCTGCGCTTCCTCGGCTGCGGTCGGCGCTCTTGCTGTCATGGCGATTCCCGACTCATGAAACGGTAAAACGCCCTAGTCGGCCTTCACCGAAAGAAGCTCTTCGACGGGAACGGTCCCGCCCTCGATCTCGACCACCCAGATGTCGGGATCGAATTTTTTCTCCCGCTCCAGCCGCGCATCGAAGGCCGAGCTGTCGTCGCTCGTGCCGAGCACGGCGAAAAAGCGCTCATCGGGCTTGGCCGAATCGTAGCTGGTCTGCGGCGCCGGCCCGTAGAAGGTCACCTCCCCCAGACGCCCGCGCGACAACACGAAGACGGCGCCAGCCTCGGTCGCGCCGCGCTTGACAACAGCGGCGAAGCCGCCGGCGCCGAACACGCGGCGCATAAGGGCCGAGACCCAGAGATCGGTGGTCACGCGCATGGGAAGGTCCTGGATGTCATGCGCGGTTTCTTACAGCAAGGATGAAAGAACCGAAACGATCGCTGCCGCTCAGTTCGTCAGGCCGATCTCGCGCATTTTGACATAGACGGCCTCGTCCGGCTCGCCGGTCTCGGGCAGTCCGAACAAGGCCTGGAATTCCTTGATCGCGGCCTTGGTGCGGGCGCCGACCTTGCCGTCGAGCTGCATGTCGCCATTGCCGAACGCCTTGAGGCCGGCCTGGATCTTGACGATGCGGGCGTCGGGCGGCTGCGTGGCGCCATCGGCCGGAGCGGAGACCTGGATCACCTGCGGTTTGGCAGACGCGGCGCCTGCACCATCGGCCGGCCGCGGCGCCGGATGGGGAATGGCCGCCGTCGTCTGGCGGGCGCCAAGCTGATCGAGCAGCGCCGTGTCGATCTCGCCCGACCCCGGCAGCCCGACCTTCAGCTGGTAGGCCTGAATGGCCTTGCGCGTGGCCGGTCCGGTGAGGCCGTCGACCGTGCCGTCGTAGAAGTTGAGGTCCTTCAGGATGCCCTGCACCTGCTGGACGACCGGGTCCGGCTTGACCGTCGGCTGCGCCGGCGCCTGGCGCACGATGTTGATGGTGGTCTCCGGTTCGTCGGAGACGGTATGCGGGAAGTTCTCGATGCTTCGGGTGGCGAAGAAGGCTCCGGTATGCGGAAAAGGCTGATACCAGAGCGCGTTGGCCGAGACGTAGAACAGCGTCACCAGGAAAGCGGTCGAGCCGCCGACCAGAACCGGATTGCTGGCGATCAGTTGACCGACGGCAACCGCGCCCTCGGCAAGAACGCCGCGCTCGGATTCGACCACCTTAGGCCGTTTTGCGGAGCGAGCCATTCCTCTCCCCATTTGCGTCCCCCTTCGGCTTGGCCGCCGGCATGGCCAGCACGCCGGATGGCGCACCGGATCGCCGCTTCGGCCCGTTCACCGGCAGGCCGATCGTCACCGTGGTGCCCTCACCCGGCGCGCTCTCGATCGACATCGTACCCTCGTGCAGCGCCACTAGGCCCTTGACCAGCGACAGGCCGAGTCCGGTTCCCTCGAAACGGCGCGTGTAATCGTTCTGGATCTGCATGAACGGCTTGCCGAGATTGGCCATGTCCTCCTCGGCAATGCCGATACCGGTATCGCTCACCCAGAAATGCAGGTGCGAGCCGACGCGCTTGGCGCCGATCACCACGCTGCCGCCATCGGGCGTGAACTTCACCGCGTTCGAGGCGAGATTGATCAGAATCTGCTGGACCGCCCGGCGGTCGGCATTGATCTCGCCCGCATCCGGGGCAATCTGCGTGGCAAGAACTATGCTCTTGGCGTCGGCCAGCGGTCGCATCATCGAGCGGCACATGTCGACGGCCTCGACAAAGCGGAACGGCTCCAGCTCGGTCGCATAGGCGCCCGCCTCGATGCGCGAAACATCGAGGATCGAGGTGACGACGGACAGCAGATGCTGGCCGGACTCCCTGACCAGGCCGACATATTCCTTCTGACGCGGATCCTTGAAGGACCCGAACATCTCATGCAGGAGCATGTCGGAAAAGCCGAGGATCGCATTGAGCGGCGTGCGCAGCTCGTGGCTGACCACCGCCAGAAAGCGGCCCTTGGCCACTTCGGCAGCCGCAGCGGCTTCCCTCGCCTGCGCAAGCTCCTCGCGAAGTGCTGCGACATCGTCATTTTCGCGCAGAACCAGGGTGAAGACGTCGCGGTCGACCGCGCCGCGCAGCAGCTCGAGGCTGAACGGTCGGAAATTGTCGACCGCGCCAGATCCCTCGCGCGGCAAGCGGATGCGCAGATCAAGCCGGCGCTTCGGCGCACCCTCGCGCATGTCGGCCAGAGCGGTGAGATAAGCGACGCGGTCGGAAAGATGGATGCGGTCGAACAGGCCGGTGCCGAGCAGAAGCTCGGGCGCCAATTTCAGGATCGAACGCGTCTTGGCGGACGCGTCGACCACTTCGCCCTGGCGCCCGAGGCGGAGCACGACGGCGTCGATGACGTCCTCGAGACGATCGCCGGCAGGCTCCGCCGACCGCAAGCCGGCCGGGCTGGCGAAGGCGGCGGCGCGCGGCAACAGCGTCAGCGCCCAGGCGAGCGGCAGCAGCCAATGCCAGGTGGCGATCTCGCCGAACGGCAGCAACTGCCCAGCAAAGGGCTGCAGCACGATAGCGGCAAGCGCCGCCAGCGCGCCCGTCAGCGCGGCGCGCCGCGATCCTGAGACCCACCAGCTTTCAACCGGCAATGCGACAGCAAGGAGTGCCGCCGGCGAGGCCAATCCGCCCGCCGCAGCGATAGCGCCGGCTAGGGCAAGCCCACCCAACACGACCGCCATGCGGCCGGCAAGCGCCACATGGCCGGTGGCCGCCACCAGAAGCGCCGCGAACCAGCACAGGCCGAAAGCGGCAAAGATCGCGGCTATCGTGACGGCAGCGCCGAGACTTGAAGTGACCAGCGTGACCGCGGCGCCCGCGGCAAGGAAAGGCGCGGCGAGCATGACGCCGATGAAGCGGCGCTGGCGCAGGCGTTCCGCCTCACCCGTCACGGTCGGGTGAACCATGCGTTCGCAGCCGGCGGAAACCGCGCCAGGCAATTGAACGTATCTGGCTGAAATAGAACTCAACGCACGCGTACCCGGTCGTGAAAAACGCCTGCCTGGCAGGTGACTCATCAATTGGCTTGAAACTCGCATCCAGCGTTTAAGGAATGGATAAGGCTGGCGAAGCCGGCGACCGCGCCAAGGCAAATATTGTGATGCCAGCCCGGCAAAGCATGCCGAGTTGGCGCCATGGTAAACGGCGGGTTAGCCGCAAGGCCTGTGCCAAAACGGGCCGAAACTTGAACCGGCTAAGTTCTGCCTGGAATAAAGTTGTTTGATAACAACGCGATATATGGTTATCATAAAGTTAACGGTATGGATGAGATTCGACACAAGCCCATGTCAAAACCGATCCTTTCGAATTTGCCTAAAATTTGAGGAAAATTCGCGGCTTCGATGCAAGCCGTCCTTTGCGTGACCATGCCACTATTGTGCCATAAAAGAGGTCATGCCGATGGATGCGTGATCCGTCACGGATGGATGCATCATTCCATCCCCGATGAGAGGCAAGTAAGATGGGCTTTCTGATCAGGATGGCTTTCTGGTTTTCGCTGGTGCTGCTGGCGCTGCCGCTCGGCGTCGGCCCGGGCGAGAACGGCCAGCAGAGCGTCGGACCGATCCAGGCGCTGTTTGCGGCGCGCGAGGCGGTCGGCGACATTGCAGGGCTCTGCGAGCGCAAGCCCGATGTCTGCGAGACCGGCAAATCGGCCATGTACACCATCACCGTTCGCGCCAAGGAAACGGCCAAGATCGCCGCGGCCATGATCGACGACAAGCAGTCCGGGCAGTCCGGGCAGGTAGGCACGCCCGAAACGAAGGTCGCGGATGGCTCCGTCACGACCACCGGCAGCGTCGCCGAGGACATCGTGTTGCCGACCAAGGTCAACATTCCGGTGAAGTTGACGGCCAAGAACTGAGTTCTTTCCGGCTGTTCGCTCGGCACTTTAATTTTAGCGCAATTCCTGGCGCAAAACCGCCTACGCACGTTTCCCAGAATTGCTCTAACGCCGTGGGCCCCGTCCGACCTCTCGACGCCCGCGGCGTCTTTCTTTTTCCGTGACGCGGCCGTGTCGGGCCACTATATGCGGGCAATGGCCACCTCGATTCAGACCATCCGCGACGACTTTTCCCTGCTCGACGAGTGGGAGGACCGTTATCGCTATGTGATCGAGCTCGGCGAGAGCCTGCCGCCTTTCCCTGATGAGGAGCGCACGGCTGCGAACAAGGTGCCTGGCTGTGTGAGCCAGGTGTGGCTCACCACCAAGCAGGGAGCGGGCGCCGATCCGGTGATCGGCTTCCAGGGCGATTCGGACGCCCATATCGTGCGCGGCCTCGTCGCCATCATGCTGGCGCTGTTTTCTGGCCGGCGGGCAAGCGAAATCCAGAACACGGACGCCGAAGCGACCCTGAAGGAGCTCGGCCTTGACGAGCATCTGTCGCCGCAGCGCGCCAACGGCCTGCGTTCGATGGTCAAGCGCATCAAGCGCGATGCGGAAGCGGCGCTGAAGCAGACGGCCTGATCCGGCCGATATCGCTCCCGTCAGGAAAGCAAAACGGCGCCGTAAGGGCGCCGTCGAACTGCTTGACGAGCTGGGACCTATCAACGGCCCTTGCGCTTGCGGCCCAGACCCATCTTCTTGGCGAGCTGCGAGCGGGCGGCAGCGTAATTGGGGGCGACCATCGGATAGTTGGCGTCCAGGCCCCACTTCTCACGATACTCTTCCGGCGTGAGATTGTAGTGGGTCATCAGATGCCGCTTCAGCGACTTGAACTTCTTGCCGTCCTCGAGACAGACGATGTAGTCGTCATGGACCGAGCGCTTCGGATTGACGGCCGGCTTCTGCTTCTCAGCCGACGGCTGCTCCGACGAGCCCCCGACGCGGCCCAACGCGGCATGGACGTCGGCGATAAGGTTCGGCAGTTCCCCAACAGGCACCGGATTGTTGCTGACATAGGCGGCGACGACATCGGCGGTCAGCTCGATCAGCGCGTCACCGTTTTTCGAAGGTGTTTCGACGATTTCCATAGTGCTAAGGCCCCAACGAGAGTTGTTTCTAAAACTGCGCCCTTTTTTGTGGATCGGGCATCGCGCGGATTTCGTTCAGGAAAGGCTCTGAGATTCGCGTCGGTTATCTTAATGACGCCGCATTGAAAGTAAGTCAATTCGCATATTGACTTATATTGGTCGATATTCATCAACTATTGCCGATTCAGCTTCAAAAATTCGTGCGCCGTGTAACTTCGCGAGATTTTTCTGGTCAGACCAGCATGGCATGACGTTGCGTCATCCGCATGTTAGACATCCGATCGCCACTCGACACCACGTTCAATGCTTGGCTAATGCTTGGGTGCCCTTTCGCCTGCACAACGAATCCTGCGGCACAGCGAAGCGCAAGGATACCGCCTTGGCGGCTGGACCGACAAGGCGACGCGACAGATCCATCAGTAAGGCGCGATATGTTTCCCGTAGACCCAGCCGGTGACGAAATGACCATTCTGCGCCGGATCGTGCCAGATCTCGCACCAGCGATAGCGGATCGCCTGGCGCTGCTTCCATTGTGGCTGCCGGCCGATATCGAGCAGGTTTACACCGCCGGTGCAGCGGCCAGTCATCTGCAGCACGGTGCCGTTCGGATAGGCGGCCTGTTTCTGCGATGTATTGGACGGATATTTTCGAGCATTGAGCGTATCACCGAACGGCACGCCCGCCACTTGCCAGGCGGCAAAGACGGTTGCATGAGACTGGCTGGAAAAAGCCAGACCTGCCGCTACGACGGCAACTGACATTGCAGTAGAAACACAGGATTTCATCTTTCCCCCTTCGACTTAGCTTCTGTACCACCTTGAACCGCGCCCGTTGAACCGCCGCTGAGCGGTGTGTTCATTCGTCATTCAAGCAAATTCCGCAGCGAGACGTAATGACCAGAGCTTCCGCCTTGACTTCCGCCTTCCCGGCCTCCAGCCCGCCGACCCCTGAGAAACACCCGGTTTCGGACACGCATCACGGCATCACCCGCAGCGACGATTATGCCTGGATGCGGGCCGACAACTGGCAGGCCGTGTTCCGCGACCCTTCCCTGCTCGACGGCCGCATCCGCGCCCATCTCAATGCCGAGAACGCCTATCAGGCCGCGCTCATGGCCGGCACCGCGGACCTGCGCGCCAGGCTGTTTGCCGAGATGAAGGGGCGCATCAAGGAGGATGACTCGACGGTGCCCATGAAGGACGGCCGCTATGCCTACGGATCGTCGTTCCGGCAGGGCGGCGAGCAGCCGCGCTATTTCCGCACGCCGCGCGACGGCGGCACTGAGGAGATCCTGCTCGACGGCGACGCGGAAGCCGAGGGCAAGCCCTATTTCCGGCTTGGCGGCGTCGACCATTCGGCCGACCACGGGAAGCTGCTGTGGGGCTTCGACGACAAGGGTTCGGAGTTCTTCACGCTGCGCGTGCGCGATCTTGCGAGCGGCAAAGAACTTGCCGACCAGATCCCGGATACGGGCGGCGGCGGGGTCTGGGACGCCGGCGACGGCGGCTTCTTCTATACTCGTCTCGACGACAACCATCGTCCGTCGAAAGTGTTCTTCCACGCGCTGGGCGACAGGTCCGAAAACGACCGGTTGATCTATGAGGAGACCGATCCGGGCTTCTTCATGGATGTCGGCGGCACGCGCGCCAACGACTGGATCATGATCGGCATCAACGATCACGAAACGTCGGAATACCGCCTGCTGCCCGCCAATGATCCAACCGCAGAGCCGAAGCTTGTGGCGGTGCGCGAGACCGGCCTGCAATACGATTTGGAAGAAGGCGGCGACGTCTTCTTCGTCCTCACCAATGCCGACGGCGCCAAGGACTTCAAGATCATGACCGCGCCGGTCGACAATCCCGGGCGCGCCAACTGGCAGGAACTGGTGCCGCACGAGCCCGGCCGGCTGATCCTGTCGGTGCTCGGCTTCAAGCATCACATGGTCCGGCTCGAGCGCAAGGAAGGCCTGCCGCGCATCGTCGTGCGCGAGCGCGCCAGCGGCGAGGAGCATTTCATCTCTTTCGACGAGGAAGCTGTTTCGCTCGGTCTCTCCGGCTCCTACGAATACGACACCGAAGTGATGCGCTTCACCTATTCGTCGATGACGACGCCGGCGCAGGTGTTCGACTACAATATGCGCAGCCGCGAACGCGTGCTTTTGAAGACGCAGGAAGTGCCCTCCGGCCACGATCCTGCGCACTATGTCACGCGCCGGCTGATGGCGCCGGCAGACGACGGCGAGTTGGTGCCGATCTCGCTGCTATATCATCGCGACACGCCCCTCGACGGTTCGGCGCCCTGCCTACTTTACGGCTACGGCTCCTATGGCATCACCGTTCCTTCCGCTTTCAACACCAATTGCCTGTCGCTGGTCGACCGCGGCTTTGTCTATGCCATCGCGCATGTGCGCGGCGGCAAGGACAAGGGGTACGGTTGGTACGAGGACGGCAAGCGGGCAAGGAAGATGAACACCTTCACCGATTTCATCGCCTGCGCCCGCCATCTCGTTTCCGAGCGCTACACACAGCACGACCGCATCGTGGCGCAGGGAGGCTCCGCCGGCGGCATGCTGATGGGGGCGATCGCCAACCTGGCCCCGGAAAGCTTCGGCGGCATCGTGGCCGAGGTGCCGTTCGTAGACGTGCTCACCACCATGCTCGACGCCAGCTTGCCGCTGACGCCGCCGGAATGGCCGGAATGGGGCAATCCGATCGCGTCCGCCGCCGACTACCAGACGATCGCGGCCTATTCGCCCTATGACAATGTGGCGGCGCTCGACTACCCGCCGATCCTGGCGCTGGCGGGCCTGACCGATCCGCGCGTCACCTATTGGGAGCCGGCGAAATGGGTGGCGCGGCTCCGCGAACGCAAGGCAGGCGGCGACCCGGTCCTGTTCAAGATTAACATGGAGTCCGGCCATGCCGGCGCCTCGGGTCGCTTCTCGCGGCTGGAGGAGATCGCCTATATTTACGCCTTTGCCTTGAAAGTGACAGGCAAGGCTTGATTTTCTACTCGCAATCGCACGGCTCGCGCGCTAGGCAATGCGCCGTCGTTTTCGGTTGTGGCCATTTCGGGGCCGCGTCCAGATACATTCGCAAGGTTCGCTATGCTGCTCGTCGACGTCTATCTCGACAAATCGCCCATCCAGGGCATCGGCGTCTTCGCCAAACACCGCATTGCGCGGGGCACATTGATCTGGAAGCTCGATCCAAGGTTCGATCGACGCATTCCCGTGGAGACCTATGAGGGCGAATCCGGCCCGGTGAAGTCCTATCTCGACCGCTATTCCTATCCGGACCGGCGCGATCCCAACTTCATCGTCTTCGAGGCGGACGACGCCCGCTATATGAACCACGCGGACGACCCGAACTGCGATATCTCCTCTCCGGAAGAGGCCTATGCGTTGCGCGACATCGCGCCCGGCGAGGAACTGACCTGCGACTACAACAACTTTTTCGAGAACGGCTTCGACTTCCTGGGCGACCGCCACCCGTAGAGCATGATGCCGAAAAGTGTGGAGCGGTTTTCGGACGACGTCATGCTCCATCACTTTGATTTAGAGCGGCACGAGCGTGGATCAGGCGGAGAGCAATTCCGGCTGGCGTCCCAGGATCAATCTGCCACGCAGGTTTCGGATGCCTGCCAAGGCCTTGCCGGAAACGATGCCTAAGGCAATGCCACCGACGATCGCGAGCAGCTGGAAGATCGGGACCGGCAGCTTGCCCGCGGCGGGCGCCATCAATATTTCCGGGACGAAACGGTGGAAAAGGTAGATCGGAAACGCCGCGACGGCAACCTGCGCAACCAGCCGCCCTATCCCGGCCGGCAGGCGAACGCGCGGCAGGTAAAGAAGGACCAAAAGCGCCGCGAAGATCATCAGATATTTGACCGTCGTCCCGAACCAGACCGACTCCCAGAAGGCCAAATACCCCAGCATAGCGGCGGCAAGCGCGGTCAGAGTCAGCTTTCTCGCCGGAGTATCGGCGAAACAGGCACACCAACCGCATACGGCCAAATGGAAAACCCAATAGATCGTGAATATCTGGCGGTTGCCTAGGTCGACGAGCGATGGGGACGAAAAGCGCGCGACAGCGGCAACCCCCAAAAGGCCGAGCCCGAAAACGAAGGGGTGAGCCCGGGCAAGCTTGCGGACTGCAGGAATGGCAAAGATCAGAGCGAAGAGCAGGAGCGTCTGCGAATAGGCCTCGATGAACCAGTAAAGGTACGGAATCATCTCGTGACGCTCCGGTTCGGCATAGCCGAAATTCCCAGTAAGCGTCATCGAAGCCCAGGGGATCGTCCGCCAGGCTACAGCGTAAGCGGCGACAATGAGAAAATACGGGATCAGGACGTCGATCGCAGGTTTGAGCGCGTGCCCAATTCGACCGGCAAGGAAATGGGCCGACTGGAAACGAGCAAGGCTGTAGCCGGCCAGCAGCATCATGACGCCGGAGCCGCCGGGGATGGGCCATAGCGTTTCGTGATGCACGACCACCAGCAGGATCCCGATAACCCTCAGCACTAAATCGGTCGGCATCTCGCTTGCGTGCCGGTGTTCGGGAAGTCCCGCCGCCTCGCGGTTTGCCAGCTCGGCAATGCTCAAGCGTTCCCATCCGTCCGGCAGGTTCATGCCGAGACGCTCGAGTTCCAGAGCCAATTGCAGGAAGCGAAGGGAGTCCCCGCCAAGAGAGACGAAGCTGTCATTGCGGCCGACGGCCAGGGGATAGAATACGCGGGCGTAGGCACCGAGCAGACCGCCCCGCTCACAGCGGATTTCCGTTCGCCCTTCTGACATCTCCTGCTGGAGGCAGGCATAGTCGATCTTGCCAGAGGCAAGTCTGGGAAAGTCCTCGCGCGTCGCAACCCGAACCAGATTGGCTGGCAGGTGGCTGATCTCGGCAAGAATGCGCCGTGCTCTCCCGGTAGGGTCGGCGCCTATCACGTAGGCCTGCAATCCCCGATCGTCGCCAACCACCGCGGCGGCAATGCCGGCGCGCTCCAGCGCCTGCTCTATCGTATCGAAGCCGATCCTGAGGCCTGCGATCTTGGCGAAGCGGCTTCTGCGCCCGACGATGCGGAAGAAACCATGTTGGTCCCGTACGGCAATGTCGCCAGTGTTCAGGGTCTCGAGCTCTGCGCCGCGCGCGAGGTCGAGGCGCCGCGTGCCGTAACCCATCATTACGTTCGGACCGCGATAGACGAGCTCTCCGGGAATGCCTGGTTGGCTGATCGGCTCGCCTGCAGCGTCGACGATACCGAGGCTGCCGCCCGGAATCGCCACGCCGATCCGATCCTCCTTGTCGGAAAGGCTCTCCGGCGGCACGAAAGCCATGCGTGCCGTCGCCTCGGTCTGGCCATACATGACGAAGAAGCGGCCGCCCCTGGCGACCATGTGGTTCCGATAAAGACCGATGAGGTCCGGGCCAAGCGCTCCGCCCGCCACCGTCATCATGCGCAACGTCTTGAGCTCAGCGTCGCGGAAACGCACCCGTTCCAGAAGCTCGTAAGAATACGGGACACCAGACAGATTCGTGCAGCCGCCGTGGTCTATCGTGCTGACGAAGTCGCTGTCCATGACCGACATGCCGGTGAAGAGGACGCTAGCGCCCGCAATCAGATGCGAATTGAGGACCGACAGCCCATAGGAATAGTGGAGAGGCAGCACGAGAGCGGCACGGTCGAAGGAAGAGAGCTCGAGATAGGCCGCGATCGAGCGTGCATTGGATTCGAGATTGCCGTAGGAAAGCCTGACCGCCTTGGCGGCGCCCGAGCTGCCGGACGTCATCAGCAGCAGCGCGAGATCGGGATGCAGCGGCTCCGCATCTCCAGCGGATCGAGCTTCCTCAACGAGACGCCAGCGGCCGTCAATTGGCCTGTAGGTGAAATCCGGCTGGAAGGCTGCCTGGAAATCGTCCCAAAGCCTATTGTCGCACGGCGGCAGCATGGCCGCTGCGTGCCCAGCCTGCAGGGCTCCGATATAGGCGGCGACTGCGTGCTCGGAAGCTTCCGCCGCAATTGCCACGAGCCGCTTTTGTCTTCGTCCCAACTGCGACGCAAAGTCTAGCGCGAGATCGCCGAGTTCCCTGTAAGACAGCATGCGTCCCCCGGCGAGGACAAGCGCCACGCGCTGCTCGTCATGGGTGAATTCGGACACAAGGTCGATGGAGGGCGTGGGCAAGCTTCGGTCCTCGGGGAATTGGCCCGAAGCGCCTATAATACATGAGTATTCAAGTCAACTAATTCGCCACCGATTGGCATGCCAAACCGCTTTACGCCATCATGTATGGTCGCGGGTTTGACGCCGCGTGCGCAGGTTAACTCGCCGGCTTGCGCGCCGGATAGCCGTTGGGGTGCGGCGGGACGGCCTTGAGGTAGGCGGCAATCGCCGCGCG
The DNA here is from genome assembly GCF_020165035.1 of Mesorhizobium sp. CA6. Classification (NCBI taxonomy): domain Bacteria; kingdom Pseudomonadati; phylum Pseudomonadota; class Alphaproteobacteria; order Hyphomicrobiales; family Phyllobacteriaceae; genus Mesorhizobium; species Mesorhizobium sp. CA6. The sequence continues at coordinate 207,397 of NZ_JAIUHI010000010.1, read as the reverse complement.
GTCGTCGGCGGTCAGTTGCGCGATGTTGCGCTGCACGTCGACCATGGAGCCGCCGACCGAATCGAAATCGGGTGTGAAGCCGGTTTCGAGGTAATTGGCGATGTCGGCCTCGGACCAGTCCTTGGTGCCGCCCTGCGGGGTGATATTGGGCACAACGCCCGAGCCTTCGGCGGCCACGGCGCCCGCCAGCCACTCGGCCTTCTTGACGCCGCCGGCGAAATCGCGCGGCGTGTGGCATTCGCCGCAATGGCCCGGACCCTCGACCAGATAGCGGCCGGCGAGAACCTTGTCCGGCGCGCCCTCTGGCAGCGCGATCACCGGTTCGGGGCTGAGATAGACAAGCTTCCAGAGGCCAATGCCGCGACGGATGGTGAAGGGGAAGGAAAGCCTGTGATCCGGCGCCTTGCCGGCAATCGCCGGCAGCGTCTTCATGAAGGCATAGAGATCGGCGATGTCGGCCGGCTTCATGCGCGCGTAGGAGGCATAGGGAAAGGCCGGATAGAAATGCTCGCCGGAAGGAGAGACGCCTTTCAGCATGGCATTGGCGAAGTCCGCCTCGCTCCAGGCGCCGATGCCGTCCTTCCGGTCTTGCGAGATGTTGGGTGGGACGAAGGTGCCGAACGGCGTCTTGAGTTCCAAACCGCCGACCAATTGCAGCCGGGCGTCGCCCTGCGCGCCCGGTTTCGCATGGCAGGAGGTGCAGCCCCCCGCATAGAAGATGCGCTTGCCTTTGGCGGCGTCACCGGGGCCGAGTTGCGCGACGGTGCCGGCGTCCAGCCTGGCGGGCGCCGACAGGACCCAGCCGGCAGCGGCCGCGGCGCCGCCAAGCACGACGGCGGCGCCGACAAGCTTCCTCAGCCAGGCCATCGCCGGGCGATCAGCTCTTCTTGATCCGGTAGGTCTGGTGGCAGGTGCCGCAATCGCCGCCGATCGTGTTGAGTTGCGCCTTCAGCGCGTCGACGTCGGCCGGCGGCGAAGCCACCGCGGCCTTGACATCGGCCAGCAGCTTGTCTTCTGCCGCATTGAAGCCGGCCTTGTCTTCCCAGATCTTCGGCGCCGCCGTGGTGTCGCCCTTGTCGCTGCCGGCTGGGAACAGTTTCTCGGAATCCCATTTCTCAGCATTGGCCTGCAGGGCCTTCAGCGTCGTCAGCACAGCGGCGGCGTCGAAATCCTCCTCCCCCTTGACGACTTTAGACAATTGACCGGCAAGCTTGCCGCGCTCCTTCATCAAGGCCTGGCGATCCTTTATCGGATCGGCAAAGGCGACCGAACCGGCAAAAGCGAGCATAGAGATGGCGAGAACAAGCTTTCTCATTCAATTTGGCTCCATGGTGAGGAAAGAGGGTACGCGACTGAACGTTAACGGACGTCACAACGGGATTATTCCCCTTCGCCGTGACGATTTTGCCGGCTGGCTTGCCGTTTCCACTGCCCGAAAAAGAAAAGCCCCGGCATGCCGGGGCTTTTCGCTAGAAATCGTTAGCCTTTAGCCTTTTCATACAGCTCCAGGACGTAGTCCCAGTTGATCAGGCTGTCGACAAAGGCCTCGAGGTATTTCGGCCGCGCGTTGCGGTAGTCGATGTAATAGGAGTGCTCCCATACGTCGACGCCGAGGATCGGCGAGCCGCCATGGACCAGCGGGTTCTCGCCGTTCGGGGTCTTGGAGATTTCCAGCTTGCCGTTCTTGACCGAGACCCAGGCCCAGCCGGAGCCGAACTGGGTGGTGCCGGCGGCGATGAAATCCGCCTTGAACTTGTCGTAGCCGCCGAGGTCGCTGTCGAAGGCCTTCTGCAGCGCGCCCGGCAGCTTGTTGCCGCCGCCGCCCTTCTTCATCCATTTCCAGAAATGGATGTGGTTGTAGTGCTGGGCGGCGTTGTTGAAGAGCCCGGCATTCTTGCCGAAGGACTGCTTCACGGCCTCTTCGACTGACAGGTCGCCCATTCCGGCCTCGGCCGCCAGCTTGTTGCCGTTGTCGACATAGGCCTTGTGGTGCTTGTCGTGGTGATACTCCAGCGTCTCCTTCGACATGTAAGGCTGCAAGGCCTCGTAGTCATAGGGCAAGGCGGGCAACTCAAAAGCCATGGATGGTACTCCCTCGAGGAAAAAAGTCCGGTGATACTACCGGGCTAAGATAGGTCTGCAATGGATCGGGGCAACTCCGGAATGGAGCGCCGAGCGACTTTTTAGAGCAATTCCAGGAAAAGTGCGAAGCGGTTTTCCGTGCGGAATTGCGCAAAACAGGAAGATGGAGCGTGTCGCCGTTTCCCTGAAACGGTGAAACGCTCCAGCGGGTCAGGCGGCGGACGTCGAATGCGCCCATTCCCAATAGAGCTCGCGCGCCTTCTTGGCCACCGGACCGGGCTGCAGATCGCGGTTTTCGATGCGCGTGACGGGCACCACTTTCGAGTGGTTGCCGGTCGAGAATATCTCGTCGGCTTCGAGGAAATCGCGGACCGACAGCGTCTTCTCGGTGGTCCTGAAACCGTAGTCGCCGAGCAGGCTGATGGTGCGCGAGCGGGTGATGCCCGACAGAAACGTGCCGTTCGGGGCCGGAGTCATCACATGACCGTCCTTGACTAGGAAGATGTTGGAGGTCCCGGTCTCGGCGACATTGCCCAGCATGTCGAGCACCAAAGCATTGTCGAAGCCGCGGTTCTTGGCCTCCAGAATGGCACGGCCATTGTTGGGGTAGAGGCAGCCGGCCTTGGCGTTGGTGGGCATGGTCTCGATGGTCGGGCGCCGGAACGGCGAGACGCCGATCGAAAAGCCGGATGGCGGGATCATCGGCGATTCATAGAGGCAGAGGCAGAACCGGGTCGAGGCCGGGTCGGCCGGCACGCCCATATAGCCGCCATGCTCGGCCCAATACATCGGCCTTATATAGACCGCCGTCTTGCCGTCGAATTTCTTCAGGCCATCCCAAGTCAGGCCGACGATCTCTTCCGTCGTCATTGAAGGCTTCAGGCCAAGCGCGATCGCGGAGGCGTTGACGCGAGCGGAGTGCAGCTCGAGATCGGGCGCGACGCCCTCGAACCAGCGGCCGCCGTCAAAGACGCTGGTGCCGAGCCACATGGCGTGGCTGCGCGGCCCGAGAATGGCGACGTTGCCCTCGTACCAGTCGCCGTCCACATAGGTCCAAGTCGCGGTTTGCGCCGCCGCCGCCAGTGTCATGGTCGCCGTCCAATTGAGTGATTTCAGTCCGCCATAGGACGATGCTTTGACGGCTGGCGTCAATTGACATCGGGAAAAATCGTTGAGGCCAGAGGCACTTGGCCGCAATCAATGCTTGCGCGGCAAGCCTGCGCGCCGCAAAACTTGAGACATGCATCATGCGGCTTATGTCTTCGACGCCTATGGCACGTTGTTCGACGTGCACGCCGCCGTGCGTCGCCACGCCGGCGAGATCGGCCCGGACGGCCAGCTTCTCTCCGAAATCTGGCGCGCCAAGCAGCTCGAATATTCCTGGGTGCGGACGCTGATGGGATCATACGCCGACTTCTGGCAACTGACCGAACAGGCGCTGGATTTCGCTTTGCGCAAGGTGCCCTCGGCCGATCCGGCGCTGCGGACGAAACTGCTCGAAGCCTATTGGCGGCTCGACTGCTATCCGGAAGTGCCGGCAGTGCTGAAAGCGCTCAAGGCGTCGGGCGCGAAGCTCGCTATTTTATCCAACGGCTCGCCTGAAATGCTCGACGCGGCGGTTAAATCCGCGGCGCTCGACCAGATCCTCGACGACGTGTTTTCGGTCGACCAGATCAAACGCTTCAAGACCGACCCGTCGGTGTACGACATGGTGGTCACCGGCTGGCGGCTTTACCCCGGCGCGGTCTCGTTCCAGTCGTCGAACCGTTGGGACATCGCCGGCGCGACGAGATTCGGTTTTCGCACGGTCTGGATCAACCGGACCAACCAGCCGGACGAGTATCGCGACCTCCCGCCGGGGCTGATCTTGCCTTCGCTCGAAGGTCTCCTGGCAGAGATCTGACGCCGCTGTTGCTGCAGGGCAACAGCTGTGGCGCGGTCACAGCTTCGCCTTTTTCTGTCCACCCTCAGGCCAGAATTGGAACCGCCTATCGCCGCCGACTGTTATGAATGCCGCCGCGCCGTGCCTGCGGGTTCATGCTTTCTTGCGAATTAAGACCTAGAAAAGGCAACCATGTCAGACGCTTCCTTCCGCATCAGCCGCCGTGGCTTCCTCAATTTCACAGCCCTCGGCGCTGCCTCGGCCGCCGTGTCCGCCTGCACCACCACCGGTCCTGCACCAGCCCCCGTCCAGCCGCCGCCGCCCGCCTATGTCGAGCCGCCGCTCGGCGATTATGAGACGATGTATGGCGCGATGTCGGACAATGGCTTCGACCTGCCGGCCATCCCGGTCAACAAGATCGATCACAGATTCTTGCGCCAGATCGTCCCCGATCCGACCGGACAGCGTCCGGGCACCATCGTCGTCGATACCACCGGTCACTTCCTCTATCTGGTGCGCGAGGGCGGCCAGGCGATCCGCTACGGCGTCGGCCTCGGCCGCGCCGGCTTCGAATGGTCGGGTGACGCGGTCGTGCAGTGGAAGCAGAAATGGCCGAAATGGACGCCGCCGGACGAGATGGTGGCCCGCCAGCCGGAACTGACGCAATTCAGCGCCAAGAATGGCGGCATGCCAGGCGGCCTGAAGAACCCGCTCGGGGCGCGCGCGCTCTATCTCTTCCAGGGCAATCAGGACACGCTCTATCGCCTGCACGGCTCGCCCGAATGGTGGTCGATCGGCAAGTCGGTGTCGTCGGGGTGCGTGCGTCTGATCAACCAAGACATCATCGACCTCTACGACCGCGTGCCGACCAAGACGCCGGTCATCGTGACGGCCAATATCGGCGCGCCTGAAGAGGACATGCCGGAGCGCAAGGCGATCCCGATCGACAATGGCGTGCCGACGGGCTCGATCCTGCTCGGCCCGGTGAAGCGCCTCACCAACGAGATTTTCTAAGACCCCAATCGGTCAGCGGTGCTCGGCCAAAATGACGGCCAGCACCGCGACGCCGCGTCGCAATGCCTCCGCCTCGAGCCCGGCGTAGCCCAGGATGAAGCCGGCCGTTTCCGGCCTTGGTTCGCTCGGATCATAAAGGGGCGACACGGGATAGAGGCCGATGCCGGCCGCGCGCGACGCGGCGATGATCGCCGGTTCGCGTCCTGCATCGATGCCGTTCATCCAGGCGACGACATGCAGGCCGGTATCGGCTCCGGCGACAGTGACCCGCGGCCCCAGATGGTCAGTCAAAGCCTTCAGCAGGACCTGTCTGCGTTCGGCGTTCTTCCTGCGGATGCTGCGCACGTGGCGCTCATAGGCGCCGCTCGCCAGCAGCTCGGCCAACACGTCCTGCTCCAGCATCGGAGCATGCCGGTCGGTCAGGCGCTTGGCCTCGCCGAATGCCCGGCGAAGGCTCGGGGGAACGACGAGATAGCCGAGCCTCAAGGTCGGCGAGAGCGTCTTGGACAGCGTGCCGACATAGATGACCGAGTCCGCGTCCAGCGCCTGCAGCGGCGGAATGGGGCTGATGTCGTGACGGTATTCGCCGTCATAATCGTCTTCCACAATATAGGCCCCTGTGCCGGCGGCCCAGGCCAGCAGCGAACGCCGCCGCGTCGCCGAAAGCACGCCGCCAAGCGGAAACTGGTGCGAGGGCGTCACATAGGCGAGACGGGCCGGCGGCAGCTTTTCCGTCCGTAGCCCATCGGCATCGACAGGAACGGGCACGGCAATGCCTCCCGCCGCCACGAAGGCGTGGCGTGCCAGCAGATAGCCCGGGTTCTCGATCACAAAGGGGTCACCGGGGTCGAGCAGCAGTCGCGCGCAGAGGTCGAGCCCCTGCTGCGAGCCGTTGACGATGACGATCTGGTCCGGCGTGCAATTGATGCCGCGAGCCCGCCAGAGATAAGCCTGAAGCGCATTACGCAGACCGGAAGAGCCCTGCGGGTCGCCATAGCGCAGCCGCGCGGCGCGGTTGACGATTGCCTTGTTCGACGCCCGCCGCCAAGCCAGCACCGGAAAGTCCGCTCCGGACAGGTCGCCATAGCGAAAATCCGCAATCTTGGCCGGCTGCGCCAACGCCGCTGGAGGTAGGGTCAGCAACCGTCGCGCGAATGCCGACAGGTGCCGTGGCGAAGCGGCCGCGACGGGCGCTTCGCCCGGCGCTTTCTCCAGTCCCGGCGCAACGATCGCGCGCGCCCCTTGCCGGATGATCAGGTAGCCCTCGGCATCGAGCTGGCTGTAGGCGGCGGTCACCGTGGTCCGCGACGCGCCCCATTCGGCGGCAAAGGCCCGCGTCGACGGCAAGCGATCACCGGGCCTGTAGGCGCCGCTGTGGATCCGCGCCTTGATGGCCGCGATGATGCTGCGCGCGACGCCGTCCTGCTCCAACTGGACCACTAAAAACCTTTAAAACTGGATGTTCCAAGCAAGCCAGCTTTCCGGCATCTTGCTGTGCAACGCAAGGAGTTTCATCATGTACATCCCGCCTGCCTTCCGCGACGACGATCAAGAGAGCCTAATGGCTACGATCCGCGCGGCGCGTCTGGCGACGCTGATCACCGCCACGGCGGAAGGTCCGTTGGCGACGCCGTTGCCGCTTTTGCTCGACGAGAACGAGGGTGAGCATGGGGTGATCTACGGGCACGTCGCAAAGGCAAACCCGCAGTGGCGCGTGCCGCCGCTGGGCAACGGCCTGGCGATATTCATGGGCCCGGATGCCTATGTGACGCCGGCCTGGTACCAGACCAAGCAGGAGACCGGGAAGGTCGTCCCGACCTGGAACTATGTCGCCGTCCACGCCCATGGGCCGATCGAATTCTTCGAGGATGCCGACAGGCTGCTCGAGGTCGTGACCCGCCTGACCAACCTGCATGAAGGCGAGCGCGCCGCGCCCTGGGCGGTGTCGGACGCGCCGGCGGATTTCATCCAATCGCAGCTGAAGGGCATTGTCGGCCTGCGCATGCCGATTACAAAGCTCGAAGGCAAGCGCAAGATGAGCCAGAACCGCAACGCCGCCGATCGCGCCGGTGTCGTGTCCGGCCTCTCATCCAGCGACCGGCCTTCAGACCGCGAGGTCGCGCCGCTCATTCCAGTGTGAACGGCGCGATATCGGCCAACCGCCGCGGCTGCTTGAATTCCGCAGCAAGTCAGGTGCAGACCCACTCGCGGATCTTGCACTCCTTGCTCTCGCCTCCGCACTGGGCTGTCGCCTTCTCCTCGGCTTCGCGGCGGGTCGCGGCTGATGCTGCACTCCAGAACGGCGTCGCCTCGCCACGGCTCTTGCCTACCGAAAGCGCCGCGCAGTGCTCATAGGGAAAGCCGGTGCCGTCATCATCGTCCCAATGGCGATGGTTGCGGAACACTTCGACCACCCGGCAGCCCTTGCCATCTGCATTCTCGCAATGCTTGAGCGCGATGTCCTCCGCCTCTTGCCGCTTGTCGGCGCCCCAGAAAAAGCCGTGACGGCCGTCGCCCGGCGAATAGGCGATCGCGCCCCAGATGCCTTTTTCCTCGCCGGTCTGCGCCGGCGGTGACGGGGCGATCAGGTCAGCCGCGTTGCTCGCAATCGTAAGCCCGGCGAGCGCCGCAAGCAGCGGGATCGAAAGGCGGGGATTGATCAGCATCTTCGTGCTCCAGTTGCAGCTATTCAGCAGTCGACTGTCATGCCCGGCTCTAGCCGCCCATGCGCGCGACCGAGACGACGATGCAAGTGTTGCCGGTCGGGACCAGCAGCGCCTGGCCGGCATTGTCGGCCAGGTTGAAAAGCATCGAGTTCGAAAGATTGTCCGCCAGCAGGCTGCCCTTCGGGAGCGTTCCGGCGACTTCCTGGCAAGAGCGCGTGAACGGCGCCACGCGCACGAAGCCGCCCTCGCAGCTCTGGCCGAGAGGCGAGGCAAAAACGACGCCCGCGGCTTGTGTCTTGTAGTTCGGCAGGTTGTAGCTCATCCCGGCGACGGCCTGCACGGCGTGGGTGTCGGGCGAAGTGTTGTCCCATTGCGTCTGGATCGCATAGGTCGACCCGGCAGTCAGAGCCTGCCCCATCGTGGCAAAGAGATTGGCGCAGGTGCGGACACCTGCCTGCGCGACATGCGCCTGAAACGGATTCTTGTTTGCCGAGGCGTCGGTCGGCGCGGGCACGGCTTCCGCCGGCTTGCCCTGGATGGGCGCCTGCGCCTGCGCGGAGGCCGTGCCAGCGACGAATGTCCCAAGCGCGGGATAGAGACGGAACGACAAGACCACCGCCGCCGCGACCAAGACCGCGAACGCGCCGAGCAGCGCCGTGTTTCGTGCCAGGCGCCAGCCTGGCGAACGCTGTGGCGGTGGATTTGCCGGCGGCTCCGGCAGCGCAACCGGCTGGGAGTGCGTCAGGATTCTGTCCTCGATGGATTGGCGTGTCATCTCGAAGTCTTTCTAGTTGATGGCCGACAGCGCGGTCTTGAGTCCCTTGAACGGGGCATCAAGGTTGACGGTCGCCCCCGACGGCAGGGAATAGGAAACCTGGACCGTGGTCTCCTTGGCGATCTGCTCGCGCAGCACCGGGCCGACGGGCACATAGCCGACGCAGACCGACGCATCGCAACCCTGCAGTTGAACGTCGACCGGCTGTTTGCGGCCGGCAAGTCTCAGCGAAAGCTTGCTGCCCTTACCTGCCGCGCTCGGAGTCCGCAATATCATGAAGGGTTTGCCTTTCTCGTCGGCCGCGAGCGACCAGCTGAAGACCAACGCCTGGCTTTGATCGATGAAAGACTGGCCGATGTTGCAGACCTTCTTCCTGGCCTGCAGGTTCTCGTCGCAGATCAGCGTCCAGTTCTCGAACGGACGAGTGGTGCGCTGATAGTCGCCAAGCTTCACGCCCGCGGGCACCGCGACGTCGGAAGGCTTTATCCGATAGGCGGGCTGGGCCGCCTCCTGCCCGGCCGCGCGCGGGCCGGACAGGAGCAGGCAAACCATGCAAAGTGCCACGGCAGAGACGGCTCGCCCGACCGTGGATGGGCTGCTTGCCTGAGCATGATCATTCGCAGAACCGCTACGCACTTTTGGTGATCACGCTCTAGTTCAGGGTAAAGCTGACACCCGCGCCGACACCCCAGTGCCCGCCCGCCGTCGTGCCCGAGACGTTCGCTCTCGCCCGGCCGTCCTCGCTGGTGTAACCGGCGCCGAACGCCACGGCGCCTTCGCCGCGCCAGTAGCCGCCGCCGGCCGCCACGCTCAGCTTGCCCGGACGGTCGTCGTAGCGCAGCGAGGCGGCCGCAAGGCCGATCGCGGCGGCCTGGCGCGCCTCGCCCCGAGCCTCGCCCATATCCATGTTGAGCTGGCTGAGCTTGGAGTCGGTGTAGGCATTGGCCTGCTGCAACGTGGTTGCCGCCACCTGGTTGGTGTAGGCCTTGGAGTTGTCGAACGTTGTCGCCAGCCCGTTGTTGAACTGTAGCACGTTGACTGCATCGGTATCGGCCGTGCCGGCGCCGACATTGTGAATGACGACGGGCGCATTCACGTCGCCGCCGACAAGCGTCAGCGAATTGGACTTGGTGCCATCCGGGTTCTTGTCATACTGGACGGCGAACTCATTCAGATTGCCGACACTTCCCTGCACTGCTTCGACAGCCTGATTGGTCGCGAAGAGCTGGCTGCCGTTGATGGCGTCGGTGGAGGAGGCACTGATCCGCCCCGCCGCCACATTGGTGACGGTGCGCTCGTTGCCGACGCTGCCGACGCTCACCGTGCTCGTCGGAGCGGTTCCGGCGAAGGTATAGTTGACGCCGTTGATCGTCGTGCCGGTGGTGGCGACCGCCGCGGCGGTCGTCGAGCCGGCGCCGAGCGCGACGCTGCCCGGCTCGTTGGCCGTGGCGCCGGCGCCGAGCGCCATGGACTGGGCGCCGTTGGCGGTCGAGTTGGTGCCGAAGGCGATGCTGTCGGCCTGGTTGGAGGTCGCGTTCTGGCCGATCGCGATGCCGCCCGGTGCCGTCTGCTGGACGATGGCGCCGTTGCCCATGCCAATGCCGTTGTCGCCGTTGACAGTGGTGCGCGGGCCGATCGCGACCGAATCGGTGCCGACCGCCAGCGAGTCCGGCGCGGTCGAATTGGCGTGGAAGTACATGCTCCCCGTCACAGCGAAGGAGCTCAGCGCGCCCTTCAACTGGCGAAGCGTGACCGCATCCTGGTCCTGCGTGCCGTCGGCCACGTTGATGATCTGGCGATAAGCGGTGGAGGTTCCCACCGAGACGGCGCCGAGCAGGCTCATATCCGCGGTGTTATAGGGAATGAGGCCGGTGCCGGAGAGGATCGATCCCGACGTGGGCGCGACCGCGCGATCCGAAACCGAGCCGGAGCCCAGCGCCACGCCGTCGGCGATGGTGACCGCTGTGCCGCGGCCGAGAGCCAGCGAATTGGCGGCGGATGCGGTTGCCTGGTAGCCGAGCGCCGAGGAGCCAACCCCTTGCGCAAAGGCGTCGGTAATCGGCAGCGTCGAGTCGTTGGTGCGCACGTAGCGGATGCCGTCGCCATTGGCGTCCGTGTATGCAGTCGAGGTGTCGCCGGCAAAATTGTTGATCGTGTTGCCGAGCGTGGTGATATCGGCGGTATTGGCGGCGATGTCGGTGGTGTTCTGCGTCACCTGCTGGTTGGTCGCGAAGAGCTGCGAGCCGTTGACGGCATCGGTGGAGGAGTTGCTCAGCTGCCCGGCCGCGACGTTCTGGATCTGGCGCTCCGCGCCGACCGAGCCGACCGAGAACGCGCCCGCCGGGGTTCCGCCGGCGAAGGTGTAGTTTACGCCGCCGATCGTCGTGCCGCCGACATTGGTCGTGGCGCCGGACACCGAATTCAGGCCGATCGCCACGTCGCCGGCATTGTTGGCGACGGCATTCGGGCCAATCGCGACGGAATCGGTCCCAAGAGCCTGGGAATCGGCAAGCGTCGAATTGGCATGGAAATATTTGATGCCGCCGCCGGTGTTGATGTTGTTGATCGTGTTGCCGAGAGTGGTGATGTCGGCGGTGTTGGCGGCGATGTCGGTGGTGTTCTGCGTCACCTGCTGGTTGGTGGCGAAGAGCTGCGAGCCATTGACCGCGTCGGTCGAGGAGTTGCTCAACCGCCCGGCCGCGACGTTCTGGATCTGGCGCTCCGCGCCCACCGAGCCGACCGAAAATGCGCCCGCCGGGGTTCCCCCGGCGAAGGCGTAGTTCACACCGCCGATCGTCGTGCCGCCGACAACCGTCGTGGTGCCGGATACGGAGTTCAGGCCGATTGCCACGTCGCCGGCGTTGTTGGCCACGGCATTGGGGCCGATCGCGACCGAATCCGTCCCCAGAGCCTGGGAGTCGGGCAGGGTCGAATTGGCGTGGAAATACTTGATGCCGGCACCGGTGTTGATGTTGGTGATCGTATTCCCGATGTTGGCGATATCGGTCGTATTCTGCGTCACCTGCTGATTGGTGGCGAAAAGCTGCGAACCGTTGATGGCGTCGGTCGAGGCGTTGCTGAGCCGGCCCGCGGCGAGATTGGTGACGGTCCGCTCCGCGCCCGGCGCGCCAATGCTGACGGTCGATGTCGGAGCCGTTCCGGCGAAGCTGTAGGCCGTCCCGCCGATCGTCGTGCCGCTGGTGCCGACCGCTGCGGCGGTCACCGAGCCGGAGCCCAGGGCGACGTCGCCGGAGCTTGCCGCCGCGGTCGCACCGTCGCCGAGGGCGACATTGCCGGCGAGACCGGCGGCGCCTGCGGTAGAGCCGTTGCCCAGCGCCACGGAGCCTTGCCCGATCGCCTTGTTGCTGTTGCCGATGGCAACGGCGCCGTTGGCCATATTGGCGGCGGTAGCGGTCGCCGTGCCGTCGCTGTTGGCGATGTTGTTGGCGCCGCCGGTGAAGGCGCCGGTACCGCTGGCGTAGCTCGGATCGCCGATGGCCACCGCGCCGTCGCCATAGGCGGTGTTGCCGGCGCCGATGGCCACGGCCTTGCCGCCATCGGTAGTCGCGCCCGTTCCGATGGCGATGGAGTCGGCGGAGAGCGCAGCGGACTGCAGACCGACCGCGACGGCGTTGGCTGCAGTCGCCTGGCTCTCGCGTCCCATCGCAAGGGCGTCGCCCGCAGATGCCGTCACGTCCGTGCCGATGCCGATGGCGTTGTCTCCACTGGCGCTCGTTGCAAAAGTGCTCGAGCCGACATAGACGGCGCCTATCCCGGACGCCCTCGTCCCTGCGCCGAGAGAGATGGAGTTCACGGCGCTGCTTTGGGCGCCGCGGCCGAGCGCGGTACTGTTGAGTCCAGTGGCGCGGGTGTCACGTCCGACGGCGGTGGAATTGTCGGCGCTGGCTACGGTCCCGATGCCGAGTGCCACGGACTGTGCGCCGGCCGCGTTGGCGCTCACGCCGGCAGCAAGCGAATTGTCTCCCGTCGCATTCGCTCCGGACCCAAACGAGGACGCGTTTTGGCCGCTGGCAACGGCCGTGTTGCCAACCGCCGTGCTGGCGGAGCCGCTCGCAATTGAAGTAGCACCCATGGCCGTGGCGAAAGCGCCCGAAGAGAGCGAATTGGTGCCGATCGCGATGCTGTTGGGCAGGGCCGTATTGGCCTGAACGCCCGCCTGCGCTCCCAAGCCGAGCGCGATGGACTGGTTGCCCCAGGCGCTGGCTGTGTTGCCCATAGCCGTGGCGCTCGTTCCCGTTGCCTTGGTCAGGATGCCTATGGCAACGGTGTTTTGCTGAGACGCCGTCACATCGGTGCCAAGAGCGATGGCGCCCTGCGCAGTAGCGCCCGCTCCCGCAAGAGTGCGCCCGCCGATATTGATGGAGTTGATCTGTGTAGCGACCGACTGGAAGCCGATCGCGATGGCATTCTGGTTGCTTGCGGTGGCGGAAGTACCTTGAGCAAAGGCATCTATTCCCGACGCAACAGATGAATTGCCAATCGCGGTACTGCGCAGCCCGGTGGCTTGGGTCCCCCAGCCGCCGGCGAAGGAGGTGGCGCCGCTGGCCAAGGAACTGACGCCGACGGCTGTGGCGTTGCCACCCGAAGCAACGGAGAAGGTTCCCAGGGCGCTGGCGCCCGCGGCGGTTGCACTGGAGCTGACGCCGATCGCTACCGTATTGACGTTGTTCGAAATTGTGCCGGAGCCCAGCGCCACCGCGCCGCCGGGGCCGGTGGCCGACGCGGTTCGGCCGATAGCGACAGAGTATTGCGCTGTCGATTGAGCCTGGAAGCCGAGCGCTATGGCCCAGTTGAGGCTGGCGGTTGAGCCATTTCCGATCGCTATGGTCTCGGGAGCGGTCGCGGACCCGCCGCCTGCGGCATATTGCGCTTGCGCCGGCGCCGCGAACAGGAACAAAGCGGCGGCCGATGCAATATACCCAAGGCTTGCGCCGACGCCGAGCTTGCCGAGCCCACGTCCCTTGCGTCGCATGCCGAGCACGCGATGCGCGTTGCGCAGCGTCGCCATCAGGCGGCGGCGCAGCGAACGGCTCTCGGGAGCGCCGGAGACCCAGTTTCCAGCAAATCGGGCCGACCCGCGCCGAGCGATACGTTCTTGCCTGAAGTTCATTGCGAGAATGCCTCCTTTGGTGGGTCGCGCTCGATAACGGCAGGTTCCGCCGACCCTGCCGCCAAAGCGTGTCTGCTCGAAAATGGGATGATCACATCGGCGCCGCGCGCGAGCAGCGCGTGGCCCTGTTTTTCCCCGATCGCCTCGACGCGATCGAGCGTGTTTTCAAGCCAGGCGTCACCCGCCTCGGGCACAGCCTGAAGCGCCGCGGCAACCCGCTCCGGCGGGATCAGCCGCTCGAGATAGGACCGCACCGCCGCCAGATGGACGGCAGGTGCGTCATGCGCGTGAACGACGGTCGTGAGGCCGTAGAGATAATGGGCCAGCAGCATGTCCTGCTTGGCCAGGGGCACGCCATCTCCATAGCGCTTCTCAAGCGTCCTCGATGCCGACTCCAGCCAGTAACCGATCTCCTCGGAAAGGCTCCGGCGAACCGCCGTGTCGTCGCTCATGTCCCCTCGGCCAGCTTAGAATCCGAATACCGGATTTGCTGCAGAAAGACAGGTTTTCCGGGGCTCGTATTCCAACAAATTGCTGTTTATCTGAAAATATACCGTAGGTCTTCCATGGGTTAACGCAAAATTACTTTAGTAATACCTTTTATAAGCCGATCCATAGATAACTGCGCGGGAATTAGCCCTGCCTGCCGGCCCCCGATTGAACCAGCCTCTCTCGCACCTGCATTGGAGTTACGTCGCGGTATTTCTTCATCGTGGTGGTGAGATGGCTCTGGCTCGAGAAGCCGCTCAGATAGGCGATGTCCGTGATCGACATGCGCCTGTCGGCCAGCAGCTTCTCGGCAAAGTCAAGGCGAAGGGCAAGAACATATTGATGCGGCGTCACGCCGAACGTCTTGGAGAAAGCACGGGCGAAATGGTAAGGCGACAGCCCGCACACAGCGGCCATTTCGGCGAGCGAAAGCTTGCGCGAAAAGTTTTCGCTCAGGAATTGCGCCACGAGGCGAGCGTGGCCGAGCGACAGCCCACCTTTCGCGTTCAGCAGCGGCCGCCTTTCAGGAGGGATTTCCGAATACCAAGCTTGCAGATCGTCATCGCGCCGCAACTTGGACTCCTGATGCTCAGCCCTCCGCAGTCTTGGCCCAACCTTAGCGGGCGCTTTCGGTTCCCTGGCCACAATAATTCGTGATCGCACGTGCTGTCGGCGCTATCCAGTTTGCCCCCCGGCAACAGCACGTCAAAGGCCATGATTTGGCGCGTCCGGTATTTCATGAAATTGCGGTTCTGCTGGGAAAAGTTCCCTTGCGAAAAGTTTTAGCTGCCGCTGATGCGGCTTACCCGTCGGCAGGTAAGATTTGATCGTCGCGAGGTAACGAGGGCAGCTTTCCGGGGCGGCGCATTTCCGCGACGGATTCGCGCGACGGCAAGCGGGTTTCGCCCGACGTCAAAGCTTACAGGCGTGATTCGCGTCGCGCTCCGCGCGGTACCGTCTCTTTGCTTCAGCGGCCTCGCGCCAGGCTGCCCAAAATCCCGCGCACGATAGCGCGGCCGACGGACGAGCCGACCGAGCGCACCACCGACTTGATGGCGGCTTCGGCAACGGTCTGGCGGTTGGAAGACCGCCGGTTGCCTGTCCCAAGGACATCATCGAAGCCCGGAATGGTCCAGCGCGAACCGCCGCTGTTCTGCTGCTGTGCCTGAGCCTCGGCGTCCTGCGCCTCCTTGGCCTTTTTCTGCAGCATTTCGAAGGCCGATTCGCGATCGACGGTCTCGTCATACTGGCCGGCGACCGGGCTCTCGGCGATGATCTTGCGGCGCTCGTCGGGCGTGATCGGTCCGAGCCGCGATGACGGCGGCCGGATCAGCGTGCGCTGGACCATGGCCGGGACGCCCTTGTCCTCCAGCATCGACACCAGCGCCTCGCCGGTGGCGAGCTGGGTGATGGCGGTGGCGCAGTCGAAATCGGGATTGGGCCGGAAGGTCTCGGCCGCGGTGCGCACCGCCTGCTGCTCGCGCGGCGTATAGGCGCGCAGCGCATGCTGGACGCGGTTGCCGAGCTGGGCCAGCACCTTTTCCGGAATGTCCAGCGGGTTCTGGGTGACGAAATAGACGCCGACGCCCTTGGAGCGGATCAGCCGCACCACCTGCTCGACGCGGTCGATCAGCACCTTCGGCGCGTCCTCGAACAGAAGATGCGCCTCGTCGAAGAAGAACACCAGCTTTGGCCGGTCGAGATCACCGACTTCGGGCAATTCCTCGAACAGCTCCGACATCAGCCAAAGCAGGAAGGTGGCGTAGAGCCTGGGATTCATCATCAATTTGTCGGCCGCCAGAACGCTGATCGCGCCGCGCCCGTCACGGGTGGTGCGCATGATGTCGGCGATGCGCAGCGCCGGCTCGCCGAAGAAGTTGGCGGCACCTTGGCTCTCCAGCACCAGCAGCGTGCGCTGGATGGCGCCGACCGACGGCTTGGTGACATTGCCGTAGCGTGCGCTGAGTTCGTCGGCGCGCTCGGCGATGTTGGCGAGCAGCGCCTGCAGGTCCTTGAGATCGAGCAGCAGCAGGCCTTCCTCGTCGGCGATGCGGAAGGCGATGTTCATGACGCCTTCCTGAGCTTCCGTGAGGTTCATCAGCCGCGACAAAAGCAGCGGGCCCATCTCCGAAATGGTGGCGCGGATCGGATGGCCCTGCTCGCCGAACAGATCCCAGAAGATGACAGGGAATTCCTGGAATTGATAAGGATCGAGCTTCACCTGCTCGGCGCGCTTGACCAGGAAATCCTTGGCCTCGCCCATCATGGATATGCCGGAAAGGTCGCCCTTGATATCGGCGCAGAAGACAGGCACGCCGGCGTTGGAAAAGCCCTCGGCCAGGACCTGCAGGCTGACGGTCTTGCCGGTGCCCGTGGCCCCGGTAACGAGGCCGTGGCGGTTGCCGTAGCGCAGCAGCAGCTCTTCGGCGCGCTGATAGGAATCGTCGGGCTTGCGGCTGGCGCCGATGAAGATACTGGTCTCGTCAACCATGTCCGGTCTCCGCAATCTGTTCCGCTCAAAGGCCTCTCCCGAGGTATAGTAACGCCGGTCGCATGCGGCAATGCCCAGTCTCGATTTTGGGGAGCAGCGAATTTGGCCTTTGGCGCTTGCGGATTCGGTGCATGTTTGGCAATCGATTGGCTGGCCGAGAGAACCCGGCCGGATGATGCATTGTGATATCCGGTTCCTGACCTTAGACTGGCTTGACCGGCTGATGCGACCGAGAAGCGAGGAGAGCGATGGGCGCCGGCGCCTTGACCAGGGATGTCGACCTTCCGAACCCGGACGCCAAGCGTTGGCAGGCGCTGGCGGAAAAGGCGCTTGCCGGCGGTTCCTTCGAGGAAAAGCTCGTCTCCCACACCGATGACGGCATCCGCATCGAGCCGCTCAGCCAACGCTCGACGACCGCCGAGCCGTTGCCGCGTACAAATCCGACCGCGCCCTGGATCGTCAGTCAGCGCGTCGACGACCCGGATGTCGCCCGGGCCAGCGCGCAAGCCCTGGAAGACATCGCCCAAGGTGCCACTGGCCTGTCGCTTGTCTTCGAAGGTGCGCCGAATGCCTTCGGCTACGGCTTGCCGCGCACCGCGGAGGCGCTGGAAAGGGTGCTCGACGGCGTGCCGCTCAACCGCGTTCAGGTGCGCATCGACGCGCACCCCTGGAGTCGCGCCGTGGCCGACTGGCTCCTGGCTTTCCTGAGCCGCCGCCGCTCCGATCCGGCCAAGCTCAACCTTTCCTTCGGCATCGACCCGGCAGCGATCTTCGCCGGAACCGGGCGGCTGCGCACCTCGATCGAGGCGCTGCAGGAATCGATGCCGCAGTCGCTGGCGCATTTCTTCTCGATGGGCGTGCCGGGCGTGCTGCTCGAGGCCGACGGCCGCGTCTTCCACAATGCCGGCGCCACCGAGGCGCAGGAGCTTGGCACGATGATGGCATCGGTCGTGTCCTATCTCAGAATGTTCGAGAAGGCGCGCCAGCCGCTGGTCTATGCGGCGCCCTATATCGGCTTCGCGCTCAGCGTGGACCAGGACCAGTTCCTGTCGATGGCCAAGGTGCGGGCGTTGCGCAAGCTCTGGGCGCGCGTCCAGGAAGCCTGCTCGATCCCGGCCTCGACCGCCAGCATCCATGCCGAGACCTCCTATCGCATGATGACGATGGCCGACCCGGAGACCAACATCTTGCGTACGGCGATCGCGGCCTTCGCGGCGGCAACCGGCGGCGCAGATTCGATCTCGATCCTGCCGCATACCATCACGCATGGGCTGCCGGCCGGCTTTGCCCGCCGCGTCGCCCGCAACGCGCAGCTGATCATGGCCGAGGAAAGCCACATCGGCCGTGTCGCCGATCCGGCCTGCGGCTCCGGTTCGGTCGAGGCGCTGACCAACGATCTCTGCGCCGCGGCCTGGGAAGAATTCCAGCGCATCGAGGCCGAGGGCGGCGTGCTCGCCAGCCTGCAGCAGGGCTATATCCAGAACCGAGTGCAGACGGCCGCCGCCAAGCGCTACGGCGCCTACCGATCGGGCGAACGCGGCATTGTCGGCACGACGCTTTTCCGCGCGCCGGCGGAGCGTCCGGTCGAGACGCTGCCGCGGGAACGGCGTCCAGCCCTGACCGAAGGCGTGGCAACGTGCGAGCCGCTGTTTCCGGTGCGCATCGATCAGTCGATCGGAGCCGGATCATGATCCCGGATTTCAGCCAGATCGGCTGGTCGGAGCCGCGTCGCGCGCCGGTCGAGCTCAGAGGTCAGCGGATGACGCCGGAAGGCATCGCCGTAAAACATCTCTACACGGAAGACGACCTCAAGGGGCTTGCCAATCTCGACACCTATCCAGGCCTGCCGCCCTTCATGCGCGGCCCCTACCCCACCATGTATGTCCAGCAGCCCTGGACAATCCGTCAATATGCCGGCTTCTCGACAGCCGAGGAATCCAACGCCTTCTACCGGCGCAACCTCGCGGCCGGCCAGAAAGGCCTGTCGGTCGCCTTCGATCTCGCCACGCATCGCGGCTATGACAGCGACCATCCGCGCGTCGCCGGCGATGTCGGCATGGCGGGCGTGGCGATCGATTCCATCCTCGACATGCGGCAGCTGTTCGATGGCATTCCGCTCAACGAGATGACGGTGTCGATGACGATGAATGGCGCGGTGCTGCCGATCATGGCGCTATACATCGTCGCGGCGGAGGAACAGGGCGTCGCCCAGAACGATCTCGCCGGGACCATTCAGAACGACATTCTGAAGGAGTTCATGGTCCGCAACACCTACATCTATCCGCCGAAACCTTCGATGCGGATCGTGTCGGACATCTTCGCCTACACCTCCAGGCATATGCCGAAGTTCAACTCGATCTCGATTTCCGGCTACCATATGCAGGAAGCCGGCGCGACGGCCGATCTGGAGCTTGCCTACACCATCGCCGACGGCATCGAATATGCCCGCGCCGGCGTCGCCGCCGGCCTCGACATCGACCGTTTCGCGCCGCGCCTGTCCTTCTTCTGGGCGATCGGCATGAACTTCTTCATGGAGGTCGCCAAGCTCAGGGCCGCAAGGCTGCTGTGGTCGAACCTGATGAAGAAGAATTTTGCGCCAAAGGACGAGCGCTCGCTGTCGCTGCGCACCCATTGCCAGACCTCGGGCTGGTCGCTGACGGCGCAGGATCCCTACAACAACATCACCCGCACGATGATCGAGGCGATGGCGGCGACGCAGGGGCACACCCAGTCGCTGCACACCAATTCCTTCGACGAAGCAATGGCGCTGCCGACCGACCATTCGGCGCGGATCGCGCGCAACACGCAGCTCATCCTGCAAAAGGAATCCGGCACCACGCGCATGATCGATCCATGGGGCGGCTCGGCCTATGTCGAGCGGCTGACGCATGATCTGGCGGCGCGCGCGCTTGCCCATATCGAGGAGGTCGAAAACCTCGGCGGCATGGCGGCGGCGATCGAAAAGGGCATTCCGAAGCTGCGCATCGAGGAAGCCGCGGCGCGTACCCAGGCGCGCATCGATTCCGGCGAGCAAATTCTGGTCGGTGTCAACGCGCACCGGCCTGAAGCGGATATCGACGTCGATGTGCTGAAGATCGACAATGCCGAGGTGAAGGCCAGGCAATTGGCGAAGCTGCAGCGGCTGAAAGGCACACGCGACGTCGCGGCGCTGGAGGATGCGCTGGCGGCGCTGACCCGTGCCGCCGAGGGCGACGAGAACCTGCTCGAATTCGCGATCCGCGCGGCGCGCGCCAACGCTACCGTCGGCGAGATTTCGCTGGCGCTGGAAAAGGTATTCGGCCGCCACACGGCGGCGGTGCAGACGATCTCCGGCGTCTATCGCGAGGCGCTCGGCGACAACCCGGGGCTTGAGCGGCTGCAGGAGAAGATCGAAGCGTTCGAAAAGAAATCCGGCGGCAAGCCGCGCATCCTGGTCGCCAAGATGGGCCAAGACGGGCACGACCGCGGCCAGAAGGTGATCGCCAGCGCGTTCGCCGATCTGGGATTCGATGTCACCGTCGGACCGATGTTTCAGACGCCGGACGAGATCGCGAAGCTCGCGGTGCAGCACGACGTCGACATCATCGGCGCCTCCTCCTTAGCCGCCGGGCACCTGACGCTGATCCCCGAGCTCAAGGACGCGCTGAAAAAGCTCGGCCATGGCGACATGCTGATCGTCGCCGGCGGCGTCATCCCGCCGCAAGACTACGACGCGGTGCTGGCGGCGGGCGCGGCGGAGATCTTCCCGCCGGGAACCGTCATCCCGGAAGCGGCCAACCGGCTGATGGATCGGTTGCTGGTCGACTAGCGAGGGCTGCTGATTTGGCCAAAAGGCTGTTCTATGGAAATAGATGCAACCATGGCGCGATGATGTTCTGACAGTCGTCCAGAGGCTTGAGGACGGATCGGGGGCCTTGCTACTGCCACGCGAAATGCTTGACAGCTTGAGCCTCCAAGGTCGGCGATGAGCTCCAGATCGCCGAAACCGACGACGGCGTCATTCTAAGGCCAATCCGCCACGACAACTACAAACGGGAAATGAACGCTGCTCGCGATGTCGTGGACAAATACGAAGCTGGGTTGTTACAGCAGCTGGCAATTAGGCTTGGCTGCTAGTTCTCGACCTTGTCCGAGAGCTTGACGATTTCCCATTCCTTGCCGTTGACGGTCACGACCTCGCCGATCTTCTTGCCGAATAGAGCCACGGCCATCGGCGAGACATGGGAAATGCTGCCCTTCGACGGATTGGCCTCGTCCTCGCCGACGATGCGCCAATGCACCTTCCTGCCGTCATCGCCTTCCAGGGTGACGCCCATGCCGAAGCGCACCACATCGCTGCCCGGCTCCGGCACCGAAAGCTCCGCGCTTTCGCGTCGCGCGGTCCAGTAGCGCAGGTCGCGCGATACGACAGCGAGGCGCTCGCGGTCGCCACGCCTTTCAGCCTTGGCCATCAGGTCGCGCAGCTCGGCGAGATTGTCCTCGATCATCGCCAGGCCGCGCTCCGTCACCAGGTTGCGGTGCGTGCTGACCGGACGTTCGCCGACGCCGGCAATGGCGTTTTCGCTGTCTTCTTCGCGCGTGAAAGCTCTGCTCATGCGGTGAACTTAGGCTTGGCGAGGCGACTGCACAAGCGGTTTGCCGATGAGCCCGCCTTGGCACGATTCCTGCGACAGACAGGGCGAAACGCCAGGACCTGTGCCGATGTTGAACAGACGAACGCTGCTTGCCCGGACCGCCGGCTTCGCCGTTGCCGGCGTCTTTGCCGGCAAGGCATCGGCCAAGTCGCTGCCGGGCATCGAGATGGCCGCGATGCGCGGCTCGATCAACGCCACGGAGATCGGCGTGCAGCCGGGCGCGGTCGACGACCAGAGCAAGGTTTTTGCCAGGATGCTGGCCGAGGCCAGCGACCGCGACCAGCCGGTATTCCTGCCGCCGGGCAGCTATCTCGTCTCAAACCTGAAGCTGCCCGCGCGCGTGCGCCTGTCGGGTGTGCCAGGCGCGACTCGCATCGTCTATGGCGGCAACGGCCATCTGATGATGGCCGAACAAGCCGAGCATATCGAGCTCAGCGGGCTGGTGCTCGACGGCGCCAACCGCTGGCTAGCCGACTACACGCAGGGGCTGCTCGACCTGCGCCGTGTCGCCCATCTCGTCATCGACAATTGCCAGGTGACCGGCAGCGGCAAGAACGGGCTGGCGCTCGAGCATGCCGTCGGTCGCGTCGGTCGCTCGGATATTTCGGGTGCTGCAGATGCCGGCATCTATTCAGTCGAGGCCGGCGGGCTGGAGATTTCGGGCAATAACATTTCGGACTGCGCTAATGGCGGCATACTGGTGCATCGCTGGCAGGCTGCGGAAGACGGCACCATCGTCAGCTGCAACCGCGTGCAGAGGATCGGCGCGCGCAGCGGCGGCACCGGGCAGAACGGCAACGGCATCAATGCCTTCCGCGCCGACAACGTCATCATCTCCGGCAACGTCGTCTCCGACTGTGCTTTCACCGCGGTCCGCGCCAACAGCTCAAGCAATTTGCAGATCACCGGCAACACCTGCTCGCGCTCGGGCGAAACCGGGATCTATTCGGAATTCTCCTTCGAAGGCGCAATCATCAGCAACAATCTGGTCGACGGCGCCGCCAACGGCATCTCGATCGTCAATTTCAACGAAGGCGGGCGGATGGCCGTCTGCTCGAACAATATCGTGCGCAACCTCTCGACCATCGGCCCCTACACCGCTGACCCGCCCGGCTTCGGCGTCGGCATCAGCGCCGAGGCCGACACGACGGTGTCCGGCAACGTCGTCGAGAACGCGCCGCTCTATGGCATGCAGCTCGGCTGGGGTCCTTATCTGCGCAATGTCGTGGCGACAGGCAACATCATCCGCAAGGCGGGCACCGGCATCGTCGTTTCGGTGGTCGAAGGTTCCGGCAGCGCCGTTATCTCGGACAATGTCATCGACGGCGCGAAAAACGGCGCCATTGTCGGCCAGCGCTGGGCCGATCCAATGACCGGGGACCTCACGCAGTCAACCGATACGGGCTACGCGCATCTCACCGTGGAGCGCAACAAGGTGAGTTAGGCCACGGCCACGATGATATGCGCCTGGATCTTGGCGGCAATTTCGCCGCTACCATGTCTGTCGGCTATTGCGGCTTCGGCGTAGTCAGTTGCCGACTCCAATCTTCCGGCCTCCCTGGCCTCGATCTCATTGCGAAGCACGGTGCCCTGACAGTAGGCGATGGCGGGAACGCGTGGCGAGGATGCGCGGCTCTGCTCGGCCCTGGTGTCGATCGTCACATCAGAGAATCCCGCGGCTTCGAGGTCGCTGCGGATCAGGTCCTTGTCGTGATAGCCATGCGGCGTGCGCGCCAGGAAGCGCGGCGGATCATGCGGAAATATCCTGGCGAGAGCATTCGTCACGTCATCGGCGAATATATTCTCCTCGATGCGATCCCAGACGCTGAAGAGGAAATGTCCGCCGGGCTTCAGCACCCGCTTTGCCTCGCGATAGGCAGCGGAACGGTCGGGAAAGAACATGGCGCCGAACTGACAACAGACGAGGTCGAAGGCCGCATCCTCGAAAGGCAGCTTCAGGGCATCCGCCTGGCGCCAGGTAATGCGGCTGTCAGGCCCCTGGCGCGAAGCCGCATAATCGAGCATCGGCTGGTTGAGGTCGGTTACGGTGTAGCTGGCACCAGGAGAGAGTTTCGGCGCCAAGGCACGGGTGACGGCTCCGGTGCCCGCGGCGGTTTCCAAAATGGCCAAGGGTGAGAAGGATGCCGCCCGTTGCGCGGCCTCCGCGGCATAGCCCTCGAAAATCAACGGCACCATATGGCGATCGTAATTTTCCGGGATTGACCCGGCAAACACCTTGTCCGCTTCCAGCATAGCCAGCGCCCAGCATCAATTGATGGTAAGGGAGACTAGCAGAAACATGAACTCGCTGCTGTTCGGTTTTGCGTAGAACCGACGCCGTCCAGGTCGCCAGCGATGAAATTGGCAATCTCAGATTTAGATACACGTTGTGTATGCAAAATGCTATATCGGCGATGGAAGGATACATCGCCATGGCCACCAAAAACCAGGACACCCACGCTAGGCCCGTCAATCTGCGCATCCGCGAGGATATCCGCATCCTGATCGACCGCGCCGCGAAGATACGGGGAAAAACCCGCTCCGACTTCATGATCGACGCCGCCTACCGTGCAGCCGAAGACACGCTGCTCGACCAGACGCTCGTCAAGGTCGATGCCGAAAGCTATCGGCATTATCTCGATATCCTCGACCAGCCGCCGAGCGGCGAGGGATTCGCCCGCCTGATGAATGCGCCCAAGCCTTGGCGGGACTGATGCTTTCGGCGCCAGCCCTTTTAGCCGATGCGCACGAACTCGACCTTTTTCAAAGCGGGACCGACAGCCTGGATCAGTGGCTTCGGCGGCGGGCGCGCGCCAATCAAGTCAGCGGGGCGTCCAGAACCTATGTGGTTGCGGAAGGTACGCACGTCGTCGGTTACTACTGCCTTTCATCGGGCGGACTTGACCTGGCGGATGCGCCCGGTTCGATCCGGCGCAATATGCCCGATCCCGTGCCCATGGCTGTGCTTGGCCGTTTGGCCGTCGATGCGAACTGGCAAGGCAAGGGTCTGGGCGTTGCTCTGCTGCAGGACGCGGTGCTGCGGACGGGCCAAGCGGCAGCCATTCTCGGCATTCGCGGTCTGCTGGTTCATGCCATATCGGATGAAGCCAAGACGTTTTATGAGCGCTATGGCTTTCAGGCTTCGCCAAAGAATCGGATGACTTTGGTGCTGTCGCTGAAGACAGCTAGTTGAGCGCCGCTGTCGGCCGCAGCAAGCCGACCTTGGCACCTATGCGGCTTTCGACCGCGGGATGGGCAAGTTCGATGAGCCTTGCCGCAACCGCATCACCGTTCAGCAGCTTCGCCAGCACGGCGGCGATCATCACCTCCGCCGCTCTGCCGGCCCCGTCATCGCATTTCAAGGCGATGCCGAGGCCAAGCTCTGGCAATGCCGCGCAATAGACGCCTTCGGCGCCGGTCTTGACGAAGATGCGACCGGGTGCCGCCTGCATCAGCGCGACGTCGGCCCTGCCGGTGCCCGCGACCAGGAAAGGCTCGGCCATGCAGGCCGAAAACAGCCGCTTCGCCGCCTTGGCGCGCTCGGGCGCAAAGCCGCTGCCCGTCGCCATGCGGGCAAAGCCCTGAGCAAAATCCTTCAACGGCACGGCGTAGGTCGGGATCGAGCAGCCGTCGATGCCGCAATGGTCGACGTCATGCGCCGCGCCCGTCACGGACTGCATGGCGTCGCGGACCATCTCCTGCAAAGCGTGGCCGGCTTTGACATAGCCGGCGTGGGAAATGCCGGCATGCACGCAGGTGCAGAGGAAGCCGGAATGCTTGCCGGAGCAGTTGTTGTGCAAGGCGTTCGGCACGTTGCCGGCGCGAGCGAGCGCGATGGTGGCGTCGTGGCTCGAGGGCCAGTGCGCACCGCATTCCAGCGCCGTCCTGTCGAGGCCTGCCCTGGCGAGCATCGCGTTGGCCAATTCGACATGGGCCGGCTCGCCCGAATGCGAGGCGCAGGCCAGCGCCAGCTCGCGGTTGCCGAAGCCGTAGGCATCGGCGGCACCCGATTCGACCAGCGGCAATGCCTGGATTGCTTTCACCGCCGAGCGCGGGAACACCGGGCGGTCCGTATCGCCGATCTCCCAGACGGCCTTGCCGTCGGCGTCGAAGACAGAGACCGCGCCGCGGTGGGCGCTTTCGACCACCTCGCCGCGCGTGACTTCGACCAGAACCGGATTTGTCATGTTGCCTCCCGCACACGCCGCCCAAGGAGGGCGCGCTTTGATGCGGGCCGCTTCTACCTGATCCGGTCGAGGATGGAAACGTAGTTGGCGACCGCCGCGCCACCCATGTTGAAGATGCCGCCGAGTTTTGCGCCCGGCACCTGGATGCCGCCGGCTTCGCCGGTGAGCTGCATGGCTGTCAGCACATGCATCGAGACACCGGTAGCGCCGATCGGGTGACCCTTGGCCTTCAGGCCGCCGGACGGGTTGACCGGCAGCCGACCGTCCTTTGCCGTCGTGCCATCCAGCGCCAGCCTGGCGCCCTCGCCTGGCTTGGCGAGCCCCATCGCTTCGTATTCGATCAGCTCGGCGATGGTGAAGCAGTCATGCGTCTCGACGAAGGAGAGGTCGTCGAGCGTCACGCCGGACTTCTTCAGCGCCTGCTCCCAGGCGCGCTCGCAACCCTCGAAGGAGAGGATGCCGCGCTTCGACATCGGGAGGAAGTCCTGCACATGCTCGTTGGCGCGGAAAGTCACGGCGCGGCGCATCTTCAGCGCCGTCGCCGTGTCGGTGAGAACGAGCGCCGCGGCGCCGTCGGAGACCAGCGAGCAATCGGTGCGCTTCAGCGGACCGGCGACGAACGGGTTCTTCTCGCTTTCCTGGCGGCAGAACTCATAGCCGAAATCCTTGCGCATCTGGGCGTAGGGATTGTCGACGCCATTCTTGTGGTTCTTGGCGGCGATCATGGCCAGCGCGTCCGATTGGTCGCCATAGCGCTGAAAATAGGCCTGCGCGATCTTGCCGAAGACGCCGGCAAAGCCTGCCGGCGTGTCGCCATCTTCCGGCAGGTAGGAGGCCTTGAGCAGGTTCTTGCCGATCTCGGGTCCGGGCGTGGTCGTCATCTGCTCGGCGCCGACCACCAGCACGACACGGGCGGCGTTGGCGTCGATGGCGCGGATGCCTTGACGGACGGCGGCCGAGCCAGTGGCGCAGGCGTTCTCGACGCGCGTCGCCGGCTTGAAGCGCAGCCGGTCATCGGCCTGGAGCACGAGGCTCGCGGTGAAATCCTGCGGCGAGAAGCCGGCGTTGAAATGGCCAAGCACGATCTCGTCGACATCGTCCGGACCGATGCCGGCGTGGTCGAGCGCTTCGACGGCGACCTTGGTGATCAGGCCCTCCAGCGTCTCGCCTTCGAGCTTGCCAAAGCGCGAATGCGCCCAGCCGACGATGCATGCGGTCATAGCAGCCTCCATTTGCGCCGCAGCCTAGCACGATCGCGCGCGGCACGTGATTCAATATTGTTCAATAATGAACCGTTTCCAGCCCCAGGGCATGGGCCAGATCGAAATGAAAGGTTGATCCCATGTCGATTTTTTATTGATTGATCCGTCAATAAAAAATAATCTAACCGCAGAACCGGATCCCAAAATGCCGAAAATCGGAATGAAGCCAGTGCGCCGCAAGGCGCTGATCGACGCGACGATCTCGGCGATCGGCGAGCGCGGATCGCTGGACGTGACAATGTCGGAGATCGCCGGCCGCGCCGGTGTCTCGTCGGCGCTGGCGCATCACTATTTCGGCGCCAAGGACGAACTGCTCTTCGCAACGATGCGGCACATCCTGGCCGAGCTCAACACCGACACCAGACGCGCGTTCGGCCTTGCCGTGACGCCGCGCCAGCGCGTCTCGGCCGTCGTCGCCGTCAGCTTTTCCGACGACCAGTTCCAGCCTCAGATTATCGCCGCCTGGCTCGCCTTCTATGTCGAGGCACAGAAATCGATGGAGCTGCGGCGGCTGCTGCGCATCTATGCGCGGCGGCTCAATTCGAACCTGATGAGCGGGCTGACCGGCATCCTGCCTCGGACCGAGGCCGACCGCGTGGCGGAAGCGACCGCGGCACTGATCGACGGGCTCTACATCCGCCGCGCGCTGAAGGACGGCGTGCCCGACGCGCAGACCGCGATCGCACTCGTGGAAGACTATCTCGAAACCAAGCTCAACGGACGGAGCCTGCCTTGACCACCCGGCGACCCAATTTCCTGATCGTCATGGTCGATCAGCTCAACGGCACGTTCTTTCCAGACGGCCCGGCGGACTTCCTGCATGCCCCGCACCTGAAGGCGCTTGCCGCGCGCTCGGCGCGCTTTGCCAACAATTACACTGCCTCGCCGCTCTGCGCGCCTGGCCGCGCTTCGTTCATGAGCGGGCAATTGCCGTCGCGCACCGGGGTCTATGACAACGCCGCCGAGTTCACGTCTTCCATTCCGACCTTCGCCCACCATCTGCGCGCCGCCGGCTATTATACCTGCCTGTCCGGCAAGATGC
The DNA here is from genome assembly GCF_020165035.1 of Mesorhizobium sp. CA6. NCBI lineage: Bacteria > Pseudomonadati > Pseudomonadota > Alphaproteobacteria > Hyphomicrobiales > Phyllobacteriaceae > Mesorhizobium > Mesorhizobium sp. CA6. Next base: position 179,742 of record NZ_JAIUHI010000010.1, on the reverse strand, counting down.
ACTTCGTCGGGCCCGACCAGTTGCACGGTTTCGAGGAGCGGCTGACCACCGACATCTATCCCGCCGATTTCGGTTGGACGCCGGACTACCGCAAGCCCGGCGAGCGGATCGACTGGTGGTATCACAATCTGGGTTCGGTCACCGGCGCCGGCGTCGCCGAGATCACCAATCAGATGGAGTATGACGACGAGGTCGTGTTCCTGGCCACGCAAAAACTCTATCAGCTGTCGCGCGAGCAGGACGATGCGGGTCACCGCCCCTGGTGCCTTACCGTTTCGCTGTCACATCCGCACGACCCCTATGTGGCGCGCAAGCAATATTGGGATCTCTACGAGAACTGCCAGGCGCTCGATCCTGAAACGCCGTTCATCCCGCATGACGAGCAGGATACGCATTCGCAACGGCTCTATCGCGCCAGCGACTATCAGGCCTTCGAGATCACGCCGGAACAGGTGCGCCGCTCGCGGCGCGGCTATTTCGCCAACATTTCCTATGTCGACGACAAGCTGGGCGAGATTCTGGACGTCCTCAAGCGTACCCGCATGCTCGACGACACCACCGTCCTGTTCTGCTCGGACCACGGCGACATGCTGGGCGAGCGCGGCCTGTGGTTCAAGATGAGCTTTTTCGAGGGATCTGCCCGCGTGCCGCTGATGATTGCCGGCAAGGGCGTTCCGGCCGGGCCGATCAAGGCACCGGTTTCCAATCTCGACGTGACGCCGACGCTCTGCGACCTCGCCGGCATCGACATCGCCGCGATCGAACCGTGGACCGACGGCCAGTCGCTGCTGCCGCTGCTCGACGGCAAGGCGCGAAGCGGGCCGGTGCTGATGGAGTATGCGGCCGAAGGCTCCTACGCGCCGCTGGTCGCGATGCGCGACGGCAAATACAAATTCGTCCATTGCGAGCTCGACGCGCCGCAACTGTTCGATCTCGATACCGATCCGCTCGAGCGTGACAACCTCGCCGAGGATCCGGCGAACGCAGCCCTGGTGGCGATGTTCATGGACAAGGTCAGGGCCCGCTGGGACATGGCTGCCTTCGACGCCGCCGTGCGCGAAAGCCAGGCGCGCCGCTGGGTTGTCTATCCGGCGTTGCGCAACGGCGCCTACTACCCGTGGGATTTCCAGCCGCTGCAGAAGGCGTCGGAACGCTACATGCGCAATCACATGAACCTCGACAATCTCGAAGAGAGCAAACGCTATCCGAGAGGCGAATAATGGCTGACGTTCTCGTTCCCACCCTCGACCATCTGAAACAGGCCTATGCCATCACCTCGACGGCCACGCAGGTGACGCCGCTGCTGGAGTCGGTTGCGCTCGCAAAAGAGACAGGTGCAGCGCGGATCTTCGTCAAGCCGGAGTCGCTGCAATGGGCCGGCTCCTTCAAGGTGCGCGGCGCCTATTGGCGGTTGAACCGGCTTTCGCCGGATGAAGCGAAAAAGGGGGTCGTCGCCTATTCCTCTGGCAATTTCGCGCAAGGGCTGGCGGCGGCCGGCCAGGCGCTGGGCATTCCCGTCACCATCGTCATGCCGATCGACGCGCCCGCCGCCAAGCGCGACGCGACCGCCGGTTATGGCGCGCGCGTGGTGCTGACCGACCATGGCGAGCGCGCCCGCGAGGAAGTTGCGGCTGCAAAAGCGCGCGAGATCGCCGAGAGCGAGCACCTCACCTTGCTGCATCCCTTCGACGATCCTGAGATCGTGGCCGGCCAGGCCGGCGCGGGACTTGAAGCGCTCGACCAGCTGGCAATGAAGAAGGCGCATGCCGATCTGGTGTTCTGCTCGGTCGGCGGCGGCGGACTGATCGGCGGTGTTTCGCTGGCCTTCCACTATCTGTCGCCCAAGACCGAGATCATCGCCGTCGAGCCGGAAGGTTTCAACGGCATGGGCTCGTCGCTGGCGCATGGCGCGATCGAGACGATGCCGATCGGGCCGAAATCGATCTGCGACGGGCTGATGGCGCGCAAGCCCGGCGACGCGCCCTTCGCGGCGGTGAGCGCTGCCGGGGTGCGCGGTGTCACCGTCGACGACGCCTCGGTGCGGCGGGCGATGAAGATCGCGTTCGAGCGGATGAAGCTGGTGCTCGAACCTTCGGGCGCGGCATCGCTCGCAGCGCTGCTCGGCGGCAAGGTGGATGTGAAGGACAAGACCGTCCTTGTGGTTGCAACCGGCGGCAATGTCTCGCTCGCCGACTTTATGGCGCACATGAACAATGCTTGAAGCGGATTTCGTCATCATCGGCTCCGGCTCCGCCGGCTCGGCCATGGCCTACCGGCTGTCGGAAGACGGCAAGCACTCGGTGATCGTCATCGAGTTCGGCGGCACCGATATGGGGCCGCTGATCCAGATGCCGTCGGCGCTGTCGATCCCGCTCAATATGAGCCTTTACGACTGGGGTTTCGCCAGCGAGCCGGAGCCGCATCTCGGCGGGCGCGTGCTTGCCACCCCACGCGGCAAGGTGCTCGGCGGCTCGTCCTCGATCAACGGCATGGTCTATGTGCGCGGACATGCGCATGACTTCGACCACTGGGCCGAACAGGGCGCCGCAGGCTGGGCGTTCGCCGACGTGCTTCCCTATTTCAAGCGCATGGAGGATTGCGACGGCGGCGAGGACGGCTGGCGAGGCAAAGGCGGACCATTGCATGTGCAGCGCGGCACTCGGAAAAATCCGCTCTACGGCGCCTTCGTTGAGGCGGGCCGCCAGGCCGGGTTCGAGCTGACCGACGACTATAACGGCTCCAAGCAGGAAGGTTTCGGGCCGATGGAACAGACCATTCTGGGCGGCCGCCGCTGGTCGGCGGCGAACGCCTATCTCAAGCCGGCTCTCAGACGCGGAAATGTCAGGCTGCTCAAGGGTTTCGCCCGGCGCGTGGTAATCGAGAATCAACGCGCGATCGGCGTCGAGATCGAAGCTGACAAAAAGATTCAGGTCGTTAAGGCGCGCCGTGAGGTGATCGTCGCGGCGTCGTCGATCAATTCGCCGAAGATCCTGATGCTGTCAGGAATCGGCCCGGGTGCGCATCTCCAGGAAAACGGCATCCAGGTGGTTGCCGACCGGCCGGGCGTCGGCGCCAATCTGCAGGACCACCTGGAGCTTTATATCCAGCAGGAATCGACCAAGCCGATCACGCTGAACTCGGTGCTCAATCCCTTCTCCAAGGCGCTGATCGGCGCGCAATGGCTGTTCTTCAAGACCGGCCTTGGCGCCACCAATCATTTCGAGGCGGCAGCCTTCGTGCGTTCGCAGGCCGGCATCGACTATCCCGATATCCAGTACCACTTCATCCCGGCGGCCGTGCGCTATGACGGCAAGTCGGCGGCGAAGTCGCACGGCTTCCAGGCGCATGTCGGCCCGATGCGCTCGAAGTCCCGCGGCTCGGTGAGCTTGCGCTCGCCCGATCCGAAGGCCAAGCCGGTGATCCGCTTCAACTATATGTCGCATCCGGACGACTGGAGCGAGTTCCGCCACTGCATCCGGCTTACGCGCGAGATTTTCGGCCAGAAAGCCTTCGACGGCTTTCGCGGCAAAGAGATTTCACCGGGCAGCCATGTGCAGTCGGACGACGAGCTCGACGCCTTCATCCGCGACCATGCCGAGAGCGCCTACCATCCTTGCGGCACCTGCAGGATGGGCCGCGCCGACGACCTGACCAGTGTCGTCGATCCGGAATGCCGGGTGATCGGCGTCGAGGGGCTGCGCGTCGCCGACTCCTCGATCTTCCCGCGGGTGACCAACGGCAACCTCAACGCGCCCTCGATCATGACCGGCGAGAAGGCGTCCGACCACATCCTTGGCCGAACGCCGCTGGCGCCATCCAACCAGGAACCGTGGATCAATCCGCGCTGGCAGGTGGCGGACCGATAGGGCATTGTCGGGCAGACCGCCCGATCGGCCAACAGTTCTGGAGAAAGCCATGCGCGCCCAACCGACGGCATCGCACTACGTCAACGGCCGCTACATCGAGGACGAAGGCGGTGCGCCGCTGCCGGTGATCTATCCGGCGACGGGCGAGACCATCGCAACGCTGCATTCAGCGACGCCGAACGTTCTGGAGCTCGCCATCGAGGCCGCGCGCGCCGCGCAGCCGGCCTGGGCGCGGCTGAAGCCGGTCGAGCGCGGCCGCATCCTGCGCCGCGCAGCCGACATCCTGCGCGCACGCAATGCCGATCTGGCCCGCATCGAGACGCTGGACACCGGCAAGGCTATCCAAGAGACGCTGGTGGCCGACACACCTTCGGCCGCCGACTGCCTGGAATATTTCGCCGGAGCGGTCGCCGCCTTCAATGGCGAGATGATCGATCTCGGCGGGCCCTTCGCCTACACGCGCCGCGAGCCGCTCGGCGTCTGCGTCGGCATCGGCGCCTGGAACTATCCCATCCAGATCGCCGGCTGGAAGTCGGCGCCGGCCTTGGCCATGGGCAATGCCATGGTGTTCAAACCGTCGGAGAACACGCCGCTTTCGGCGCTGGCGCTGGCCGAAATATACAGCGAAGCGGGGCTGCCCGACGGATTGTTCAACGTCGTGCAGGGTTACGGCGATGTCGGCGCAGGTCTCGTCGGCCATGATGTCGTGGCGAAAGTTTCGGTGACCGGCTCGGTGCCGACCGGCCGCAAGGTGCTGTCGCTTGCCGGCTCGAAAATGAAGCACGCGACGATGGAGCTCGGCGGCAAGTCGCCGCTGATCGTCTTCGACGACGCCGATCTCGAGAACGCCATCGGCGGCGCCATGCTCGGCAACTTCTACTCCACCGGCCAGATCTGCTCGAACGGCACGCGCGTTTTCGTGCAGAAGGGCATTCATGACCGCTTCGTCGACCGGCTGATCGAGCGCACCAAGAAAATCCGCATCGGCGATCCGCTCGATCCGGAAACGCAGATGGGGCCGCTGGTCAACAAGGCGCAACAGGACAAGGTCGTTTCCTACATCGCGGCCGGCAGGCAGGATGGCGCCAGCCTAGCCTGCGGCGGCAATTTGCCGTCACTGCAGGGTTTCGAAGGCGGTTTTTTCATCGAGCCGACGGTATTCACCAGCGTCACCGATCGCATGCGGATCGCGCGCGAGGAGATTTTCGGACCGGTGATGAGCGTGCTCAAATTCGGCAGCGAGGACGAGGTGATCGAGCGCGCCAACGATACCGAATTCGGGCTGGCGGCGGGCGTGTTCACGCGCGACCTGCCGCGCGCGCATCGCGTCATCGCCGAGCTGCAGGCCGGCACCTGCTGGATCAACGCCTACAACCTCACGCCGGTGGAAATGCCCTTCGGCGGGTCCAAGCAGTCCGGAATTGGTCGTGAAAATTCACTCGCGGCGCTGGCGCATTATTCGCAACTGAAGGCGGTTTATGTCGAGACGGGGGACGTGGCAGCGCCCTACTGAGACTTCTCCGTCGTTCCGTCCAGATACTGCGTCAGCGCACAGACTAGGTGGTAGAAGATGCTGGCCGGCACGTCGGTCGCCAGCGAACGGCCGCGTTCGTCGATGCGGTCGATCCACAGGCCGAGCGGCGCCGGATCTATGTGCCAGCGGAACAGGCGGCCGACGCGCGCCTCGATCTCGGGCTTGAGGTCCGGCCCGCCCGAGCCGTCGAGCGCGATTGCCGCTTTGATCGCCTCGGCCTGCGGCCAGCTTCGCGAGACCGTGTCGAGCGGCAGTCCCTGGCGCGAGACGGCGCCATAGGCGAGGCCGGTGGCGCGGTTGAGGCCGTTGGCAACGGCCGAGGCATAGAGCTTGCGCGCGAAAGCGGTGAGTTCGCCCTGGCCGCTGCGAGCGGCGAAATCGACCAGCAGCGAGGCCCATTCGAAGTGATGGCCAGGCTCGGTCCAGCTCCGCTTCTCGCCCGCCGCCGGCTTCCAGCCGTCGTCGAAATATTCACCCAGTGTCCAGCTTTCGGCATCGAAGAAATGGCTGCGGAAAAGATCGATGATGCGTGCCGCGCGGCGCAGATAGGCGCGCTCGCCCGTCGCCTTGTGCCAGGCGAGGAAGGCCTCGAGCAGATGCATGTGCGGATTGGAGCGCCGTTCCTCCGCGCCGTCGGAGGTTTCCAGAAAGCCGGTCAGGCGGGCATCCTCCAGATGCGCGTCGAGGAAGGCGAATGTCTCCTCTGCGAGCCGCAACGCGTCGGGATGGCCCGACATATGGGCGTGGGCGAGCGCCAGAAGCACGCAGGAATGGTCGTAGGCATCCTCGACCGGATCGGCGACTGAGCCGTCGATGTTGAGCGTGCGCACCCAGCCGCCGCGATCGGTGCGGCCCTGCCCCGCCATGAAGCCGATGCCGTGCGCGATCAGCCGGTCGGCCGGGCCCTCCCAGCCGCGCTCCTTGGCGACCGCGAAAGCATAGACCTGACGCGCCTGGGTGCGCATGCGCTTGGGTTTCATCAGCGGCGCGGCGTCGAAGCCCAGCGCCTCGTGGAAGCCGCCATGGCGTTCGTCGACGCCGAGCGTCGACCATAGCGGCAGCGTCTCCTCGAACAGCCAGTGGCGCACGCGCCGCCGCCAGGCGCCGCTCTCGATGACGCGGTCATGCGCTGGCGTGAACCTTGTTTCGAGCCGGCCGGATTTCTCCAGTTGCTCGACGATCTTCTTGACGTGCTGGCTGTGGCTGACCGGCGCGACGAACGTCGCATCGGCCGTGGAGACGATCGCCACGTCCTTCATGCCGATGGCCGACAGCAGCCGACCCTCGCTGCGGATATAGGAATTCTCGCAATCGATGGCGACGACGTCTCCAACGATGACGTTGCCGCCCTTGTCGGACGGGCCGACATCGAGCAGCGACTGCCAGGAGCCGAGATCGTTCCAGCGGAAGCCGGCGGGCACCATGGCGATATCTTTCGCCTGCTCCATGATGGCGTAGTCGATCGAGGTCGACGGGATCGCGGAATAAAGGTCCAGCGGCATATAGAGGCCGGACAGATCGCTGGTCGCAGCCTCGTAGGCGGCCTCCGTCGCCTGCCAGATTTTCGGTTCATGGGCCGCGAAGGCGTCGCGCATTGCGCCGGCGCGAAACAGGAAGATGCCGGTGTTCCAGTAGAAGCTGCCGGCGTCGACATAGGCCTGCGCGGTGGCAAGATCGGGCTTCTCGACGAAGCGCGAGACGTCGAAGACGCCGTCCCTGCCGGTCCCGACCTCGATATAGCCGTAGCCGGTCTCGGGCTGGGTCGGTTTCAGGCCGAACACCACGAGCCGCCCGGTATTTGCCGCGGCCGCGCCCGCCTCGATGCTCTGCCAGAACTGAGCGGCCGTCGAGATCTCATGATCGGACGGCACCACCAGAACCAATTCGTCGCCATAGTCGGAGAGCGTGCGCAGGCTGGCCAGCGCCACGGCGGCGGCCGTGTTACGGCCCGTCGGCTCGAACAGCGGTCCGCCGCCGGCCAGATCGATGCCGGCAAGGTCGGCATGGACGCGGTCGGCGTGACGCTCCGAGGCGATCAGGAAAATCGGCGTCTCGCCTTGCGTGCGCGCCGCCAGCCGGCGCACGGTCTTGGCCAGCATCGAGCCATCGCCGGAGAAGTCGTGGAACTGCTTGGGGTTGTCCTCGCGCGATAGCGGCCACAGCCGCGACCCGACGCCGCCGCTCATGACGAAACTGACGATGCGCTGGCTCATGAACGACCCTGTCAAAAGTCCGGCTCCCATGGGTCGGACTTACGACAAAAGCCTTTAAGCCCACCTTTACCCGACAGCCAAATCCTATGCCACTCGGGCAAGCTCCGCGAAAGAAAGGAAATGCGACAGAAGGACTGCCATTGCCGCTTGCAGGATCGGAACGTGGCAGCTATAAGCCCGCGGTCTGGTCACGGAGTGTAGCGCAGTCTGGTAGCGCACCTCGTTCGGGACGAGGGGGTCGCAGGTTCAAATCCTGCCACTCCGACCAGAAAAAACAAGCACTTGGCCTTTCCCGAAATCGCCATCCGTCTGAAATCCGGACTGCCGTCAATCGTCGCCGTAGCTCTCCGGCAGATGGCGCCGGAGTTCCATCGCGTCGTGGAGAACGCGGCCAATTCCGATGACCTCAAGCGTCATCCGGTAGAGCAGGAAATGGCGTGGTCGCAGAACAATGCCGTGTTCGGTCCATGCTCGATCCCGACTATAGCGCAAGTGATAGCTGCGGATATTGCTTCCCAGGTCCGCGCGGGCGATGCTGCCCACCCGTTCGGGATCGGCAGCAATGTCGCGCAGCGCCGCAATCAGCAACCCTTCGTAACGGACACGCGCGATCTCGCCGAAATTGACTTCCGTGTAGGCGAGTTTTGAACGATGTCTTCCTTCGCGGCTGCTGAAAGCCGGTACAGGACCATGGCGTTACAAGCCTGGTTTTTTCGCGCGTAAGCTTGCCTGCCGCCCCAGGCCATTCATAAATTTTTCGAGACTGTCTCCAGCAATATCCTCGAAACGGCCTTGCTCGATGTCGTGGAAACCGATGCTGGCTGCCTCCCTGAGCGCAGCCAGCTTTGCCGACTCCCTCGCCTCGCGCTGCTCGATCAGCCGCAAGCCGTCACGCAATACCTCGCTGGCGTTCTGATAACGCCCGGTTTTCACCAGCCGATCGATCACCTCTTCGAGGTGTTCCGTCAGGACAACATTGCGGGTCGGCATCGCGGTATCAGCTCCAATTCAACAGGCATGATATAGGGGGATGGCATATTATGCCAATACCGTCGCTCGAACGATGTCTGATCTTCGAAAACAGAATCGTGCGACAACGCTCGACAACGGTTTCTCACTTTGGCCTAATGGCAACCCGCCATGCTCCTGGATGCGCGGGACCGCAGGACGGCGAACCAGGGTTGAGAGTATGAAGTTCACGCCGACGGCCATTCTACCGACAATTGCGGTCCTCTTGTTCGCGGCGGGCTGCTCATCGACCACCGCGTCGATCAGCCCGGCGAACTACGACAAAATGAACTGCCCCGAGCTCAACAATGCGGTCGGCGACACCGCGACCGATATTTCACGCACCGCAATCGCTCGCGGCAAGGTCGCCAACACCAGCGTGCCGACATGGTTGCTGGGCGGCGAGCGCGTGAAGACGGCGATAGCCAATCGCGAAACCGCCCGGATCGAACGGCTGCAGCAACAGCAGCAGGTGATCGTCGCGACGCGGAACCGGAGGTGCCCGTCCTCGCCGTAAGCCGAGCGAGATTAAGCTTGCCCCGGCTTCAAGCACTCATCCTGAACCGTGCCGTATCGATCGCGGCGTTCATCAGCGTCTGGGTGTAGGCTTCGCGCGGATTGTCGAAGATTTCTTGCGTCGGCCCTTCCTCAACAATCTTTCCCTGCTTCATGACGATGATGTAGTCGGCCATGGCGCGGACCACCGCGAGGTCGTGGCTGATGAAGAGGTAGGACAGTTCATGGTCGGCCTGAAGCTTGCGCAACAGCTCGACGATCTGCTTCTGCACGGAACGGTCAAGCGCCGAGGTCGGCTCGTCGAGCACCACCACTTTCGGCTTCAGGATCATGGCGCGGGCAATGGCGATGCGCTGGCGCTGACCGCCGGAGAATTCATGCGGGTAGCGGTTGCGCGCATTGGGGTCGAGGCCGACCTCGCGCAGCGCCTCGACGGCGCGCTGGTCGCGCTGCTTGCCGGTCAGCGAGGGCTCGTGCACCAAAAGGCCCTCGGTGATCACCTGGCCGACGGTCATGCGCGGCGACAACGAGCCGAACGGATCCTGGAAGACGAGCTGCAATTCGCGCCTGAGCGGCCGCATTGCTTGGCGGTCCGCGTCCGAAATGTCGCGGTCGCCAAAGCGGATCACGCCGTCGCTGGGCAAGAGCCTGAGCAGTGCGCGGCCGAGCGTCGACTTGCCTGAACCGGACTCGCCGACGATGCCGATCGTCTGGTTGCGCTTCAGCCGGATCGAGATCCTGTCCACCGCGCGCAGCATCAGCGGCTCGCCGCCAAGAAAGCCGCCGCCGATCTTGAAGACGACTTCGACATTGCGGCCTTCGAGCAGCACCGGCGCACTGGCGGGCGGCGCCGCCTTGGTGCCCGTCGGCTCGGCCGCGAGCAGCATTTTGGTGTAGGCATGCTGCGGATTGGCGAAGAGCGCTTCCGCATCGCCCTCCTCCACCACCTCGCCCAGGCGCATGACATAGACGCGGTCGGCGAAACGGCGCACGATGCCGAGGTCGTGGGTGATGAAGACGATGGCCATGCCGAGCTTGCGCTGCAGTTCGGCCAGCAGCATCAGAATCTGCGCCTGGATGGTGACGTCGAGCGCCGTCGTCGGTTCGTCGGCGATGAGGATGTCCGGATCGTTGGCCAAGGCCATGGCGATCATGACGCGCTGGCGCTGGCCGCCCGACATCTCGTGCGGATAGGATTTCATCCGCCGTTCGGGATCGGAAATGTGCACCAGCCTGAGCAATTTCAGCGCCTCTTCCCGCGCCGCGGCCGCGTTCAGCCCGCGGTGTCGACTGATCGGTTCCATCAGCTGGTTGCCGATGGTGTAGAGCGGGTCGAGCGAGGTCATCGGCTCCTGGAAGATCATGCTGATCTTGCGGCCGCGCACCTGGTTCAGCTCGCTCTTTGACATCGTCAGGAGATTGCGACCGCGGTAGTCGACCTGGCCGGTCGCCTCGCCATTGGAGGAAAGCAGGCTCATCGCCGCCATCATCGTCTGGCTTTTGCCGGAGCCGGATTCGCCGACGACGGCGACCGTCTCGCCGGCGTTGACCTTGATGTTGATGCCCTTCACTGCCTCGACCGTGCCGTCGAGGGTCTGGAAGCGGACGCGCAGGTCCTTGACGCTGAGGATCGTTTCGGAAGCGGGCATCTCAACGGTCCTTGGGATCGAGCGCGTCGCGCAGGCCGTCGCCGACGAAATTCAGGGCGAACAGCGTCGAGACCAGGAAGAAGGCCGGAAACAGAAGCAGCCAGTTGGCGTAGCCGATGTTCTTGGCGCCGACCGAGATCAGCACGCCCCAACTGGTCATCGGTTCCTGCACGCCTAGACCGAGGAAGGACAGGAAGCTCTCCAGGATGATGACCTGCGGCACCAAGAGCGTCATGTAGATGACCACCGGGCCAAGCAGGTTGGGGATGACATGGCGCAACAGGATGCCGCGCTGGCCGACGCCCATGGCCTCCGCCGCCTGGACATATTCCTGCCTGCGGATCGACAGCGCCTGGCCGCGCACGATGCGCGCCATATCGAGCCACAACACAGCGCCGACGGCCAGGAACATCAGCACGAAGTTGCGGCCGAAAAACACCACCAGCATGATGACGAAGAAGATGAACGGCAGCGAATAGAGCACGTCGACAATGCGCATCATCACCTCGTCGACCTTGCCGCCGGAGAAGCCCGCGGTCGCGCCGTAGATGACGCCGATGACGCCGGCGACGACGCCGGCGAGCAGGCCGATGGCCAAAGAGATGCGTCCAGCCATCAGCGTGCGCGAAAGCAGGTCTCGGCCGGTGTTGTCGGTGCCGAAGAAGAAATATTGCTGCTTCACGGCCGAGCTCATCGTCACTTCGAGGCCGTCGGGCGACTTGTTCTCGATCCTGGTGTCGTCGAAGGCGTCGGAGCGGTCGAGATAGCGGATGTTGCGGTCGTCGATCGGCTTGGTCGAGGTGACGGTGACGATGACGCGATTGCCGTCCTGGTGCCATTCCTTGATGTCGGCGCGCATGCGCTTGATGGCGTCGCCCAGCGCACCCTGGATCATGTCGGGTTTCGGATAGGCCGAAAAGCTCGGCGGCATGCGCACATAGTCGCCATAGATGGTGGTGTATGCATGCGGCACGACCCACGGACCGCAAATGCTGATGACGGCGATGAAGGCCAGGTAATAGAGGCTGAGCATCGCGGCCCGGTTGCGTTTGAGCCGCGCCCAGGCGTTGCCCCAGAGCGAGCGGCCGACAATCGGCTCGGGCACGACGACGGCGAGGTCAGTCATAGCGCACCCTCGGATCGACGACCGCATAGAGCAGGTCGACGATCAGGTTGAAGACGATGGTGAAGAGCGCGATCACCACCACGGTTCCCATGACAAGCGTGTAGTCCCGGTTGAGGGCGGCATCGACGAAGTAGCGGCCGACCCCGGGGATGGAGAAGATGGTTTCGACGATGATCGAGCCAGTCAACAGCGCCGCCGCCGCCGGACCAGTGAAGGAGACGATCGGCAGCACGGCGCCGCGCAGCGCGTGCTTGACCACCACCGACCAGTCGGACAGGCCGAGCGCGCGGGCGGTGCGGATATGGTGCGAACGCAGGCTCTCGATCATGGAGCCGCGCATCAGGCGGGCAACGATGGCGATCTGCGGAAGAGCCAGCGTCAGCACCGGACCGACCTTGTTGATCAAGGCGCCGTCGCCCCAGCCGCCGATCGGCAGCAGCTTCCAGGACAACCCGAAGACGAGCTGGATCACCGGCGCGGTGACGAAGGTGGGGATGGTGCTGCCGGCAGTGGCCAAGGCGATTACCGAATAATCGCCTATTTTGTTCTGGTTGAGCGCGGCGATGGTGCCGAGGATCGAGCCCAACAGCAGCGCCAGCACCAGTGCCGAGCTGCCGATCTGTACCGAGATCGGCAGGCCCTTGGCGAAGAGTTCGGTGACGGTGAAATCCGGCAAATTGTAGCTTGGGCCGAAACTGCCGCGCAAAAGATTGCCGAGATAGTGGACATATTGCAGCCAGAGCGGATCGTTGAGGCCGAACTGGGCTTCGAGATTGGCCCTGATCTCGGGGCTCAAGCCCCGCTCCTGGTTGAACGGGCCGCCTGGCGCGACGCGGATCAGGAAAAACGCCACCGTCACGATGACGAACAGCGTCGGGATGGCGGTCAACAGCCGCCGGAAGACATAACGCAGCATCGGCGCCCCGCTTCAGCCAGGGCGACAGGCTCTCCAGTCGAAGATCCGTGGCGCGCCGGCATCTCTGATCTTCGCACCGGGCAGCCCGAAAATCCAATCCGACTTTCGGCCCGGCACGACGACAGACCGCGACCGCCGCTCCCAAAAAGAGAGCGGCGGCACGGCCAAGGTTTCTTGTCAGTCCTTGGAGATGAAGCGGGACGGATGAATGTCCATCACATTGTCGTCGAAGCCATGCAGCTTCGAGGAAACGATGTCGTGGTAGCTGTAGTAGAGAAGCGGGATCTCGCCGACGTCGTCGACCAGGATGCGCTCGGCTGCGGCGAGGTCCTTCATGCGCTCCTCGGGCTTGCCGCCTGCGGCAGCCGCCTTGTCCATGGCGGCTTCATAGGCGGGGCTGTTGTAGTTCGAGTAGTTGTTGCCGCTCGCCTTGCGCGAGATGCCGAGGAAGGTCTCGGGATCCTTGTAGTCGGCGATCCAGGCGGCACGGGCGACGTCGTAGTTGCCCTTCTGCTCGAGGAAGCTGTAATGGGTCTTGGTGTCGGTGTTGAGCAGCGTCACCTCGACGCCGAGCGGCTTCAGCTGTTCCTGGATGGCCACCGCCGTGTTCTTATGGTTCTCCGAGGTGTTGTAGCGGATCTCCATCTTCAACGGATGTTCGGGTGTATAGCCTAGCTTTTCCAGGATCTTCTTGGCCGCATCTTCGCGGTCGATCTGCGGCATGTCGGCGTATTTGGCCAGTGCCGGCGTGTAGCCCTCGATGCCCGGGGGCACCATCGAATATCCGGGCAGCATCGAGTTCTGCCAGACCTTCTCGGCGAGGAAGTCGCGGTCGATCGCCATCGAGATGGCGTTGCGCAACTCGACATTGTCCCAAGGCGCCTTGTCGGTCTTGACCGCGTAATAATAAGTGCCGAGATACGGCCCGACACGGACCTGGTCGCCGAATTTCGTTTTGAGATCGGCGAGCTGCTCGGTCGGCAGATCGCCATAGCTGTCGAGCTCGCCCGCCTCGAAACGCTTCATCGCCGACGAGCGATCCTCGGTCGGGATGTAGTTGACCACGTCGAGCTTGACGCTCGCGGCGTCCCAGAATTTCGGGTTCTTGACCAATTTCATATGGTCGTTGGGAACCCACTCCGCCAGCGTATAGGCGCCATTGGAGACCAGCTTGCCCGGCTTGATCCAGTCGGCGCCGAGCTTGTCCATGGAAGCCTTGTTGACCGGATAGGTCGCCTGGTGGGTCAGCATCTCCAGGAAGTAGGGGGTCGGAGCCTTCAGCGTGACTTCAAGCGTGTTGGCGTCGATCGCCTTCACGCCCATATCCTCGGCCTTGCCTTTCTTGGTGTTGAAGTCCTCGGCGCCCTTCACCGGATAGAGCATCGAGGCGTATTCTGCAGCGGTGGCCGGATCTTCCAGTCTATGGAACGAATAGACGAAGTCGTCCGCCGTCACCGGGGTGCCGTCCGACCAGAGCCCGTCCTTGCGCAGCTTGAAGGTGTAGACGGTGCCGTCATCCGACACCGTCCAGCTTTCGGCGGCGCCCGGTATGAGATTCGTCTTCTGATCGTGCATGACGAGGCCCTGGAACAGGTCGCGTATGATATCGGCTTCGTAGACAGTCGACGTCTTGTGCGGATCGACCGTCTCCGCCTCGGCGGCGGCGCCGCGGTTGTAGACGGTTTCGGCGAAGGCAGGCGTGTAGAACGTGCCGGCGGCCAAGGCCAATGTGGTGGCGAACACCGTCGCCTTCAGCATGTCTTTCAGCATGAAGTTTCTCCCTGTCGGCGCAGCCCCTCAGCCGCGCCTTCTTAAGTTTTGACACCTCGGAACCGTTGAAACGGCCCCGTTTCAGGCGTGCCGCCGGTTCCTTCCGGCGGCTGGTGGCAGGAGACTAGACAGAGCGAAATCTTATTTCAACCATTGCCTGCTTGACGCAAAGTGAGCGCCATAACGCTAAAACAGCGAAACCTAAAGCTTAGAGCTTGCTTTCAACTTGGCACACCTGCCGGTTGTTCCAGCTGTTTTCTGTTTTTGCAGGCGGCCTTTGGCATTCTCCGCGCCATGCTGAAGAACCGAAAATTGCTTGTTCCGTGGTCTCGTTTCCGGGCTGACGCCACGGGCACGTCGGCAATCGAATTTGCCATGCTGGCGCCGGTCTTCATCCTGCTTCTGCTCGGCATGGTTGCATATGGGATTTATTTCGGCGCCAGCCATTCGGTGCAGCAGATCGCCGCCGACGCGGCGCGCACCGCGATTGCCGGCCTCAACCAGACCGAGCGGCAGGCGCTGGTTACCGATTTCATCACTCACGATGTCTCGGGCTATCCGTTCGTCGACGCCAACAAGCTGACCGTCAACGCGCAGGACAGCGCCGTCGACGGCAGCCAGTTCGTCGTCTCGGTCACCTACGATGCGCGCAACCTGCCAATCTGGAACCTGTTCCGGACGCTGCCGCTGCCGGGCACGACGATCCAACGTCAATCGACGATCCGCGTCGGAGGCATATGATGCCCATCAAGGGGGGGCTGGAGCGGCTTATCGTTTCCCGAAAAGGCCAGACCGCTCCATCTGTTTTCAGTGACGCAATTGCGGACGGAAGGCTACGGCGAGGTCGCCGAACTCAACCGCTTCGCACTTTTCCTGGAATTGCTTTCATGGCGGCGACGCGACGGCTGCTCGCCGACCGGAGCGCGAATTTCGCCGTCATGACCGCGCTGTGCACGCCGGTAGCGCTGGCGCTGACCGCCTTTGCGATCGACGAAGGTTCCCTTTACAACGAGCGCCGCGCCGCGCAGTCGATCGTCGACCTTGCCGCAATCACCGCGGCCTCGAACATCACCAACGCCCAGCAGGCGGTGCTGACCGCGCTCAGCGACAACGGCATCACCTCGGTCGCCGTGCAGCAACAAGGCGCGACCGTGGCGCCGACCGCCAGCAAGGCCGTCGTCCAGGTCGTGCCGGGGCGCTACACGGGCGTCAGCACCATTGCTGCCGGCAGCCGGTTCGAGGCGGGCAAGCTGCCCTACAATGCGGTCCAGGTTACGCTCAAGAAGCAGGGTACGCTTTATTTCGCGGGCTCGATCATGGCGCCGCCTACTCTCGGCACGACCGCTATCGCCAGCGCGCAGCCGCAAGCGGCTTTTTCGGTCGGCTCGCGGCTCGCCAGTCTCAATGGCGGCATTCTCAACGCGCTTCTCGGCGGCCTTCTCGGCGGCAACATCTCGCTCAGCGTGATGGACTACAATTCACTGGTGTCGGCCGATGTCGACGTTCTTTCGTTCACCGATGCGCTGGCGACGCAACTGCATCTGACCGGCGTTTCCTATAACGACGTGCTCGCTTCCAAAGCAACGATCGGCCAGATCGCCACGGCGATGGCCAATGTGCCGGGGCTCGACCGCACAGCCAAACTCGCTCTGCAGAGCATGGCCTCCAGCGCCACCAATACGGTCAGGATTCCGCTCAGCACCCTCATCGATCTCGGCTCCGTTGGCGATCTCGGCATCGGGCAAAAGCCGGCCGGCCTTAACGTGACAGCCAGCGCGCTCAGCATGCTCACCGCGGCTGCCGCTCTGGCCAATGGCACGAATCAGGTCGCGGTCAATCTCGGCGCCACCATACCGGGCCTGGCATCGACGACGCTTGCGATCGCCATCGGCGAGCCGATGCAGAACTCGGCCTGGCTGGCGGTGGGAGAAGCCGGCACCGTGGTGCGCACGGCGCAGACCCGCATCAAGCTCAACGCCAGCGTGACACTCGGCAATTCCAATCTCGGCGGCGGCACCAGTCTTGTCGCCGTCCACCTGCCGCTCAACGTCGAAGTGGCCTATGCCGAAGCGAAGCTGACCGACATCACTTGCCCGACGGGTCCCTCCAGCATCAAGGTTTCGATCGCCGCGCAGCCGGGCGTGGTCTCAGCCCATCTCGCCAACAGCAATGCCAGCGGCTTCGCGGATTTCACCAAGCCGCAGTCCTTCTCCGACGCCGATATCGCGGACCTGAAGCTGTTGCTCGTCCCGCTGCTGCAGGTGACAGGCTCGTCGGCCTTCTCGGTCACCAACATGACGCCGACCAACCTGACCTACAACGCCACCGACATCGCCAACAAGGCGATCAAGACGGTGTCGACGAAGAACCTGACGCAGTCGCTGACGACATCGCTGGTCAACAACCTGTCGCTCTCGGTCAACGCGCTGGGGCTCGGCCTCGACGTGGCCGCCCTGCTCGGCACGGTGAAGCCGGCGGTGACGACACTGCTCAATGGCGTGACCGCGCCGGTCGACGACCTTCTCTACAATGTGCTTGGAGCTCTGGGCGTCCATGTCGGCGAGGCCGACGTGCGCGTGACCGGCGCGACCTGCGGGCGCTCGGTGCTGGTGCAGTAGTCCGCCGTCAGCCAATCTTGCCGACGAAACTGCCCAGAGGCGGCAGCGCCAGCACGCTGTCCTCGACCACACCGGTAAGAACGCCGACGGCGTCAACGTCAAATGCCGTTATCTCGGCCTCGCCGATCTCAGTGGGCAGCGCCCAGCCTGTTGCCTCGGTCGAGAAATTGAAAACGCAAAGCAGCCTTTCGCCGTCGCGCTCACGGAGGAAAGCAAGCACATCGCCCTCGGCCTCGAGAAAGCGGATCGAGCCTTGGATCAGTGCCGGATGGCTCTTGCGCAAGGCAAGGATCGACCGATAGGCGGCAAGCACCGACCGCTCCTCGCCATTCTGGACATCGACCGCCCGGGCGCGATGCGCCTGCGGCACCGGCAGCCAGGGCTTGGCCGTGGAGAAGCCGGCATTGTCCGCCTCCGCCTGCCAGACCATCGGGGTGCGGCAGCCGTCCCTGCCCTTCACGCCCGGCCAGAAGCGGATGCCGACGGGATCGCGCAGATCCTCATAGGCTAGCTCCGCCTCTTCGAGGCCGAGTTCCTCGCCCTGATAGAGGCAGATCGAGCCGCGCAGGCAGGCAAGCAGCGCGATCGAGAACTTCGCCACCGCGTCCGGGTTCTCGCCTTGCCGCGTCCAGCGGCTGACATGGCGCACGACGTCATGGTTGGAAAAGGCCCAGCAGACCCAGCCGTCCGGGGCAGTCGTCTCGAACGCCTCCACGCAGCCGCGCACATGGGCGGCGGAAAATTGCGGACTGAGCAAGTCGAAGGTGTAGCACATCTGCAATTTGTCGCCGCCCGATACGTAGGCGGCGAGCGTCTGCAAGGAGCGCTCCTCGTCACCCACCTCGCCGACCGCGGCGCGGTCTGGATATTCGTCGAGCAGCGCCCGGAAACGTTTCAAGAAGTCGAGGTTTTCGGGCCGCGTCTTGTCGAAAAGATGCTCCTGGAAGGCGTAGGTGCTGGTGGCGCCATTGGTGCCGGCGACGCTCGCGGCCAAGGGCGGGTTGTCGCGCAGCCAGCGGTCGTGGACATAGTAGTTGACGGTGTCCAGCCGGAAGCCGTCGACGCCGCGCTCCAGCCAGAAGCGCACGGTGTCCAAAAGCGCGTCCTGAACGTCCGGATTGTGGAAGTTCAGATCCGGCTGAGCGGCGAGGAAATTGTGCATGTAGTATTGCCGGCGGGTGGCGTCCCATTCCCAGGCCGGCCCGCCGAACAGCGATTGCCAGTTGTTGGGCGCGCTGCCATCCGGCCTGGCGTCAGCCCAGACGTACCAGTCCGCCTTGGCATTGTCGCGGCTGGCGCGGCTCTCGACGAACCATTCATGCTTGTCGGAAGAATGCGAGATCACCTGGTCGATAATGAGTTTCAGGCCGAGCCGGTGAGCCTCGGCGACCAGCGCGTCGAAATCTTCCAATGTGCCGAACATCGGATCGACGTCGCGATAGTCGGATACATCGTAGCCCATGTCGGCCATCGGCGACTTGAAGAAGGGCGAGAGCCAGACGGCATCGACGCCGAACGACGCGACATGGGCGAGCCGCGCGGTGATGCCCTTGAGGTCGCCGCTGCCGTCGCCGGTCGTGTCCTGGAAGGAGCGCGGATAGACCTGATAGATGACGCAGCCGCGCCACCATTCGCTCCCTTGCCCGGAATTTTCGGCAGCCATCACAAGCCCTTCCCGTTGCGCGATTGAGCGGCACGCCGCTCGATCATGAAATTGACGCTGCGGCCGGGCAGCGGCCGCGTAAGATCGACCGGCTGCGCCTCGATCGCCGGGCCCCACTCGTAGCCGTCCCGGACCGGCAAGGTGAAGACGCATTGGCGGCGGTCGCCATTGACCATGACGGCAAGGCGACTGCCTCCGCTATCGCCGAGCATCATCACAAGGCGATGTCGATCGCGATCGTTCCACTCCGTCTCGCCGAGCGGCGCGCCCGTCTCCGTCAGCCACTCGACATCCGGAATGGCCGGAGCATCAGCCGGCTTTCCGGTCAGGAAATGCGTGTCCGACAGCGCGGGAAAGGCACGACGCATCGCAGAGAGCGATGAGGCATATCGCTCCAACGCCTGATCGCGGCCGGCCCAGTCGAGCCAGGTAATGGCATTGTCCTGCGCATAGGCGTTGTTGTTGCCTTTTTGCGTGCGGCCGAACTCGTCGCCGGCGGTCAGCATGATGGTGCCGCGCGAGGCGAAAAGTGTCGCCAGCAGCGCGCGCTGGTCCTCGAAGCGCGCCTTGGCAATCGCCGCGTCGTCCGTCTCGCCCTCGGCGCCGTTGTTCCATGACAAATTGTCGTTGTGGCCGTCGTGATTGTGCTCGCCGTTGGCGTCGTTGTGCTTGCGCTCATAGGCGACGATGTCGGCCAGCGTCATGCCGTCATGCGCGGCGATGAAATTGACCGCACGGCTCGCCGGTTGGCCTTCCCTGCCGAAGACATCGGAGGAACCTGCAAGCCTTGTGGCCAAGACGCCTACCGCGTCGGCATCGCCGCGCCAGAAGCGCCTGACATCATCGCGATAACGATCGTTCCATTCCAGATATGGCGGCCGGAAATTTCCGAGCTGGTAGCCGCTCGGACCGATATCCCAAGGCTCGGCGATCAGCACGCGGTCGCAGAGCACGGGATCGCCGGCAATGGCCCGAAGCAGCGGCGCTTCCGGATCGAAGGCGCCGTCGACGCGGCCGAGCACCGGCGCCAGATCGAAGCGGAAGCCGTCGACGCCGGCCAAGCTGACGAAATGGCGCAGCGTGTCGAGCACCATCTCGCGCACAACCGGATGGTCGCAGGCGACGGTGTTGCCGGTGCCGGTGTCGTTGACCAGCCTGCCGTCCGCCTGATGCCGGTAGTAGCCTATCGCATCCAGTCCGCGCAGCGACAAAGTCGGCCCGAGCCGGTCGCTTTCGCCGGTGTGGTTGAAGACGAGGTCGAGAATGGTGCCGATGCCGGCCTGGCGCAGCACGGCGACGGTGTCGCGCAGTTCCTTGAGACCGCCGGGCGCGAGGCGCGGATCGAGCGCCATGAAGGTGACGGGATTGTAGCCCCAGGCGTTGCTCAGCCCCAATGGCGGCAAATGCCGTTCGTCGATCGACGCAGTGACCGGCATCATTTCGACGGCCGACACACCGAGACGCTTCAGGTGCTCGACGACAGCCGGATGGGCGAGCGCCGCGATGGTGCCGCGCTGGGTTTCCGGCACGTCCGGATGCAGCTTGGTGAAGGAGCGGACATTGAGCTCGTAAATCAGCCCGCCAGGCCGGAACAGCGGCGGCTGGGGCAGCACCGGTTTGGGCAGCGAACGCGCGATCGCCTTCGGCATCAGCGGAGCGGTGTCGGCGCCTTCGTTGCGTTTGGCGGCAAGCCGCCAATGATATTGGTATGGACGATCGACCTCGACGGCATAGGGGTCGGCGAGAAGCTTGTTCGGATCGAACCACAGGCCGCGCTCCGGAGCATAGTCGCCGTCGGCGCGGAAGCCGTAACGCGCGCCGTCGCCAAGGCCGGAGACAAGGAGCGCGTGCACGCCCCCGCCTTCCGGGTTGAGCTCCAGCCGGTCGGTTTCAAGCGCGCCGGTGTCGTCGAAAAGCGAGACCCACAGGCGTCTCGCGGATGACGACCAGGCGGCGAAGCGGATGCCTTCGGGGGTGATGGTGGCGCCGAGGGTCATGCGAGCGCCTCCCCTTCTCCCCTTGTGGGAGAAGGTGGATCGGCGCGCAGCGCCGAGACGGATGAGGGGTGTTGGAAGAAATGAGGCGCCGGCGATGCGAGCGCCGGTTTGCGCCAAGCTGGAGCACCCCTCATCCGTCGCCTTCGGCGACACCTTCTCCCACAAGGGGAGAAGGGGGAGTCGCGCGCCCCCACCCTCAAGTAATCACGCTCGGCTTGTTGCGGCCGGTGTGGCTCTTGATGCCGGCGATGTCGTCGGCGGCGGCGATGAGATCGGCGAGCGCTTCCTGCGTGTCGAGGTCGTGCCTTGCCTTGTCCGGCTCGTAGCGCTCGATATAGAGGCGCAGCGTCGCACCCGAGGTGCCGGTGCCGGAGAGGCGAAGCACGACGCGCGAGCCGCCCTCGAACAGGACCCGGATGCCCTGATGCTCGCTCACCGAGCCGTCGACTGGATCGCGATAGGCAAAATCGTCGGCCTTGGCGATCTTCAGGCCGCGCACGGTCGTGCCGGGCAGCGAGCCGAGCTTAGCGCGTAGCTCGTCGACCAGCGCATTGGCGCGATCGCTCTCGACCTCCTCATAGTCGTGGCGCGAATAATAGTTGCGCCCGTAGGTCTCCCAGTGTCCGGTTACGATGTCCTTGCAGCTCTCGCCGCGCGCAGCGAGGATGTTGAGCCACAGAAGCACGGCCCACAGCCCATCCTTCTCGCGCACATGGTTGGAGCCGGTGCCGGCGCTTTCCTCGCCGCAGATGGTCGCCATGCCGGCATCGAGCAGGTTGCCGAAGAACTTCCAGCCGGTCGGCGTCTCGTAGATGCCGATGCCGAGCTTTTCGGCGACGCGGTCGGCGGCGCCGCTGGTCGGCATCGAGCGGGCAATACCTTTCAGGCCGTCCTTGTAGCCCGGCGCCAGTTTGGCATTGGCCGCAAGCATCGCCACCGAATCCGACGGCGTGACGAAGATGCCTCTGCCGATGATCAGGTTGCGGTCGCCGTCGCCGTCGGAAGCCGCGCCGAAATCCGGCGCGTCGGGCCCCATCATTTCGTCATAGAGGTGCTTTGCGTGCACCAGGTTCGGGTCCGGGTGGTGGCCGCCGAAATCGGGCAGCGGCTTGAAGTTGCGGCAGGTGCCGTCCGGCGCGCCGAGCCGGCGTTCGAGAATCTCCTTGGCATAGGGGCCGGTTACCGCATGCATGGCGTCGAAGCGCATGCGGAAGCCCGACTTGAAGAGCTTCCTCAGCGCGTCGAAGTCGAACAGGCTTTCCATCAGTTCGGCATAGTCCTTAACCGGGTCGCAGATCTCGACCGTCATGTCGCCGGCCTTGACGGTGCCGATGGTGTCGATGTCGATGGCGCCGATATCGGCGATCTTGAAGCTCTTGAGCTGCTTCGACTTGGCAAAGATCGCGTCGGTGATCTTTTCCGGCGCCGGGCCGCCATTGCCGGCATTGTACTTGATACCGAAATCCTCGTGCGGGCCGCCCGGATTGTGGCTGGCCGACAGGATGATGCCGCCGAAGGTCTTGTATTTGCGGATGATGTTGGAGGCGGCCGGCGTCGACAGAATCCCGCCCTGCCCGACCATCACCTTGCCGAAGCCGTTGCCGGCGGCGATGGCGATCGCCTTCTGGATGACCTCGCGATTGTAGAAGCGGCCGTCGCCGCCGATCACCAGCGTCTTGCCCCGAAAACCGTCCAGCGCATCGAAGATCGACTGGATGAAGTTCTCGGCGTAGTGCTCCTGCTGGAACACCGGCACCTTTTTCCGCAGGCCGGAGGTGCCTGGCTTCTGGTCGGTATAGGGTTTGGTGGGGACGGTTTTGATCATGCCTCAGGCAGCCCTTTTTGAAAGCAGCAAGCGATAGAGTTCGACGTATTTTTCGGCGCTCTTGTCCCAGGAGACATCGGCCTTCATGCCCTGGCGCTGGATCGAGGCCCAGGTCGCGGGCCGCGCATGCTGCTCGACCAGCCGCTGGATGGCGTGGAGCATCGCGCCGCCATTGTTGGGCGCGAACTGGAAGCCGGTGGCGACGCCGGCCGACAAGGCGGCCTCGTTGGCGTCGATGATGGTGTCGGCCAGACCGCCTGTCCTGGCGACGACCGGCACGCAGCCATAGCGCAGGCCATAGAGCTGGGTGAGGCCGCAGGGCTCGAAGCGGGACGGAATGATGATGGCGTCGCAACCGCCCTGCATGATGTGCGAAAGGTCTTCGTCGTAACCAACGACGACGCCGACGCGGCCGCGATGCCGGGCGGCGGCGGCAAGCAGCGTGCCTTCGAGGCCGGCGTCGCCTGAGCCGAGGATCGCCAGCCGCGCGCCGGCGGCGACGATGCCGTCGACGACCGCGGCCAGGATGTCCATGCCCTTCTGCCAGGTCAGCCGGCTGATGACGCAGACGATCGGGCTGCCATCCGCTTCCAGACCGAAGCGCTCTTCGACCGCCTTGCGGTTCTTGCCGCGGGCCGCAAGCGTCTCGGCCGAATAGTTGGCGACCAGATGCTTGTCGGTCTGCGGGTTCCAGATGTCGACGTCGATGCCGTTGACGATGCCGTAGAGATCGGTGGAGCGCATGTTGATCAGCCCGTCGAGACCCATGCCGAATTCGGGCAAGCGGATTTCCTGCGCATAGGTCGGGCTGACCGTGGTGATGGCCCAGGCGGCTTGCAGGCCGGCCTTGAGAAAGCCGACGCCGCCATAATATTCGACGCCGTCGAGCTGCATCGCCACGCTCGGCAGGCCGAGCTCGCCGAAGATGCCGGCGCCGAACTGACCCTGGAAGGCGAGGTTGTGCACGGTGATCAGCGACGGCACGCCGACTGCCTTGCCATAGCGCATATAGGCAAGCGTCATCGCCGACTGCCAGTCATGGGCATGCACGATGTCGGGCTGGTAACCGGAGATCGCGCCACCGGCAATGTCGCCGCCGACCTGGCTGAGCGCGGCGAAGCGGCGCCAGTTGTCCGGCCAGTCGGCGCCGGAGGCGGTGCCGTAAGGGCCGCCCTGGCGATCGAAGAGATGCGGCGCGTCCAAAACGAAGAGATCGAGATCGCCGATCTTGGCGGCATGGATCGAAGCCTTGGCGCCCTGCAGCAGCGGATATTGGTAGACCGCCTTCTTCTTGGCGAAGGCCGCCATCACCACGGGATAGCCCGGAACCAGGGTGCGCATCGCCACGCCCTTGCCGGCAAGCGCGATCGGCAAGGCGCCGGCGACGTCGGCAAGGCCGCCGGTCTTGATCAGCGGGAAGATTTCGGGCGTGACCGACAGAACCTGCATGCGCTCCACATTCCGATCTCAAGATGACAGGTCAAAGTGACAACCTGTTGATCCAGTCGTCAGCTTGCTGATCGTCCCTGTCAGCTCGCTGATAGACCCGACAGTCTGCTGATCGACCTTATCGGGCTGACAACTTGTTGACCGACCCTAAGTGGTCGAGAGCTTGTTGATCATGTCCTGCGTGATCAGGCAGATGCCCTTCTCCGATACGCGAAAACGCTTGGCGTCGAGCGCCGGGTCCTCGCCGACAACCAGTCCTTCCGGGATGTGGACGCCGTGATCGATGACGACGCGCTTGAGGCTCGCGTTGCGGCCGACCTGGACGTCGGGCAGCATCACCACTTCCTCGAGCTTGGAATAGGAATTGATGCGCGCGCCGGTGAAGATCAGGCTGCGGCGCAGCGAGGCGCCGGAAACGATGCAGTCGCCGGAGACAAGCGAGGAGATCGCCTCGCCGCGGCGGCCGTCCTCGTCATGCACGAACTTTGCCGGCGGCTTCAACTCGGCATAGGTCCAGATCGGCCAATCGCGGTCGTAGAGGTCGAGCTCGGGCGTGATATCGGTGAGGTCGATATTGGCTTCCCAATAGGCGTCCACCGTTCCGACGTCGCGCCAATAGGGTTCGGCCTCGTGCGAGGAACGCACGCAGGATTTTGCGAAGCGGTGGGCGATCGCCTTGCCGTGCTGGACGATGTAAGGGATGATGTCCTTGCCGAAGTCCCGGCTGGAGCCGGGCTCGGCGGCGTCGCGGCGCAGCTGCTCCATCAGGAACTTGGTCTTGAAGACATAGATGCCCATCGACGCCAGGGCGAATTCCGGCTTATCCGGAATGCCGGGCGGATCGGCCGGCTTTTCGACGAAAGCGATGATGTTGTCCTTCTTGTCGACATGCATGACGCCGAAGCCGGTCGCCTCCATGCGCGGCACTTCCAGGCAGCCGACGGTGACGTCGGCGCCGGCGTCGACATGCTGGCGCAGCATCAGTTCGTAATCCATCTTGTAGATGTGGTCGCCGGCGAGGATGACCATGTATTCGGGGCCGTAGGCCTCGATGATGTCGATGTTCTGGTAGACGGCGTCGGCCGTGCCTTCGTACCACTGCGTTTCCGAGACGCGCTGCGATGCAGGCAGGATGTCGAAGCTTTCGTTTCGCTCGGGCCGCAGAAAGTTCCAGCCGCGCTGCAGGTGGCGGATCAGCGAGTGCGCCTTGTACTGGGTGGCGACGCCGAGGCGGCGGATGCCGGAGTTGAGCGCATTGGAGAGGGCGAAATCGATGATGCGCGTCTTGCCGCCGAAATAGACCGCCGGCTTGGCGCGCCGGTCGGTCAGCTCCCTGAGGCGGCTGCCGCGGCCGCCGGCCAACACATAGGCCATGGCATCGCGTGCCAGCGGCTGGGTTCTTCTGATCTCTGCCATTCTGTTACCCTCCCAAACAAGCTGCCCGGACTGTTGCAAGAGCAGGATGAGACATCATCTGCTTCAATCCGTGACGAATTCCAGCATGATCGTCGACAGCGGCGGCAAAAGCATCGTCGCCGATACGCCGCCTCCTTCCCCGCTTGCCTCGACCATGCCGCTATTGCCCATGCCGGAGCCGCCATAGACCTCGGCGTCGGTATTCATGATCTCGCGCCATTTTCCCGCCTTCGGCAGCGGCACGCGATAGTTCTCGCGCGGCACCGGCGTGAAATTGGAGATGACAGCTATCGAATTGCCGTCCGGCGCGCTGCGCAGCCAGGCGAAGACCGAATTGTCGCGGTCGTCGACGATCAGCCAGGAGAAGCCCTCCGGCTCGCAGTCGCGCCCATGCAGCGCCGGGCGCGAACGGTAGAGATAGTTCAGGTCGCGCACCGTCTGCCAGACGCCGCGATGCGGTGCGAATTCCAGCAGATCCCAGTCTAGCGCGCGTTCCTCGCTCCACTCGCGGCGCTGGGCGAATTCCTGGCCCATGAACAGGAGCTTCTTGCCGGGATAGCCCCACATGAAGGCGTAATAGGCGCGCAGCGTGGCGAACTTCTGCCAGTCGTCGCCTGCCATCTTGTGGAGCAGCGTGCCTTTGCCGTGCACGACCTCGTCATGGGAAAGCGGCAGCACGAAATTTTCCGAGAAGGCGTAGACCAGGCCGAAGGTGATGTCGTTGTGATGGTGCTTGCGGAAGATCGGCTCCTTGGAGAGATACTCCAGCGTGTCGTGCATGAAGCCCATGTTCCACTTGAAGCCGAAGCCGAGGCCACCTTCATGCACGGGTCGCGACACTTTCGGCCATGAAGTCGATTCCTCGGCGATCGTCATCACGCCGGGGTGGTGGCCGTAGACCTCCTTGTTCATCTTCTGCAGGAAGCTGACGGCCTGCAGGTTCTCGCGCCCGCCCTTCTCGTTGGGAATCCACTCGCCGGCCTTGCGCGAATAATCGAGGTAGAGCATCGAGGCGACCGCGTCGACGCGCAAGCCGTCGACATGGTATTTCTCGGCCCAGAACAGCGCGTTGTTGACGAGGAACGACACTACCTCGCGGCGGCCGAAATTGTAGATGGCCGTGTTCCAGTCGGGATGGAAGCCCTGGCGCGGATCGGCATGCTCGTAGAGCGCGGTGCCGTCGAAATGGACCAGGCCATGCTCGTCGACCGGGAAATGCGCCGGCACCCAGTCGAGGATGACGCCGATGCCGGCGCGGTGCGCGCCGTCGACGAAGCGGGCGAAGCCGTCGGGGTCGCCGAAGCGGGCTGTCGGCGCATAAAGCCCGGTGGTCTGGTAGCCCCAGGATGGGTCATAGGGGTGCTCCGATATCGGCAGGAACTCGATATGGGTGAAGCCAGTGTCGGCCACGTAGGGGATCAGCCGCGCGGCGAGCTCGTCCCAGGAGAGGAACGTGCCGTCGTCGCGGCGCTGCCAGGAGCCGGCATGGACCTCGTAGATCGAGATCGCCTCGCGCCGGGGATCGGCTTTCTGCCAATAATTGCGATGCGCCTCATCGCCCCATTGATGCGCTATGGGCGGCGCCGTCACCGAGGCGGTCGCCGGGCGCAATTCCGATTCGAAGGCGAACGGGTCGGCCTTCAGCGGCAGGCGCACGCCGTCGGGCCCGATGATCTCGAACTTGTAGGGCTTGCCCGCGCCGATATCGGGAATGAACAATTCCCAGATGCCCGTGTCCTTACGGTCGCGCATCGTGTGCCGGCGACCATCCCATTCGTTGAAGGCACCGACCACGGAGACGCGCCGCGCATTGGGCGCCCAGACGGCGAAATGCACGCCGGTGGCGCCCTCATGTTCGACGATGTGGGCGCCGAGCTTGTCGAACAGCCGTAAGTGCGAACCCTCGGCCATGTAATAGTCGTCCATCGGACCGAGCACCGGGCCGAAGGAATAGGGATCAGTCAGCCACCAATCGCCGCCGGCATTCCTGGCGTGATAGCGCAGCGGCTGGCGCTTGCGGATCGAGACCTTGCCCTCGAAGAAGCCGGCATCGTCGCTGCGGGAAAGCTCGCCGACCTCCTTGCCGGTCAGCGTGTAGGCGGTGACGAATTCGGCATTGGGCACGAAACAGCGGGCAATGAAGCCCTTGCCGGCTTCATGCACGCCCAGGACCGCGAAGGGATCGCCGTGCGTTCCGGCGACAATCGCCGCGACATCGCCGGCTGGCGCCAGTCCGTCCGGCCCGCTTGTCGCAGCGGTCGCGCGCGGCTTCCTCATCAAACGGTCGCCCTCCCCGGGCACCTTGTTCTGGCGCATGCCTCGCTCCGGCATGCGCCGTTCTTTGTCTTGGTGCATGTCGTGGTCCCAAAACCGCTACGCACTTTTGGGCGACATGCATCTGGCCACATTCTTTGTGGCTCATGCAATCATATCAGACGGGCACGTTCCAGATGTCTTTCGCATATTGGCGGATTGTGCGATCGGACGAGAACCAGCCGACGCGGGCGACGTTGCGGATGGCGCGCGCGTACCAGTCGGGGCTGTTGCGCCACACGGCGTCGACCTCGCGCTGGCAGGCGGCGTAGGAATCGAAGTCGGCCGCCACCATGAACCAGTCGCTTTGGTAGAGCCCGTTCATCAGGTCGCGATAGCGGTCGGGATCGTCGGGTGAGAAGACGCCGGAGGAAATGGCCGATACCGCCTGCGACAGCTCGGACGAGGTCTCGATCACGTCGCGCGGATTGTAGCCATTGTTGCGCCGCTCGGCGACTTCGGCGGTGGTGAGGCCGAAGATGAAGATGTTGTCGTCGCCGACATGTTCCTTGATCTCAACATTGGCGCCGTCGAGCGTGCCGATGGTCAAGGCGCCGTTCAGCGCGAACTTCATGTTGCCGGTGCCCGAAGCTTCCATGCCGGCGGTCGAAATCTGCTCGGAGAGATCGGCGGCCGGCATCAGCACCTCGGCCAGGCTGACATTGTAGTTCGGCACGAACACCACCTTCAGCAGGCCGCGCACCGACGGATCGCCATTGATGACCTTCGCGACGTCGTTGGCCAGCTTGATGATCAGCTTGGCGTTGTGATAGCTGGGCGCCGCCTTGCCGCCGAAGATCTTGACGCGCGGCATCCAGTCCCGTTCCGGATGCGAGCGGATCTGATCGTACAGCGCGATCGCTTCCAGTATGTTGAGCAGCTGGCGCTTGTATTCGTGGATGCGCTTGACCTGGATGTCGAACAGCGCCGACGGATCGATCCTGATGCCGAGCCGGTCGGCGACGAGATTGGCGAGCCGCGCCTTGTTCTGCCGCTTCACACCGGCGAATTTCTCACGGAAAGCCGCGTCATCGGCGAGCGGATCGAGATCCTTGATCGCCTCGATGTCGTCCATGAAACGGTCGCCGATCGCCTCGCGGGCAAGCGAGGTCAGGCCGGGATTGCACTGGATCAGCCAGCGCCTGGGCGTGATGCCGTTGGTCTTGTTGTTGATGCGATCGGGATAGAGCTTGTGGAGATCGGCGAACACCGTCTCCTTCATCAGCTCGGTGTGCAGCGCCGAGACGCCGTTGATCGAATGCGAGCCGACAAAGGCCAGATTGCCCATGCGCACGCGGCGGTCGCCATTTTCCTGGATCAGCGAGATGCGGGCGATCTGATCACCCGAGAACTGGTTGGTGGCGCGGGCCTCGAGCAGCACCTGCGCATTAATGGCGTAGACGATCTGCATGTGGCGCGGCAGCAGACGCTCGAACAGCGGCACCGGCCAGCTTTCAAGCGCCTCGGGCAACAGCGTGTGGTTGGTGTAGCCGAAGGTGCGCTTGGTGATGTCCCAGGCCTGGTCGAAGTCCATGCCGTGGACGTCCATCAGGAGCCGCATCAGCTCCGGCACGGCGACCGCGGGATGGGTGTCGTTCAAGTGGATCGCCGCCTTGTCGGGCAGCGATTTCAGGTCGCCATACTGGCTCAAATGCCGCTGCACGATGTCCTGCAGCGAGGCGGTGGAGAAGAAATATTCCTGCCGCAGCCTCAGCTCCTGGCCGGCCATGTGGGAATCGGCAGGATAAAGCACGCGCGACAGCGCGTCGGCCTTGTTGCTCTCGGCCAGCGCGCCGATGTGGTCGCCCGCATTGAACTTGTCGAGCAGGATCGGGTCGATCGGCATGCCGGACCAGAGTCTCAGCGTGTTGACGCGCCTGGCGCGCCAGCCGGCCACCGGCGTGTCATAGGCGACGGCCAGCACATGCTCGGTCGGCTTCCAGACGTGGCGTTCGAGCCGGCCATCCTTCGAGGTGATCGCTTCCACCGAGCCGCCGAAGCCGACCTCGAAGGAACGCTCGCGCCGTTCGAACTCCCAGGGATTGCCGTGATCGAGCCAGGTCTCCGGCAGCTCGACCTGCCAGCCGCCGTGGATTTCCTGGCGGAACATGCCGTTGGCGTAGCGGATGCCGTAGCCATGGGCGGGGATGTCGACGGTCGCCATGCTTTCCATGAAGCAGGCGGCGAGACGGCCGAGGCCGCCATTGCCGAGTGCCGCGTCCGGCTCGAGCCCCGCGATCAGGTCGAGGTCGACGCCGAGCGAGGACAGCGCCTCGCGCATGTTCTCCATCAGGCCGAGATTGGAGAAGGCGTCGCGCATCAGGCGCCCGATCAGGAATTCGAGCGAAAGGTAATAGACGCGCTTTTCCTGCTGGTCGTAAGCCTCCTTGGTCGCCTGCATCCATTGATCGACGATGCGGTCGCGCACCACCTTGATCGAAGCGGTCAGCCAGTCATAGGGCGTGGCGACGGTTGTGTCCTTGCCGACCCGGTATTTGAGCGACATCAAGACTTCTTCGGCGAGCGTCTTGGGGTCGGGATTGTCGAGAACAGGGACTTCGATCGTCATGGCGGATGTCATGCTGCCTCTCGTTCAACTGGCCTGATCATAGCGGCTTTCACCGTTCCTCCCAGCCCATCTTAGTGCGTTGCAGCATAGGTTCAATCGATTTACCCAACCGACCCATCAGCCCGCCTGCGGCAACAGGGACATGTCGTGGGGATCAAGCCGCCAGCGCGTCCTCCGGCGGCTTCTTGGCGCCGGTCATCAGCGCCACCGCATCCGACATGGAAATCTGCTTAGGATCGACGACGCAGAGACGCCTTCCAAGCCGGTGGATGTGGATGCGGTCCGCCACCTCGAAGACATGCGGCATGTTGTGCGAGATCAAAACGATCGGCAGGCCGCGCTTCTTGACGTCCAGGATCAGCTCAAGCACGCGGCGGCTTTCCTTCACGCCAAGGGCGGCCGTCGGCTCGTCCATGATCACCACTTTCGAGCCGAAAGCGGCAGCACGCGCCACCGCCACGCCCTGGCGCTGGCCGCCCGAAAGCGTTTCCACCGCCTGGCTGATGTTCTGGATGGTCATCAGGCCGAGCTCCGTGAGCTTGTCGCGAGCACGCTTCTCCATCGCCGGACGGTCGAGCATGCGCAGCCAGCTGCCAAGCGGACCTGGCTTGCGGATCTCGCGACCGAGAAACATGTTGTCGGCGATCGACAGCGCCGGCGACAGGGCGAGGTTCTGGTAGACGGTTTCGATGCCGGCTTCCCGGGCCTCCATCGGCGACTTGAAGGCAACTGGCTTGCCCTCAAGCCGGATTTCGCCTTCGTCGGGCACGGCCGCGCCGGAGATCGCCTTGATCAGCGATGATTTGCCCGCGCCGTTGTCACCGATGACGGCGAGGATTTCGCCCGGATAGAGGTCGAAATCGGCATTGTCGAGGGCGGTAACGCGGCCATAGCGCTTGATCAGGCCGCGCGCTGTGAGAATGGGCTCCTGGGTCATGACTATGCCGAAACCTTTCTGATCCATTGATCGATCGCCACGGCGCCGATGATCAGCACGCCGGTGAGCAGCACCTTCCATTGCGGATCGGCGCCCAGCATGTTGAGGCCCATCGAGACGACGCCGACGATCATGGCGCCGAACAGCGTGCCGAGGATCGAGCCGCGCCCGCCGAACAGCGAGATGCCGCCGATCACCGTCGCGGTGATGGCCTGCAGATTGTAGTCGGTGACAGCGGCCGACGGCGAGACCGAGCCGTTGCGGCCGATCGAGACCCAAGCCGCGAAAGCGGCGATCAGCCCGGCAAGGGCATAGACCGTCATCAGCACTTTCTTGGTCTGAATGCCCGACAGTTTCGCAGCCTCCTGATCGTCGCCGACGGCGTAGACATGGCGGCCCCATGCGGTGTGGTTGAGCACGTACCACAGGAGGATCACCAGCAGGACCATGGCAATGACGCCAAGCGTCAGCACGGCAGAGCCGACCCTGAAGCTCACCGCGAACAGGTGCAGCAGCGGCGCCTGGACGTCGACATCGGTGTCGCGGATCGTCTCATTGGCCGAATAGATGAAATTCGTGGCCATGACGATGTTCCAGGTGCCGAGCGTGACGATGAAGGGCGGCAGCTTCATGTAGGCGACCAGGAGGCCATTGAGCAGTCCGCAGGCGCCGCCGGCGGCAAGTCCAATCGCCACGGCGAGAATGGCCGGCATGCCATAGGTCACCGCGCAATTGCCCATGATCACCGCCGAAATCACCATGATGACGCCGATCGAGAGATCGATGCCCGCGGTCAGGATGACCAATGTCTGCGCGGCACCGAGGATGCCGACGATGGCGATCTGCTGCAGGATCAGCGTCAGAGTGTAGGACGAAAAGAAACGTCCGCCGATGGCGATGCCGAAGATGATGACCGACAGAACCAGCACGATCAGCGGCACCGCCGCCGGCGTTGAGTGCAGGAAGTGCTGGGCGCGCTTGACGGCCGATTTGTGCTCGTCGAAGGCGGCGACGCTGGTGTCGCTTCCCGTAAGTACTTTCTCGAATTCCTGTATCTGAGACATATGTCCTCCCGTCTGCATACGGCCTCTCATTGCCGCACACGCCGTCGACGCCTATTCCGGTCTTGTCGCCAGGATTGTCGCGCTTTGACGAAAGCGCATCGTCCACCCGATGCGGCCGGGGATCAAGCCCCCAGCCGCACGGTTCGTGGACCTCTCAGAGCATCAGCCCCAGCACTTGGCCAGGCCTTCCTTGGTGTCGATCGACTTGACGCCATTGGCCGGCTTGTCGGTGACAAGGTTGACGCCAGTGTCGAAGAAGTTCTTGCCTTCGGTCGGCTTGGGCTTGGTGCCGTCCTTGGCGAAGGCGGCGATCGCCTCGATGCCGAGCGCCGCCATCTGCAGCGGATATTGCTGCGAGGTGGCGCCGATGACGCCTTCGGTGACCGACTTCACGCCCGGGCAGCCACCGTCGACCGAGACGATCAGCACCTGCTTCTCGAGGCCGACGGCCTTGAGCGCCTGATAGGCGCCGACAGCGGCCGGCTCGTTGATGGTGTGGATGACGTTGATGGTGTTGTCCTTCTGCAGAAGGTTCTCCATCGCCTTGCGGCCGCCCTCTTCGTTGCCGTTCGTCACGTCATGGCCGACGATGCGCGGATCGGTTTCGTCTCCGATCTTGTTGGGGTCCTTCACGTCGATGCCGTAGCCCATCATGAAGCCCTGGTCGCGCAGGACGTCGACGGTCGGCTGCGAGGGGGTCAGGTCGAGGAAGCCGATCTTGGCGTCCTTGGCCTTGTCGCCAAGCGTAGCGGCCGCCCAGGCGCCGATCAGCTTGCCGGCTTCGAGATTGTCCGTTGCGAAAGTGGCGTCGGCGGCGTCGATCGGATCGAGCGGCGTGTCGAGAGCGATCACCAGCAGGCCGGCGTCACGCGCCTTCTTCACCGTCGGCACGATGCCCTTGGTATCGGAAGCCGTGATCAGGATACCCTTGGCGCCGTCGGCGATGCAGCTTTCGATCGCCGCGACCTGGCTCTCGCTGTCGCCGTCGATCTTGCCGGCATAGGTCTTGAGGTCAACGCCGAGTTCCTTGGCCTTGGCGGTCGCACCCTCCTTCATCTTGACGAAGAAGGGATTGGTGTCGGTCTTGGTGATGAGGCAGGCGCCGACGCCCGCGGCCGACGCGGACGAGGCGAACGCGAGCAGGCCCAGCCCGGCCGCCGCGAATACGGTGGATTTCAGCAGCGATTTCTTGGTCACGATTTCCTCCCAGTGGAACCATTCCGGACGCCGGCCAACCCGGCGCCTCAAACGCATCCAACCATTTCTCCCAGCGTGGACGCCAGATCAAAAGACACCAGTCCGCAACGGCTGTCAATAATTAAATCACTCTTATTTATTATTGACAGCCTTGCGCTGTTCACCCATTCTGAACGAAAAGCATCGAGGGGAAACAGACGGGAGGAAACAGGGTGGAGACCGGCATTGCGAGGCACGGTTCGCCCGAGGCTTTGGAGAGCCGGCTGCACCGCGGCACCAACCAGAGCGGCATGCGCGACCATAATGAACGGCTCGTGCTGTCCCTGGTGCGCCAGCATGGCAGCCTGGCCAAATCCGACATTGCGCGCATGACCGGGCTGTCGGCCCAGACGGTGTCGGTGATCATGCGCGAGCTCGAGGAAGACAAGCTGCTTGTGCGCCAGGCGCCGCTGCGCGGCAAGATCGGCCAGCCTTCGATTCCGATGGCGCTCAATCCGGAAGGCGCTTTTTTCATCGGCCTCAAGATCGGCAGGCGCTCGGCCGAGCTCGTGCTGATCGACTTCCTCGGCAATGTGCGCGCCATGCTGCAGCATTCCTACCGCTATCCCGCACCGCGCGAGACCGTCGAATTCGTCACCGCCGGCATCAAGACGATGCGCGGCGAACTGACGCCGGCGCAGGACAAGCGCATTGCCGGGCTCGGCATCGCCATGCCGTTCGAGCTATGGAACTGGGCAGACACGGCCGGCGCGCCGCGCGAGATCATGGACGAATGGCGCCATCGCGACATCCGCGCCGACATCCAGGGGCAGTGCGAGTTCCCGGTTTATCTGCAGAACGACGCGACTTCGGCTTGCGGCGCGGAGCTCGTCTTCGGACGAGCGGGCGCAGCGCGCGATTTCGTCTATTTCTACATCGGCGCCTTCGCCGGCGGCGGCATCGTGCTCAATGGCCGCCTCTACAGCGGGCCGAACGGCAACGCCGGCGCGCTGGGCTCGATGCCGGTGCCCGGGCCGGACGGCAAGCCGACGCAGCTCATCGACGTCGCCTCGATCGCGATGCTGGAAAAGGCGCTCTCGGCCAAGGGCATCGACGGCTCCTATCTGTGGACCTCGCCGCAGGAATGGGGCGAGATCGGCGCCGATCTCGACGAGTGGATCGCCAGCGCATCGCGGGCGCTGGCCTATGCCATTGTCGCTGCCTCGTCGGTCATCGATTTCGAAGCGGCGGTTATCGACGGCTGGATGCCGCTCGATGTGCGGCGCCGGCTGGTCGATGCCGTTACGGAAGCGATCGCCCGTGTCGATGCCGAAGGACTGAAACTGCCTGTCGTGCGCGAGGGAACGGTCGGCATTCACGCACGCGCCATGGGCGGCGCCAGCCTGCCGCTCTCCGAGCGCTTCCTGATCGGGCCTCACACGTCCGGAGGCGCCTGACATGCTGATCGGCATCCCGTCGCTGCTCGGGCCCCAGTTCCTGGCGACGCTCAGGGCAATGGGCCATGGCGACGAGATCGCGATCGTCGATGGCAATTATCCGGCCGAGGAACAGGCACGGCGGCTGATTCGCGCCGACGGCCACCACGTCATAGCCGTCCTCGACGCCGTGCTTAGTGTGCTGCCGGTGGACGAGGCTGTGCCGGAGGCATTGTTTCGTGCCTCGGTGAAGGGCGACCCGGCGCTGGCCGACGCCGTGCATCATGAGATGGAATCGGTTTGCGCCAGGCGTGCGCCGGGCCACAAGGTGGTTGCTCTGGCCGGGCCCGACTTCTATGCACGCGTCAAGGCGGCGCACGCCATCGTTGCGACCAGCGAACCCAGGCTCTTTGCCAACATCATCATTCGCAAGGGCGTGATCCATCCGCCGGAGACCAAGACGACATGATCCTTTGCTGTGGCGAAGCCCTGATCGACATGCTGCCGCGCACCACGACGCAAGGCGAAGCGGCCTTCGCGCCCTATGTCGGCGGCGCGGTGTTCAACTCGGCGATCGCGCTCGGCCGGCTCGGCGCTCCGGCCGGCTTCTTCTCCGGCCTCTCCTCCGACCTGTTCGGCGGCCAGTTCCGCGAGGCGCTCGGCGCAAGCAAGGTGAGCTCCACCTATGCGCACACCTCGCCGCGTCCGACGACACTCGCCTTCGTGCGGCTCACCAACGGCCAGGCGACCTACACCTTTTATGACGAGAACACCGCCGGGCGCATGCTGACCATCGAGGACCTGCCGAAGCTCGGGCCCGAGATCGAGGCGATGCTGTTCGGCGCCATCAGCCTGATCTCCGAGCCGGCGGGATCGGCCTATGAGGAATTCATGCGGCGCGAGCACCGGAGTCGGGTGATGATGCTCGACCCCAACATCCGGCCGAATTTCATCCCCGACAAGGCGAAGCATCTGAGGCGTATCCGCGAGATGATGGCGATGGCCGACATCGTCAAACTGTCCGACGAGGATCTCAAATGGTTCGACGAGGCCGGCTCGCATGAGGATGTGGTGCGCAACTGGCTGGAGCGCGGGCCGAAGCTGATCGTCGTCACCCATGGCAGCGAAGGCGCCGTCGGCTACAGCAAGGCGCACAAGGTCACCGTCATGCCGCAGAAAGTGAAGGTCATCGACACGGTCGGCGCAGGCGACACCTTCAACGCCGGCATTCTGGCCTCCCTGCACGAGCAGGGCCTGCTCACCAAGGCGGCGATCGGCGACCTGCCGGAAGATGCGATCCGCAAGGCGCTGGAGCTCGGCGCCAAGGCGGCGGCGGTAACGGTTTCGAGGGCCGGCGCCAACCCGCCCTGGCGGCACGAAATCGCCTGATCCAGCGTGGGAGCGGACGCGAAACCGCCCTTCGCGGCCGATCACTTTATGTTTCCCACCGGCGGAACGACGCGACAAGAGGGGCCGGAAAACGCCTCTCAAAGCTCGGATTTCCGGCTTTTTCAGGCATTGCGCCGGCAAAATCGGTAACAGGCTGCCACACCTGAGCAATTTGCGCCGGTCGCCACCGGCTTTCTCAGCCGGTTCAAGTCTGTTACCAGCGGGCCGGTTTTACAGGCAGTTTCGAGGGCGACATGCAGTTCATCGATCTTGGCGCGCAGCGCGAACGTATCCGCGACCGGCTGAAGGCCGCGATCGACCACGTCGTCGAGGACGGCCGTTATATCCTCGGGCCGCAGGTCACGGAATTCGAGAACAAGCTCGCCGCCTATATCGGCGTCAAGCATGTGGTCGCCTGCGCCAACGGCACCGACGCGCTGCTCCTGCCGCTGTTTGCCGCCGGCATCGGCCCGGGCGATGCCGTGTTCGTGCCGAGCTTCACCTTCGCAGCCACCGCCGAGGTGGTGGCGCTCGCCAAGGCCGAGCCGGTCTTCGTCGACGTCGACCGCGACACCTATAACATCGACATCGCCAGCCTCGAGGCGGCGATCGAGATGATCAAGAAGGAAGGTAGGCTGAAGCCGAAGGCGATCATCCCGGTCGACCTGTTCGGGCTCTCCGCGAACTACGAGGCGATCATGGCGATCGCCAAGCGCGAGAACCTGTTGGTGATCGAGGACGCCGCGCAGTCGATGGGCGGTTCCGCCGGCGGCACCATGTGCGGCGCCTTCGGCCATGTCGGCTCGACCAGCTTTTATCCGGCGAAGCCGCTTGGCTGCTACGGCGATGGCGGCGCGATGTTCACCAACGATGCTGCGCTGGCCGACAAGCTGCGTTCCTTCGCCTTCCACGGCAAGGGCGAGACGCAATATGACAATGTCCGCGTCGGCATCAATTCGCGCCTCGACACGCTGCAGGCGGCGATCCTGATCGAAAAGCTCGCCATCCTCGAGGATGAGATGGTGGCCAGGCAGGTGGTCGCGGACCGCTATGCCAAGGGCCTTGGCGACATCGTCAAGGCCTCACGCAATCTCGGCCACGGCCGCTCGGCCTGGGCGCAGTACGCCATCGAGACGCCGAAGCGCGACGGGCTCAAGGCCCATCTCGGCGAAAAGGGCATCCCGTCGGTGATCTATTATGTGAAGCCGCTGCACGAGCAGGTCGCCTACAAGCACTATCCGCGGACACCGACCGGCCTTGCGGTCTCGGAGCAATTGCCGAAGCAGATCCTCTGTCTGCCGATGCATGCCTATTTGAGCGAAGCCGACCAGGACCGGATTATCGAGACGATCAGGAATTACATCGGCTCGAACTCGGCGCATGTAGCGGCGGCCTGATCTCCCTCAGTGTCGCTCAAGACGACAGAGGGTCGCCATCGCATAGGACTCACAGCCAGGCCAAGCCTGAATGCGGCCGCACTGCATCAGCCGCAGCGTACATGCTCTGCGGTCTTTCTTTGTCAGCCTGACCGGCGCCTCGATCGCCGCCATGTTCGCCAACGGGCTTGCCCGTCTGGCAGTTTACATTCCGCCCTTTCACTTTTGCATACGATGCCACGGCGAAGTGATTGATGCCGGGAACAAATTAGCAGTCCGAAAGTTCGCGAGAACGGCGAACCGGGAGAAGGAGTGCCCGCTGCCGTCCCCGGTTCGTTGAAGGCCGACTTTCGTTCCAGGATGCCCTGCACATGAAGATTGCCCAGATCGCACCCCTGACTGAGTCCGTGCCACCCAAGTTCTATGGCGGGACCGAGCGCATCGTTTCCTATTTAACGGAAGAGTTGGTTCGAAGGGGCCATGACGTGACTTTGTTCGCCAGCGGCGATTCACGTACGTCGGCCGAACTGGTGGCATGTTGCGACGTTGCGCTACGCCTGAATCAGAAAGCACAGAATCCCATTCCTTACCACGTCATGATGCTTGAAGAGGTTCGCAGACGGGCGAATGAATTCGACGTGCTGCATTTCCACGTCGACGTTCTCCATTTCCCGATAATTCGAGAGTTCGCGCAGCGAACCGTTACCACGCTTCATGGCCGGCTCGACCTTCCGGACCTGGCGCAACTTTACGCGATGTTCAACGACATTCCACTGGTCTCGATCTCGGATGACCAGCGCCGGCCCATGCCGCCGGTCAACTGGCTTGGAACGGTCTATCACGGCCTGCCGAACGACATCCTCCCATTCCGGCCGAAAGCCTCTGGATACCTCGCGTTCCTCGGTCGCATCTCACCCGAAAAAGGCCCGGAAGCCGCGATAGAAATCGCCGCGCGCGCCGGAATGCCGCTGAAGATCGCAGCCAAAATCGACGCAGTGGACCAATCATTTTGGAGCGACAGGGTCGAACCACAGGTGCTTCGGCATTCGAATGTCGAGTTCATCGGCGAAATTGATGAGCGTGCGAAGGCGGAATTTTTGGGCAATGCGACGGCGCTGCTGTTTCCGATCGATTGGCCGGAGCCGTTCGGCCTCGTGACGATCGAGGCGATGGCCTGCGGTACCCCGGTGGTTGCGTTCAACCGCGGAGCCGTTCCGGAGGTCATCGATCATGGCGTGTCCGGACTGATAGTGGAAAGCATTGACGAAGCCGTCGAAGCTGTGCGGCGGATAGGCAGTCTCGATCGCGCACGTGTGCGGAAAACTTTTGAAAGGCGATTCACGGTCGGGCGCATGTGCAGCGACTATTTGGGGATCTACCGCCTGCTGGCGCGCGACGAGCAATTTCCACTCGGCTCGCGAAACGGGTTCGCCGAAAACGCGGCTGAAATAGCCAGCACTTTTTAACAGCACCGCTTGAGACGAGTTGGCGGTTAGAATCGCCGGGTTCCCGCCGCATTCGATCGGACTCGAACAGCGGAAGCTTCGCCGAATATCCGCCAAGATTTCAATGACGCTCTCGGGATCATGGGCATCGCAGCATTGATGCGAGATACTGTTGATAGGAGATGGTCGGGCGCAGGCATATGCGATGAGCGCCTGCATCGGCCGTCTGAACAGGAGGGATGAGATGAGCATCGAAGTCGAAGAACGCAAGCTTAATCCAGCGGTCGCTCTCCCCGCACTCGATGAATCGGCCCCGCGCGAGCCGCATAGGCAATTTGCGCTGAAGCATGAGGACTGCTTCGTCGTCGCGGACAGCTATGGCGACATACGCGGCAGCGGCGACGGGCTTTTCCGCGACGATACGCGAGTGCTGTCGCGTTTCCGGCTGTTCATAGGCGGCCGCATGCCGTCGCTGCTCGGAGCGTCGCTGTCGCAGGACAACATCCTATTCACCGCCAATCTCACAAATTTGGCTACCATCGGGCCCGACGGCAGTGAAACGCTGCCTGGGGTCGTGCACATCGAGCGGACCAGATTCATCTGGCACGACCGCATGTACGAGCGAGTCACTTTCACGAATTACTCCGCGCGTGAGGTGTTGCTGCCGGTCCGGTTCGACTTCGATGCCGATTTCCGTGACATGTTCGAGGTGCGCGGCACTACGCGCAGCCGGCGCGGTCGCGCACATGACGCCTTGGTCGGCGAGTCAGGCGTGACATTTTGCTACGAGGGCCTCGATAATGTGGCGCGCCAATCCGTCATCGCGTTTTCGATGAGGCCCGACCAGATCCATCCCCATCATGCAGAGTTTCTCATTCTGGTGGGGAGGCACGACAGAAAGGCGCTGTATCTGGAAGTCGGTCAGAACGAAGAAATCCCGTCCAGTGATCGGTTCCGCGCCGCCGCGGCGCGAGCGCGATTTGCAATGCGCTCAAAGCGTCGACAGGGCGCCACTGTTTTCAGCTCCGGCCGCGTGTTCAATGACTGGCTCACGCGCACACGTGCCGACATCGCCCTGCTGACCACCGATCTGGAGACCGGGCCATATCCGTATGCCGGTATTCCCTGGTTTTCGACTGCCTTCGGCCGCGACGGCGTCATTTCCGCCTTGCAAATGCTGTGGCTCAACCCCGAGCTTGCCCGCGGCGTGCTGGCGTTCCTTGGCCGCTATCAATCGACGGAGACCTCTGTGTTCGACGATGCCGAGCCCGGCAAGATCATGCATGAAACGCGCAAAGGGGAAATGGCTATACTGCGCGAGCTGCCGTTCGGCCGCTATTATGGCGGCGTCGACACCACTCCGCTCTATGTCTACCTGGCTTGGTCCTACGCCGATCGTACGGGCGATGACGAGTTCGTCGATCGCATGTGGGATTCGCTGTGCGCAGCAATCGGGTGGATGGAGGAAGTCGGTGCCCGCAACAGCGACGGTTTCGTGACCTATAATAGGGCGGCGGACACGGGTCTCTTCAACCAGGGCTGGAAGGACAGCGCCGACGCTATCTTCCATGCCGACGGCAAAATACCTCGCGGTCCGATCGCACTGGTCGAGGTGCAAGGCTACGTCTTCGCAGCCTATCAAGGCATGGCCGCCTTGGCAGCCAAACGCGGAGACGCCGCCAAGGCGGCGCACTGGAGCGCCATGGCAGAAAAAATACGCAGCGCAGTGGAGGCCCGGTTCTGGATGCCGGACCGCAATTTCTACGCTTTGGCAATCGATGGGGAAGGCAGGCAATGCGCGGTGCGCGCCTCCAACGCGGGTCACCTGCTCTATGTAGGGCTGCCCTCGGCAGAACGGGCGAAATCAATTGCCGAGCAGTTGCTGTCGGGGCATCTGCACAGCGGTTGGGGCGTTCGCACCTTGGCCGACGATGAGATTCCGTTCAATCCGATGTCTTATCATAACGGCTCGATCTGGCCGCATGACACGGCGATCTGTGCCGCCGGCCTAGCCCGCTACCAGGAGCGCACCAGCGTCGTGAAGCTTATGAGCAGCATGTTCGAGGCGGCGGTCCGGTTCAATATGCGGCTTCCGGAGCTGTTCTGCGGCTTTACACGGGCGATCGGGGATGCGCCGATCGCCTATCCCGTCGCCTGTCTGCCGCAGGCATGGTCGGCCGGTTCCGCGTTCATGATGCTGCAGGCCTGCCTGGGGATCCGCATCGATGGTTGGAAGCGCGAGATCAATGTCGAACGCCCACGGTTGCCGATAGGCATCGACAACATCGTCATCCGGCACTTAACCGTGGGCGAGGCGAAGGTCGACCTCAATTTCCAGCGCGTCGGCGACCGGGTCGTCTGCTATCTCGGCGAGCGGCACGAGGGCCTAGTGCCGCTGGTCGTTCGCTCTTAGTGACCGGGACAGCAGGGCCTGCTATCGATGCTCACTGTAGCATCCAGGTGCTGCTGGTGATGTCTCGCAGGCTCCTCTTGAACTGAAAAGAGCTGCTTCCAATCTTTTCTCTTGTCCCCAGCCGGGCGTGCAGGTGTTCGAATATTAGCGGTGCATCTGCGGAAATGACCAACGGGGTCAGTTGTTGAAGGGAGGTCACTATGGAAAGTGATGCTTTCAAGCAGTCAGTTTTCGTAGGGGAGAATGGCTACATCCAAAAGATCGACTGCGTGATGGATGCCATTGAGTTTTTGGAAGAATGGCCTGTGGAGAGACGCGGCCTGCTTCACGCGGCGGCCTGCGAGGCGTGCTACTCGGCCTATGACGGTCGGAAACCAGTCGAGGCCGCGCACAAGGCCTTTACGACTTGGGCCCGCAAGGTTGGCGTCATCGAGGACGTGCCCACAGCACCGCCGTGGATGACTGGGCCAAAGATCAGCAACGCAGACCTCTTGTGAGGGTGCGAAAGGCCTCCTCGTCAGGCGCAGCTTGCGACGAATCGCGCCGGAGCGAAACGCAAACCTGGGCGCCGATCCCCTTCTGACCTGCCGGCCCTCCCCCCTCAAGCGGCGAGGCTACGCGCTCTTCCCTCGCGCAATGAAATGCGGGTTGGCGAAATCGCTGTCGCTGGCCTGGTTGCGCTTGCCGTAGATCAGCGGCTCGCCGTCTAGTGTCCGCGTCATGCCACCGGCGGCGCGCAGCACTGCGTCGCCGGCGGCCGTGTCCCATT
Source organism: Mesorhizobium sp. CA6 (assembly GCF_020165035.1). Lineage (NCBI taxonomy): Bacteria > Pseudomonadati > Pseudomonadota > Alphaproteobacteria > Hyphomicrobiales > Phyllobacteriaceae > Mesorhizobium > Mesorhizobium sp. CA6. The sequence continues at coordinate 137,289 of NZ_JAIUHI010000010.1, read as the reverse complement.
CCATGGTGCGGCCGAAGCGCGGATAGACGTCGGCTTCCGCCGCGGCGAGCAGGCAGAATTTCAATGACGAGCCGATCGAGACGATCTCGGCGGCGCCGAGATCGCGGATGAATTCCTCGGTTTCCGGCGTGTTGTGCGAGCGGCTTGCCACGACCGCGAGCGGCGTGCCCCCTGCCCGCACCGTGATCGGCCGCCGGCCGGCGATGCGATAGTCGGCATCGACCTCCAGCGCCTCGGCCTTGCCCGGTCGCCCGGAGAAAAAGCGTCCCGTGCACGGCGCGAAAACGACGCCGACTTCCGGAACGCCATGGCGGATCAGCGCGATGTTGACGGTGAAATCGGTGCGGCGGTTGACGAATTCCTTGGTGCCGTCGAGCGGATCGATCAGGAAGAAGGCGCCGTCGAGATCGGGCGTTGCAATTCCCGCTGCGACCTCCTCCTCGGCCACGCAGGGGATGTCCGGATAGGCGGCGCGCAGGCCGGCCAGGATGATCTTCTCGCTTTCGCGGTCGGCTTCCGTCACCGGCGAAGTATCGGCCTTGCTGTCGACGGCGCAGCCTTCATGGAAGACGCGCATCACCTCGCGCCCCGCTTCCAGCGCCAGGCGCTCGAAGACGCCGAGCATCGCCTCGTCAGATACCGCCGCCATTGTCATACTGCTCCTCGGCAATGTCGCGCTCGGTCAGCCAGTGTTCCAAGGCTTCCGCCATTTCCTGCGGGCTCCTGCCGAGGGTCTTCAAGTGAATTTCCGGATTCTGCGGCGCTTCATAAGGAGAATCCACGCCGGTGAAATTCTTGATCTCGCCGCTCAAGGCGCGCGCGTAGAGGCCTTTCGGATCGCGGCGGGCGCATTCCTCGAACGGAGTGTCGACGAACACCTCGACGAACTCGCCCTCGGCCATCAGCTCGCGCGCCATGCGCCGTTCGGCGCTGAAGGGCGAGATGAAGGAGACGATTACGATCAAGCCGGCATCGGCCATCAGCTTGGCCACCTCGGCGACGCGGCGGATGTTTTCCACGCGGTCGGCGTCGGTGAAGCCGAGATCGCGGTTGAGGCCGTGGCGGACATTGTCGCCGTCGAGGATGTAGGTGTGGCGGCCGGACGCGAACAGCTTCTTCTCGAACAGATTGGCGATGGTCGACTTGCCTGAACCGGAAAGCCCGGTGAACCAGAACACGGCCGGCCGCTGGTTCTTCAGGTCGGAGCGGCCGCGCTTGCCGACGTCGAGCGACTGCCAGTGGATGTTTTCGGCACGGCGCAGCGAATGCAGGATCATTCCGGCGCCGACGGTGGCGTTGGTGATGCGGTCGATCAGGATGAAGGCGCCGGTGGTGCGGTTCTCGGCGAAGGGATCGAAAGCGATCGGCGCGCGCGTCGACAGGTTGCAGACGCCGACCTCGTTGATGTCGAGCGACTTCGCCGCCTCGTGCGCGAAATCGTTGACGTTGACCCGGTATTTCAGGTCGGTGACGGTCGCGCTCACCTGGTCGGTTTCGGTGCGCAGGATGTAGGAGCGGCCGGGCAGCAGCGCCTGCTCGTCGAACCAGACGATGTTGGCGGCGAACTGGTCGGCGACCTGCGGACGCGCGGCCGGCGACACCAGCAAGTTGCCGCGCGATACCTCCACTTCGTCCTCGAGGACGAGCGTGATCGCCTGGCCAGCGACCGCCTGCTCGAGGTCGCCGCCTTGCGCGACGATGCGCTTGACCCGGGACGCCTTGCCGGATTTCGCGACGACGACCTCGTCTCCTTCAGAGACGGTGCCCGAGGCGATGGTGCCGGCAAAGCCGCGGAAATCGAGGTTCGGACGGTTCACATACTGGACGGGGAAGCGAAACGGCAGCTCGACGGCGGCCTCGTCGACAGACACGGTTTCCAGATGCTCGATCAGCGACGGCCCGGAATACCAGGGCGTGCGCTCCGAGCGGCTGGTGACGTTGTCGCCAAAGCGCGCCGACATCGGGATCGGCGCGACGCTCATGAAGCCCAGTTCCTTGGCGAATTCGCCGTAGTCGGCGACGATCCGGTCGAACACGGTCTTGTCGAAGCCGACGAGGTCGATCTTGTTGACCGCAAGCACGATATGCCGGATGCCGAGCAGCGAGGCGATGATGGAGTGACGCCGGGTCTGGCGAAGCACGCCCTGGCGCGCGTCGATCAGCACGATCGCGAGATCGGCTGTCGAGGCGCCGGTCGCCATGTTGCGCGTGTACTGCTCATGACCGGGCGTGTCGGCGACGATGAACTTGCGCTTCGGCGTGGCGAAGAAGCGGTAAGCGACGTCGATGGTGATGCCTTGCTCGCGCTCAGCCTCCAGCCCGTCGACCAGCAGCGCGAAGTCGATGTCGTCGCCGGTGGTGCCGTGCTTGCGCGAATCCTTTTCGAGCGCGGCGAGCTGGTCCTCGAATATCTGCTTGGTGTCGGAGAGCAGCCGGCCGATCAGTGTCGACTTGCCGTCGTCGACCGAGCCGCAGGTGAGGAAGCGCAGCAGTGACTTCTTCTCCTGCGCGGCCATGTAGTCGCGGATCGAATCGGTGGGGGCGAGGCTCTTGGCCATCATGTGGCGCATTATCAGAAATACCCTTCGCGCTTCTTCTTTTCCATGGAGCCGGCCTCGTCGCGGTCGATAAGGCGGCCCTGGCGCTCGGAGGTGCGTGCGGTCAGCATCTCGCCGACGATGGCTTCCAGCGTGTCGGCATCCGACTCGATCGCGCCGGTCAGCGGATAGCAGCCCAGCGTGCGGAAGCGCACCAGGCGGTTCTCGACCGCCTCGCCGGGATGCAGTTGCATGCGGTCGTCATCCTTCATGATGAGCATGCCGTCGCGCTCGACCACCGGCCGCTCTTTGGCGAAATAGAGCGGCACGATTGGGATGTTCTCCTGCAGGATGTACTGCCAGATATCGAGCTCGGTCCAGTTGGACAGCGGAAAGACGCGGATCGATTCGCCCGGCGCGATGCGGGTGTTGAATATCTTCCACATTTCCGGCCGCTGGTTCTTCGGGTCCCAGGCGTGCTGGGCGTTGCGGAAGGAAAAGATCCGCTCCTTGGCGCGCGACTTTTCCTCGTCGCGACGGGCGCCGCCGAACGCCGCGTCGAAGCCATATTTGTCGAGCGCCTGGCGCAGCGCCACCGTCTTCATGACATGGGTGTGGGTGTTGGAACCATGGTCGAACGGATTGATGCCGTCGCGCACGCCGTCCTCGTTGACGTGGACCAAAAGGTCGAAGCCGAGCTTCTGCGCCATCTGATCGCGAAAGGCGATCATCTCGCGGAACTTCCAGGTAGTGTCGACATGCAGGAACGGGAAAGGCGGCTTGGCCGGATAAAAGGCCTTCATCGCCAGATGCATCAGCACGGAAGAATCCTTGCCGACCGAATAGAGCATTACCGGCTTGGAGAAAGACGCCGCGACCTCGCGGAAGATGTGGATAGATTCGGCCTCGAGCCGCTGCAGATGCGTGAGCGCGATATTCATGGGGCGTCGAGCGTTCTCTCGTGCCGTGGAGCGGAAATCTTGCATCGCAGGGGCAATCCGATGCCGCCCAGGCGCAGATTTCACTTCGGACAAATTGTTTCGTGCGGGCGTTCTAACAGATCGGCGCCGCCGATAACAATGCAAGACCCGCACGGCTCGCGGTGATTGGAGAACGAATTTTCCAAACACGCCCGGCAAAGCGGAAAATCCTGCCGGAGCCATCGAAAACGCTTAGCGGGAAAAGCCGTGGCGCCCAGACAATTCCTGAGTTCCCCGATCCTCGCCAGACCAGGAGATTTCTGTCGCAACATTGTCGACCGCACTATCGCGGATCGGCGCCAGCCGGTATATGGGCTCGGGGTACGGGCAAGGCGCGGCAAACGGAGACCGGCGAGGCGGCCTTTGGCTGGCTCGATGGATCCGGGCGCAACCTGGAAAATTGCGAAGCGAAGCATTTGAACCCGTCTACAACGCTCCGGCGCCACCTCACGCCCGCACAGATCAACATCTATTTCTCGATCGTCTGCTTTTTTTCGCCGCCGGTGCTTGGATCGCTGGTCAGCATCGCCTTCAATGCCGGTGGCGTGTGGTCGGCGATGCTGGTAGCCGCGAAGCGGCGACGCTTCAATATCGACCGGCCGATGCTCGCCGTCACGGCGGCGATCTATGCCTATTGCGCGGCGATGGTTCTCGCTTCGATCGTCAACGGCACGCTGGCTGCCGATTTGCGGTTCTTCCTGCCGTTGATCACCTTCCTGCTTTTCCCCCTCTCCTATTCGACGTGGAGCATCACCGAGAAGACCGCGCTGGCACGCATCGCCATTCTGGCCAGCACCGCGGCCTGCTTCGGCGCGCTCGCGATGGCCGTATTCCAGTCTCACCGGCTCGGTGTGAGGGCGGAGGGCGGCGCCGGCAATCCAATCGTCTTCGCTACCGTCACGTGCCTTGCCGCCATGACATGCCTTGCCGGCGCGCTGTCAGGCATCGAGAAACGCTGGAAGCTGCTGGTCCTGGCAGCGATAGCCGGAGCGATGGCGATCGTCTATTCGGGATCGCGCATGATCTGGGTGGCCGTACCGATTGCCGGCATCCTCGTGCTTCTCATCAACCGCCGCCGGTTCACCGGCGCCAGCGTGGCGCGCTTGGTGGCGATCGGCGTCGTGGTCGCCCTTGTGATTGCCGCCATCGGCTCTCGCGTCATCCTGGACCGGGCCGATTTCCTGGTCAGCGACTGGGATGCGCTGAATGCCAATGGCGACCATTCGACCGCGCTCGGCTTGCGCGTGGCGATGTGGGAAATCGGTTTTGCCGCGTTTCGCGAGATGCCGATTTTCGGCCACGGCATCTCGGCGAGCCGGGCGCTGATGAAGCACGGCTTGCAGGACCAGTTCGGCCTACAGCAGGGTTTCAGCCATTTCCACAACGGCTTCCTGACGGCGCTGGTCGAGGCCGGCCTGCTGGGGGCATTGGCCCTGGCGTCGATCTTCGTCGTTGCCGCACGGAATGCGGCACGGACGCTGCGCCGCAGCGCCGATCCAGTGGAGAGGTTCGGCGCGACGATGATCCTTGTCGCCGTCATTACCTATCTCACCGGCGGAATGGCCGGAATCCTGGTCGGCCACGATATCCTCGACGCGACGCTAATGGTGTTCCTGATCTCGGGAACCTACCTCGCTTCCGGACGGACGATAGAACCGACCGGAAAAAGCGCGCCGACCATGGCGCCGGGCGCCAGCCCGCAACCATGAAGGTCCTGGTCACCGGCGCGACGGGCTTCATTGGACGCCGGATCGTCAGCCGGTTGGGCGAGGCCGGATTCGACATACGGATCGCATCGCGCCTGCCGCAGCGGCTGGCAGGCGAGGACGATGCCGTCGCGCTGCCCGCTGCCGATGCACCGCAGGAGGCCTTTCTGACCCTGATGCGTGACGTGACGCATGTCGTTCACTGCGCGGCGCTCAATAATGACCGCAGTGCCGGCGCGGCCGACTTGCGAGCCGTCAACGCGACGCTGACCGGACGGCTGGCCCAAGCGGCGGCCACGCGTATCGACGGGCGCTTCGTCTATCTCTCCTCGATTCGCGCCGTGGTGGGGGCAAGGTTCAGCGGCAGGATCGACGAGGCCACGCCCCCTGCCCCGCAATGCGCTTACGGGCGCTCCAAGCGCGAAGGCGAGATCGCAATGCTGGAGGCTTTTGCAACGGCCGGATGCGCCGGCGCGACGGCGCTGCGGTTGGCGCCGGCCTATGGCGAAGGCATGAAGGGAAATCTGCGCGGGCTGATGCGGTTGGCCGCCACCGGCCTGCCGCTGCCGACAGCCGCTCTGACGGCGGTTCGTTCGCTCGTCTCGCATGACGCCGTGGCCGGCGCCGTGACGCATCTTTTGAGCCGTCCCACGGCGCCGCTCCCAACTTATGTACTGGGCGATGCTTCGCCGGTTGCGGTGTCCGAAATCGTCACCGCGTTCCGGCGCGGATATGGCCGGCCGGCCCGGCTTCTTCCCGTGCCGGCCTGGCCGTTCCGAATGCTGACCACGCTCAGCGGCAGACGGGCCGCGTGGCAAGCTCTGGTGGCGACGCAGGTCTGCGATTCGTCGTTGCTTACGTCGGAGGGCTGGGAACGGGAGGCCGACACACTCGGCCGGCTTGAAGAACTGGTGCGACAGAGGAGCCGTTCGCCGCTTCCGTGAACGATGAACCGCTCTATGTGCGGAAGAACGTGCCCAGCAATATTTTGAGGTCCAGGCCGGTCGAGGCGGCCTTGACGTAGGCCGCATCGGTTTCAGCGCAAAGTCTTGGATCGGACATGTCGATGCCCTTGACCTGCGCCAGCCCTGTGATGCCCGGAAGTGCGGTGAGCACGCCCAGTTCCTTGCGCCGCTCGATCAGCTCCGCCTGCGTCGGCAGGCATGGACGAGGACCCACAAGACTCATCTCGCCCTTCAGCACGTTCCAGAGCTGCGGCAGTTCGTCGATCTTGGTTGCGCGCAGAACCTTGCCGACCGCGGTGACCGAACCGGACGGCGCCTCGTGGGTGGGCAAGGAAGGGGTTTCCCGATACATGGTGCGCAGCTTGTGACAGGCGAAGAGGGCTCCTCCCCGGCCGACGCGGATCTGCGAGAAGATGGCGGGGCCGGTCGACGTCGCCCGGATCGCCAGCATAGCGACAAGCAGGACCGGCGACGCCAGCGCCAGCATCGGAACGGCGACCGCCAGGTCGAGCGCGCGCTTTGCCGTCATGGCTCAGATCCGGCGCCAGAGGAAAGCGACATAGAGCCCGACCGTGCCCATGAATGTCTGCCGGTAGACACCGCTTTTGCCGAGCAGGCCGAAGCGCCTGAAGATATTGCCCTTGCGTGCCCTGATGAACAGGCGAAGGCAAAGCGCTGCATCGCGCGCGATGAGGTCGCGGTTGACGGCTAGGCCGCGCAGATTGGTGTCCGTCCAGGTGGCGAACTGGCCCTTGAACAGACGGCCCAGCCTTGAAAACCTCGCTTTCCATGAAACGTTGGCGCCGACGAGGTTTGCCGCGTGCTGGCGGTATCTGACCAGCGGCCGCGGCTCGTAGCGGACTTTGCCGCCGGCGGCGGTGACGATGAGATAGGCCCACCAGTCATGGCTGACGAATTCGGTTCTGGCCGACGCTTTTGCCAGAAGGTCGCGCGCCTTGCGGTTGAAGAGCATGGTGTTGCCGCCGGCGATGCTTTGCACCAGCGCGTTGCGGAAGGACGGCGGGCGCCGGAAGAGCGGCGAGTAGCCGGCCGGAACGCCAGCCTCAGAGATAGTCGCCGTGCGCGAGCAGAACAGGAGCGGCGTTTCCATGTCCTCTCCCTCCATCCAGCGGATGGCGCTCTCCAGCCGATCCGGCTCCCAGACATCGTCCTGGTCGCAAAAGGCGTAGCAGTCGGCGTCGATGCGCGGATCGAGGATCATGGAGCGGAAATTGGCAGCGAAGCCCCTTCGCGGGCCCTGTAAAAGTGTCAGCGACCCCTTGGTCCAGCGCGATCGCCACGCCTCGACGATCGCGGCCGTGGCGTCCGACGAGCCGTCGTCGGAGACCCAGAGATCGACGAGCGGCCAGGATTGCGTAGCCAAGGATTCCAATTGTTCGCCGATATAGGCCGCGCCATCCTTCGTGCCCATGAGAACGGCCACGCGCTGATCTTTTCTGGTCACGGCTTTGGAATCACTTGCCCGCGAGGTGCTTCAAAGGTTTTCAATAGCTAATTGCGGGCCCGCGGCAAAGTTTTAACCGACCTGCCCGGCCGCTTTCGGCACCGCCTCTTCGCGCACGCCGCCCATGTCTTCTTGCGCCCGATAGAGCCCGGCCAGGATGGCAAGTGCCGCGGTCTTGTCGCGAGCTTGCATCGCGGCCGCCAGCGCCGGCAGGGCCGCCTCGATCCTCGGCCATTCGACGACGCCGGTCCTGAGGCCGAAGATCTTGGCGGTGTCGAGCTTGACCACCTCCTCGTTCTCGGCGTGCAGCGTCTCGTGCAGCTTCTCGCCGGGCCTGATGCCGGTGAAGCGGATCGGAATATCGGTATAGGGACTTTTGCCCGCCATGCGGATCATGGTTTCGGCGACTTCGAGGATCGGCACCGGCTCGCCCATGTCGAGCATGTAGATGGCGTAGTCGTCCTTGCCCTGGCGCTGCTCGGCATCGGCGGCCGACATAATGACGAGGTCGACGGCCTCGGCCATGGTCATGAAATAGCGGGTCATGCGCCGGTCGGTGATGGTGACCGGCCCGCCGGCCTCGATCTGCGCCTGGAAGACGGTCGCCACCGAGCCGTTGGAGCCGAAGACGTTGCCGAAGCGCACGGCGATGAATTTCGTGCCCGAATGACGCAGATCAACGGGGCCGGCATGGCCGTTCGCCGCGCCGGCACGCGGCGGCGAGGCCGCCTGGGTGTCATGCAGCGAGGACACGATCTGTTCGGCCGCACGCTTGGTGACGCCCAGCACCGAGGTCGGGTCGACGGCCTTGTCGCTGGAAATCAACAGGAACTGCGGCACGCCGCATTCGGCGGCGATCTCGGCGCAGGCGAGCGTGCCGAAGACATTGGTCTCGATCGCCGCTTCCCAGTTCTCCTCGAGCAGCGGCACATGCTTCAGCGCCGCGGCATGAAAGATAATCGCGGGTTTGAACTCGCTGACGAGGCGCGTCATGTGAGGCCGGTCGGCGACATCGACGATGCGGCTGGTCAGCCGGTCGCGGTCGGCGTCGTCGGTCTGCTGATCGAGCTGGAAAATGCCGAATTCGGAATTGTCGGCCACCAGCACCGCATCGGCGCCCAGCTCCAGCGCGCGCTTGACGAGCACGCGGCCGATGGAGCCGGCGCCGCCGGTGACCATCACGCGCTTGCCGCCGACGAAGGCGCCGATGCGCGTGGTATCGGTGGCGACCGCCGAACGGCGCATGATGGTTTCCATCTCGACGGCATCCAGAACCAGCTTGCCGCCCTGCCCCAGTTCCGACAGGCCGGCAAACTGGACGACGGCGATGCCGCTGTGGCGGGCGACGCGCACCAGCTCGGCATAGTCTTCGATCTCGCGCTCGACCCCCTGGCCGAAGATCAGGAGGTCGAGGCTTTGCGTGCCTTTGACATAATCTTCCAGCACCTCGACCAGGCGCGGTCGCAGCGCCACGACCGGAACGCCCTGGATCCGCGTGCCGAGCGGCGCGGCGCTCTCGGTGGCCATGATGCCGGCGATGGCGTATTCGGCGGGCCGAGCCGTGCGGGTGAAGCGCACGATCAGATCCGCCTCGCCCAGCCGGCCGATGAACAGCGCCTGCTTGGTCGAGGCATCGCCGGCGGCGCGGCGCAGGATGCGCCAGCTCGCGCCGTCGCGCAGGAAGCGATAATAAAGCCTGGGCGCGGAGATAATAGTGAAGGAGACCAGGAAGAAGACGATGAACTGGCGCTCGTTGAGGCCGGCGACCGGCTGGAAGAAGAAACGGAAGGCAAGCGAGGCCAGATAGAGCACCACCGTCAGGCTGCCGCAGCCCTTGAGGATGTTGAAGAAGTCGGGCGTGGAGGCAAAGCGCCAGACGGTGTTGTAGAGGCCGCTGGATCGGAACAGCAGATGGGCGATGAGCACGATGAGCGCCCAGCAGGCCAGCCCGCCGACGGAGAACGCGTCGAAGGAAAGCCGCGACTGCGAAAGGATGAGACTAAGCGCCACCGCGACCAGGACCATGACGAGATCCTGGACCATGATGATGGCGCGCCGCATCCTCGGTCGGAGTTCCGATACGGCTTCTACGTATGCGGTCATTGGGCAGTACTGACTCCAGGCGCGGTGATACTATCAGAACGGCCGCGGACAAAACACATCGCCCACCGCCACTTCAGATTGCAATCCCCAACCCCGTCACCCGGTTACCGCCTTAGCGCGGAGAGGGCGGGAGGGCTAGAGGTTTTTTGGGCGATATTCGATTGTGCGAGTGATTTGACTTGAAGCCGCAATAACTCAGGCTGGATTGCCAGTCGTTCAGAGAAACTGTCAGACACCCAACAGGGGAAGCTAATAAATGTCACGATGTGACGATCCGGCTTCCATCTTTGGCTTCAGCGAGTTCGGCGAGCGGCCGAGTGGAGTCGCTGACGGCGGTGCCGATCAGGTCTGCGGAAGCGGTGTGGCCAGCCCTAGGCTCACAGCGTCCCACAAAATGACGCCAGCCTGTCGCGACCGAGCCTGAATCTCAACAGTTGGGCCTGGTGGTTCCGGCTTTCCGCTGTCTCCGCGATGCAAGTATTCTTAACTGAGTCATGTCAGAATCATCTGAGTTTCCGGATGTTTGCGGGGCGAATACGCCGGAACGAAGAAGACACGCTGTCGAGTTGTCGATGACGAAGCCGAATGCCGTTCCGATGAATGACCTTAAGCGTCTGTACCAGCGCTATGAGGTTGAAATCGCGCGCGAAGTAGCAAGCACGCTGCGGTCCGGATGGTGGCTCAACGGCGCGGCAGGGAAGCGATTCGCAGCGAACTTTGCGACGTTTGCAGGAGCCTCGGATTGCATCCTCGTCGCAAACGGGACGGACGCCCTTGAACTCGCCCTACGCTCTATCGTCGGGCTTGGCGATGCGCATGGACGCGAGGTGATCGTGACGGCGAATGCCGGGGGATATGCCAGTTGCGCGTGCTGGCACAACGACCTCATTCCACACTACGTCGACATCGAACCAGCCAGCCAACTTGCAAGCGTCCAGTCGGTGCTGGAAGCGGTGAGCACCGACACGGCTGCGATTGTCGCTACCCATCTTTACGGCGGCGTGGTCGATATACCCGCTATGCGAGCAGGACTTGCCGATGCCGGCATGTCGCACATACCGATCATCGAGGATTGTGCCCAGGCACATGGTGCTCGCATCAGGGGTCAAACGGCTGGATCACTTGGGGATATCGCCACTTTCAGCTTCTATCCGACCAAAAACCTCGGCGCGATGGGTGACGGCGGCGCAGTCCTCACCTCCAACCCAAGACTGGCGGACCGCGTTCGTCAGCTTCATCAGTATGGCTGGAGTTCCAAATACCATGTGGCCCTGCCGGGAGGGCGCAACTCTCGCATGGACGAGGTCCAGGCCGCGATTTTGGATGTGCTGCTTCCGGACTTGAACAGCCGCAACGAACAACGCCGCAGCATCGTTAGCCGATTTAGGGCCGTCACTGGACGCCGGCTCAAATTCCTCGACGGTGGCAATGGCGCCGTCGCACACCTCGCGGTCCTGCTGTGTGACGACCGGGACGCATTTCGCACCTTCATGAAGGAGCGCGGCGTCGATACCGATGTCCACTATCCCGTGCTCGATTGCGATCAGGTTGGTTGGGCTGCCCTGCCCATGAAAGGGACCGAAAATCTCGCAATCTCCAGGGCAAGCATCAGTCGTCTCTGTTCCGTCCCGTGCTACCCGGACATGACGAATGATGAGGTCGAGCAAGTGTGCAGGGCCCTCAGCGAATGGGAGGCAATGTGACTGCGCGCTCTCTTGTTTTTCCCATTTACCGCAATGAGCCGAACATTCCTTCCCTGTTGCAGGCCGTCGCCAAATTCGACGCCATGTATGAGGGCGACATCGAGTTTGTCTTCGTCATCGACGGGTCGCCCGACCAGTCGGGCGGCCTGCTGGTCAGGGCTTTGAAGGACGCCAGCTACAGGTACAAGATCATCTTCCACAGCCGGAATTTTGGCTCCTTCACGGCCATTCGGACGGGGCTCGAGCATGCATCCGGAAAACATGTGGCCGCGATGGCGGCCGACCTGCAGGAGCCGCCCGAACTCATTGTCGAATTCTTTTCGATGCTGGAAAAGGACACGGCCGACGTCGTGTTTGGCCGCAGAACCGGCCGCGACGATCCCCTTCTGACACGTTTCCTGTCCCGGGCCTTCTGGAGCGTCTACCGCAGGCTGATCTTGCCCAGCATGCCGAGCGGCGGTGTCGATATATTTGCCTGCAACCGCCAGGCGCTCGATGCGATCCTGTCAATCGAGGAGCCAAACAGCTCGCTTGTGGTTCAGCTGTTCTGGGTTGGGTTCAGGCGGGAGTTCGTGCCTTACCGGCGGCGCGAGCGGGAGCATGGGAAGAGCGCCTGGGGTATTGGGCGCCGCCTCAGATATATGATGGATTCGATCTTCTCGTTTTCCGATTTTCCGATCGTTTTCATACTGTGGGTAGGCATTGCGGGCTGCGTGCTCAGCCTTGTGTTTGCCGTGATCACCGTCGTCGCCCGCTTGCTGGGCAAGATCGATCCGGCCGGATACACGACCCTGGTGCTGCTGATCGTGGGCTTTGGATCAGCGATCCTCGCGGTGCAAGGCATCCTTGGCTGTTATCTTTGGCGGGCGGTTGAAAACACCAAATCGCGCCCGTTGCGGATAATAAGCCGCATTGTTGACGGGACGTCCGCATGAACGACAAACCATTTTTTGTCCATGACCGCGGGATCTGCGAAAGCACGCGCGTCGGCAACGGAACACGCGTATGGGCGTTTGCTCATGTCCTCTCAGGCGCCGTGATCGGCGCGAACTGCAACATCTGCGATCATGTCTTCATCGAAAACGACGTGACCGTCGGCGATGACGTCACGATAAAAAGCGGCGTTCAGCTATGGGACGGCATTCGGCTGGGCAATCGCGTGTTCGTCGGTCCGAATGCGACCTTCACCAACGACCGCTTCCCCCGTTCGAAGCACTATCCGGAGCAGTTTCTCCAGACGATCGTCGAGGACGGCGCGTCGATCGGTGCCAACGCAACGATCCTGCCGGGCATAACGATTGGCCGCCAGGCGATGATCGGCGCCGGCGCCGTGGTGACCAAGAACGTGCCGGCAAACGCCGTGGTGGTTGGAAATCCGGCCGTCATCGTCGGCTATCAGACCGGTCCGCAGGTCGAGCCTGTGATGACGCAAGCGGCCCCCGGCGCCGCGGGCGACAGGATGGCGCTCGGCGTCGGCGGATGCGAGCTCTGGCGGCTGCCGCACTTCAGCGACCTTCGCGGCGAGCTGGCCCCGCTCGAGTTCGGACACAACCTGCCGTTCAAGCCCTTGCGCTCGTTTCTCGTTTACGGCGTCCGTTCCGACAAGGTCAGGGGCGAGCATGCGCACCGCCAGTGCCAGCAATTCCTGATTGCCACCCATGGCCGCCTGTCGGTGGTCGTCGATGACGGTCACGACAGAAAGGAAGTGTCGCTGGCAGACCCTTCGGTCGGACTCTATCTGCCGCCCGGCGTGTGGGGCATCCAGTACAAGTTCCAGCCGGACACGGTCTTGCTCGTCATGGCCTCGCATCCATATGACGCAAGCGATTATATCAGGGACTATTCGGATTTCCTCGCGACGGTCGGGCCGGATGACCGATGACCGGATAGGCTCGGATGCGATCCGTTTTCTTGCGGCGGGAGGACTGAACACCGCGCTGACGAGTGCCGTCTACTTTGCCGGCCTGACGATGCTGTCGTCGGGCGTTTCCTACACGATTGCCTGGCTCGTAGGCCTCGCAATCGTGATGGTGTTCTATCCGGACCGCGTCTTTCCCGGCGGGCGCACCGGCTTGACGGACCGGCTGACGGTCGGCGGCTCGGTCGCGGCGGTGTTTGTGGCAGGCCTGGTAAGCCTTCATCTTCTCGAGCGAGCGCTGCAAAGCCGAGCGGCGGCATTCTTTGCAACGCTTGTCGTCACGACGATGCTCAATTTCCTGGTTTCTCGATGGATACTGCGCAGACGATACTGACACGCCCCTCCTCGATCCGGGCGGCGGTCTCGGTGGCCATGATGCCGGCGTATTCGGCAGGCTGGCGCGGGCACACTATCAGAACGGCCGCGGACAAAATATCGCCCACCGCTACTTAAGATTGCAAATCTCCGACCCCGTCGCCCGGTAATCGCCTAGGACGGGACGGCCAGAGGTTTTTGGCACGTACCAATAGTATCTCCATCACGTGCGTCCGGATTGGAAAATTAATGTGTCACCGCCCACTCTTGGGTTACCAAAAAGAATGATGTAGGGAACGCAAGATGCGAAGCACGGAAATCGCTCGGAAATTCCCTTTCCTTCAGTGGCCGATCGGCGTGATTCGAAAACTTGCAGGCAGGAGCCGTTCACCCGTGACCGAAACACATGCGGACGAGATGGTAGAGTTTTGGTTGGAACGCCCGCACCGCGAACTAGCTAATGTCGCTGCAGCGTTACATCGTGATCGTCGGCGCGTCGAAGACAAGACGGGTCTTAACGAGGTCGTTGGTGCAAGGACGCTGATTTCTAATGCCTTTGTCAATGGCGTCGGGATCGAAGTCGGTGCGGGCAATCGCCCCTTTCCGGTGCCGTCGATGGCCACTGTAATCTACGGCGATATCCGCGACAATGAGACGTTGAGGAATCACTTTGCAGACCGAAATATCACCGAAGGTGGCTTTATCGATGCGGAGACCTTTGCCGGGACAAAGCTTAATAGCCTCGACTTCATCATTTCGGCGCATGTGATCGAGCATTTGGCCAATCCCTTTGGCTCTATCCGCGAAGGATTAGCCCGATTGAAACCTGGAGGAGTCTACATCATCGCGGTGCCAGATATGAGATTCACTACCGACCGCCACCGACCGCCGACATCATTCGATCATCTCATGGAAGATTTGAGGACCGGCGGGGAACCGACACTCCTGGCGGCATATGTTGAACACTGCCGCTACGTGCACCCGCTTTCGCAACCGGCGTTTGCAGATTTCGAGCTGATGCCAGCGGCCGAAAACGGTCTGAAGAACCGCATAGATATCCATGTCCATACGTGGATGAGGGAGACGTTTTCGGAACATCTCGACCGGCTATCTGCATTGTTCGGCTTTGAGAAATGCTTTGAGTCCGCGATCAGGAACGAGGCACTCTTTGTACTTAGAAAGAACGGCGCATAGTGGCGGTTGCAATGAACGGCTGCTTTGCCCGGCCTTCCTCACGAACCCGGTCTCTGATCGGATCGACAAAGGCACGTTGGAGCACTACCAGCACTTGAGACAGTACTAGCATCACAATCAGCGACACAAAAAACAGGATCAAGCCTCTCGGCATCGAGCCAAGGATGAGACGATCCACAGCAACCGCCACTAGATAGTGCGTCAAGAAGATGGGATAGGCCAGTTCACCCATAGCTTTGTCTGCATTGCCAGGCTTCAAATCTTGCAGTGCGATAACGATCGTAGCCATGGATACTATGCTGAGATAGGAGACAATTTCTGGCGCCAGGCGGTCAATGGCACCGAGATAAAATGCTATCGCCAGAATGCCGGCCCAGCCAGCCCCAACCATCAGTCGCCAATGCCGACTCAAACGCGCCAATGCTTGCATAACGTCCTTACCATAGAAGTAGCTCAGCGCACCGACCGAGAATGGCAGCATCGCTGCATACCATGGGAAATAGCGTACGTTGTGGTCATCTGTGACCAGGAGGACCACCGCATGCACGGCAACAGACACAACGAAGGCCATCCACGCGAAGCGTGAATTGCGCGCAGAAAAAGCACACAATATCGCATAGTTGATCAATTCCACGGCAATCGACCAGCTCACCGGAACCAGCCGGAACGGTGGCATGTTGACTGTCGGCAGCAAAAGAAAGCTCTGCAGCCACGGCCAGGCGCCATCCGGCATTCCGTACCTATTGTTAAACTCACCAGGGTCGTCCAAAAAAATCACTGTCGGCACCGACAGAACCGCCACCAGAAGGTACATAGGGTAAAGGCGAAGGAATCGGTTTAGCGCAAACGGGCCTATGCGAAACCGATAGATTTCATTCAAGACCCGTGTCATCAGATAGCCAGATAGGACATAGAAGCCAAACACCGCGTGCTTTCCGAGCGAAGAGCCGTGCGGTGGCCCGAGATGGGTGTAGACAACCAGTATTGCCAGAAAGAGGCGAAGCGTCCCGAACATCGGGCCTCCATAACAGGTCCAAACAAGCTTTGGCGACATCAATCTCTAGCGTTTGCGCGCTCTTCCCCAAGTCGGCATTGCTACATGAGACTCGCGATATCGACCTTTGACGGAGACAAGAGAGAATCTTAGATGTTTCGGATCAGACGGGCTTTCCAGAAACGCAGCCGGGGATCTGTTGGAGGTCTAGAGCCCCTCTTCACTCGTCAACTTCACGACCTTGCAAGTAGCGTGGTCCTTGGAGAGGCCTCCTCTCTTCCGGTTGGACGTAAGCAAGATCTTTCGGAGCATCTTGAGATGGTAAGGCGGGAATTCATCGGGAGAACCGAAATTGAATTTGCTCATGCCGCGATGAACGTTCTTCTACGCCGAGGCGTAGCGGAGGAGCGTAGCTGGAAACGTTTCCAACAGATGTGGCAAGAATGCGAGACGTTGTTGCTGCAGCGATTGAGTACGCGATGGCTTGTCTCAGCTTGCGATACAATTGCTGACTATTCTTCCGACAGAGCCGAGCGCGCGCTGGCGCTGGCCGGATCGCTCCTGGTGAATACGGTCAAACTCTATGAAACCGAAATTTGGATGAAGACCACAGAAGCCGAGGAATATCAGCGTTTTCCGGAGAGCGGCATAACACTCTTTGACGGCGTAACGCCTTTCATGGTGGGCGGCGGAGACATGGTGGCAAACCTGAACGCAAGATTAAAATCCATTTGCGACAAACCAACCACCGCCTCAAGTATTCTCAACGAGATATTTCGCAGGCTTCATATGAACAATACGGTCTTCCGGCGGTTCCAAATGCTGCATACTGTGGAACCGACCAAATGGGAAGTTTAGCTTAGCGGCGGGTGAGCGAATAGGCTCGCCAGACCTCGATTTCCCGCTTCTTCCGACGAATACTCGATTCATCCAAGGCTTCAATTTGCCGGAAAAGGCCGGTGGTCACGAGGTGCTGAGCGTAGTCGACATTGGCCTGTCGAAAAGCCCGTTTGGTTTCCATCGGCGACGCGAGGCGAGAAAACGAATCACTCCGTAGCGCGCGTTCAATTGCTCCCAACAGTCTGACACCGTCGCCGCGTTGATATTGGACGACGCTGTCGGGAAGTTCGAAGAGGTCTAAAATGCTGGCAAATTTGGAGGAGTAGCCGATCAAAGCAACTTGTCGACCTGATAGAAGCCCCCAATAGGCGACATGGTAGGAGTTGGTCACAATCTTTGCGGTCAGCGCGAACTTGGCCCGGAATTCGGTTTCCGAAAGTGAATTGGTGCCGACTACCGCCTCAGAATCGATCGTCGAAAAGATGTCGACGAGCGACTCTCCACTGACAGCCGGATTCTGATTGAGAAAAAAACCCAGCGCATCTCCGCGGGGGATATCTACAATGTCTCCCATCACGCTGGCGCAAGGGACCAAAGGACGGTTGGCTGCAACAAGGGCGCGGTCCCTTGAGCCAAAGGCGGAAAAATTCGCCGGGATTGACGGACCGGATTTCCCGAAATCCTCTGGCGACGGGACGCTCCGGCCAATGCCCCATGCGATTTTCTGGTCCGCCTCCACCAAAGAACTGGCGTAGGCTCCAATGTCGTTGAAGGCACCACCGCCCAAAATAAGAACTCGAGAGAACCCACTTTCTGACGCTGGGTAACACTCGAAATCGAAATAATGACGGGGGCTAGAAAGATAGTCCCCGATATTGAATGTCGAAGGCCAAGCATGCACGAACGACAACGTCGTTCCGTTGCTACCGATCGAAACAGCCGGGAATTGCGCTTCGAGCCCAGTTAATGGCACGGACATTTGCTCACCGATCAACTGCTACGACCATAGAGAGATCGACGAGGCCAGCAGCTAGATTGTCATGTTCCTCGGCGACTTTGAAGGTGAGAGCATCAATGACTCGATGAAGAGGAACCTCGTCCATCTCCGGCAATCCGCGCACTTGGCACGTTACGAAGTAATGACCAGGCAGCAGCAGGCACGTGAATTCGAAGCGCGACCTAATGGATGAACCTTTCCTCGCCACGTCGATTCGAGACGCTTGGCATTTCGCGCCCGCCACATGAAGGCCTGTAGCCGTCGTGATGCCGATGCCGAACCCCACGCGTGTGGCGTCGATAGAAAAATCGCACGAATATTCCACGACATATCGTCGTCCGAGCCTGAGAACGTTTACCTGCTCGCCACCTACGGTGAGAATGCGAACGCCGTGAATTCGAGCGCCTCTTTCCTCTTGATAGACTGTCGACTTTGAGATCAGCGATAGATCAAATCGGTCTGAAGATTCTATATTTTGTTCGGCTGCGAGTTTACTACGTTCAGCCTGGTCGATGGATCGCTGCGAATTTTCAGCGCCCGGATCAAGTCTAGCTCCTGTGTCAAGATCTGCTCCAGCTGGGTCAAGGGGCGATGACGCTGGGTTCCACATGGCAACGATGCCCGCCCTGATTTCCGCCGCGCCATCAGCACTTGCGTTCACCAGCCGCTGATATTGACTCACCACAGCTTTCGGTCGGCCCTCAAGTATCTTCTCGCCAGCATCAATAAGCATCGCTCTGCTGCACAGTTGTACGATAGTCTGAGCGCTGTGGCTAACGAACAAGATAGTACCGCCCTTGTCCTTAATGTCTTCGATGCGGGCGAAACATTTGCGTTGGAACGCCTCATCCCCCACTGACAGAGCCTCATCCACCACCAAAATGTCCGGATCGACGTTGATCGCAGTCGCAAAGGCCAGGCGCACATACATGCCGGACGAATATGTCTTCACCGGTTGGTCGACAAAAGGTCCGATATCGGCAAAGCGCGCGATGTCGTCAAAACGCCATTCCATTTCCTTACGTGGAATGCCGAGAATCGAGGCGTTGAGGAAGACGTTTTCGCGGCCTGTGAATTCTGGATTGAAACCAGCTCCAAGTTCAAGCAGGGCCGCTATGCGGCCGTTCACCTCAACCGAACCGCTGGTTGGCGGAAGCGTGCCGCAGACAATCTGCAGCAATGTTGATTTACCCGAGCCGTTGCGGCCGATGATGCCAACCGTTTCGCCCCGACCTATCTCGAATGAAATGCCAGACAAAGCGGCGAAATCACGAAAATAGCGGCGCGGTGGTCTGCCGACCAAACGCTCAACGCGCGGGATCACCATCTGTTTGAACCGATCCTCCGGCCGCTCAAACATGACGTGGTGTTTGGATACGTCGCGCACCCGAATGGCAACATCTAGGTGTCCGTGGCGATCAGAGCCGATGTCGAGCGCTTTAAAGGACATCGGCAAAGCCCCTGCGGGTCTTTTGGAAAAACTGGTAGCCGAGATACGCAATCACAATTGCCACCAGTGAATAATAACCGAGTGCTGCCCAGTCCGGTTGTACGCCGAAAATGACTACGTTTCTGAAACTCTCGACCGGAATTGCCAACGGGTTGAGCGAAAGCCAAGGTTGAAGCCAAGTCGGCAGCGCAGTTCTCTGGAAGAAAACCGGCGACAAGAACATTGTTGCTGTTATCAGTGGCGCCACGATCTGGCCCATGTCACGAAAATAAACGCCGACCGATGCCAACACCCAGGCTATACCTAGAACCAGGGCAACTAGCGGCATAAATGCTAACGGCGCCAGAAACACCGACAGCGGAACATGACCGAACACGACGTAAGCAAAAACAAGCAGCACAAGCAGGCTGACAGCGGTATGGAATAACGCCGCGCCGGCCGAAACTACCGGCAGTATCTGGATCGGGAAGACGATCTTCTTGACATAGTTTGCGTTGCCTACAATCAAGCTGGGCGCCAGCGAAATGACCTCTGCGAAAAACTGAAAGACGATCAGTCCGCAGAACAGGACAACCGCATACTCACCAGTGGAATCCGTGGCGCTCTGCTGATTAGGCATCGTCCATCGAGACTTCATAACTACGCCGAAAATAAAGGTGTATACAGCAAGCATAAACAATGGATTCAGCAGAGACCACAGCAGGCCAAGCGCAGAACCGCGATACCGTCCGACAACTTCACGGCGAATCAAGGAAATTATAAGCAAACTTAAGTTCATGTTACGGGCTGAATCTTTGTTTCGTACTCGAGAACTAAACTCTGTATTGCGTCAGAAACATCATAAACAGCGCTCCATCCCGTATCGCGGCGTATGGCATCACAGTTTAACTCGACATCTTTGACAAGGAACGGCTTTTCAGAAATGTAATTTCGGCGGACCGGCCGGCCGCACGCATAGGAGCAAAGATCGATTATCTGATTTACAGTGAACGACCTCCCCAAGCCAACGTTGTATATTGCGTTTCGCCGCAACTGCGGTCTCAGCATCGTATCAATGGCAACGCAAAGATCCCGTACGTCCATGTAATCGCGCAAAGCTTCGCCGTTACCCCAAATATCAATCGGCACACCAAGAAAGGCAGCTCGGACGGCAGCAGCCACAAGGCCCTGTCCCTTCTCAGGCGACTGATATTTACCAATGGGGTTGGATGCGCGAAGAATTGAGTAACTCCATTCTCCTCCGACTGACATCGTTCTTATGGCATTCTCAATCATAAGCTTGCCGCATCCGTAGGTACTTATAGGGAGTGTTGGATGGGCTTCAGTGATGCTCGACTGCTGGGGCACTCCGTAGATAGTTCCACCCGACGAGAGATAGATCACATGTCGTATTGAGGTTCCGCGGATACTTTGCAGGAATTTGATATGCGGGAGGACGTTCCGGTTCACCTCGGAAACGAGATCATTTGCAAAGGTGGCCGGAACGGATGCGCTGACAAGCAGCACTACTGCGTCCAGGCCGCTGAGATGATCGCGATAGGTTGAAGGATCATCGAAATCAACAAGTGTCATATTGGGCGACTGGACAAACCGCTCCCGCCGAACAAAGCCGCGGAATGGAACTTTCTTCTGGGCGAAAAGATCGACGAGGTTTCGCCCAATAAATCCGGAAGCTCCAAAAATGCCGATCATCCACGTGCCCCTTTCGGCATCGGGTCCATTTCATTCAGCTTCGGACAGTCAGGGCGGTAGGGCACAGCTTCAAACTGGCTCATGCCGCACGCTTTTCGTCTCTGTCCAAACGGGATGTCAAACGCTGCAGTATTTCGCGAGCAAAGGCTTCCGACGAAAAATGGGCTTCAAAAACTGCCTTGGCAGCATCTCCGATATCGCACCATTTTGTTCTCTCGCCAATCGCCCGTTTGAGGGCAGCCGCGAGATTAGCTGGACTGGGATCCTCGGCCACATAACCGGACACGCCATCCTTAATAAACTCAGCGGTCCCGACGGTGGTCGAGCATATTAGAATCTTTCCACACCGCAGAGCATCGATCGAGACCAGTGGCAGCGTGTCATCGCGCGAAGAGACAAGAAGTATGTCTGTTTCATGCAGCGCCCTCTCGTATTCCGCATGGCTGAGAGCGCCCTCCATCGAAACACCCACTCTAATGTCCGCCATCTCGTTAATCTGGGTGTAGTACCCCAGGTTGAGAATTCGGCCAGCCAATCGCAACTCACACATACGCCGAGCGTTTTTCTCCAACTTATCCAGAGCCAGAATCGCCAAGTCCTGCCCCTTGCGTGGCTCGTAAGAGCCCAGCACCGAAATGACGACTCTGTCGGTCTCGCTGACTTTCGATTCCAGAAGCTTCGGAACTGAGCCGATCGTCGACGTGCCATACGGGACAACGGAATAGTCCCGAAAGAACGGCTCGACCGCGCGGCCGGCAATCTGGCTCCCGACCCAGACGCCTGCAGCTTTCTTCAGAGCCTGCCTGGCATCTAGATTCGATGAGAAAAGATCCTTCGCGAATTCGCTTTCGTGGATGTACCAAAAGGTGGGTACCGCTTCGGCAAGCTGAGATACAACCGGCCACCCGACCACCGTATTCACGATTACCGCATCGAAATTCCTGCCGAACTTGAGAACGGTTTCATGGCGCGCGAGGAGAAGTTCATCAACGATAACCGTTATGCCAAGCTCGTTGATATACGATCGCATCGGGCCGTCGGTAGGCGCAGCCACAACAACGAAGTTTCCTGCATCTGAAAGCGCCTTAGCTAGATCGAGAACAACGCGCGGCGCACCACTTTCAGTCATATCATGAGAAATTATTAATATATCCCGGCCAGTGCTATACAGGCGATCTAAATGGCTAACCGCTCTGGTTCCAGGATATACCTGAAATTCCTCCTGCGAGTCGTGATATAACAATGCTTTCATCTTCCTGGTGTAGAAAGGGTCTCGGCTAATCGCGTTTGTCCACCTTTTTATAAGGTTGATATCAGCCTTATCCTTTTTGTGCTTCGTGTCTTTCTTTTCTTCCTCGCCGATAGATGCATGACCTATGTGGTATAAGCGTGAATATGGTGAGTAAACGCAGCTGTATCCTCTATCTCTTACCTTAAGGCACAGATCGACGTCAGAATGTGAGATCGGGAAATTCTCGTCGTCAAACCCTTCAATCTCGAAAAATATGTCACGAGCTATCATCAAGCACGCGCCACAAATTAAAGACACATCGCGGACGGACTGAGCAAAGTTGTAATGTTCCGCTGTCATGTCGGGGAGGCAATGAAACGCAGTTCCAACTAGCCCCCGGACCCCGGTCACCATTCCCGCATGCTGAATCAAACCATTCTCATAGAGCAACTTCGGGCCTACGACGCCGACGCCCTCCAGCGTCGCGATCTCCAGTAAGCTCGAAAGCCAATCCCTCGAAATTACCCGAACATCATCATTAAAGAATACTATGTACTTTCCGAGCGAATCGCGCGCTCCCTGATTACACTTTTCAGAAAAATTAAATACTTTATCAAATATGGAAAATTTAACTTTTCCATATTCTTTTGATAAATTTTCCGCTATTTTCGTATTCGTCACAACGACGATTTCGAAGAAGCCATAATCTGTTTTACTAAAGATTGAATCTATTGAGGATTTGATATTCTCCGCACTATCGGATGGGATTACAATTGATACAAATACATCCGAAAAGAGACTTGAATCTCGATAAACTCGGTTCGCATATGGCAGAGCCAATGCTTGACCACCATAATTTCGGCGCCGAATTGCATCTTCGAGCGCGGCGACATTTGAAATTCGAGCATAGTCCTTCCCGCCTACCGACGCCGACCCTTCGATCATTCGCCAACCGTAGAGAACACGCTCTATATGCACGACTTTCTTGAAGCACTCTGATACCCGCAAGGCCAGATCATAGTCTTGCGAGAAATCATATTCGCTGCGGAAGCCGCCAACCTCATGAACAAGGCTCTTTCGATACGCAGTTAGATGAGCGGTATACATGCAGTTGAATAGGAGATGAGGACTCCAGTCCGGTTTGCAAAAAATTTCCACAGGGCGATCATCAGCATCGATCTTGCACTCGTCGGAATAGAGGAAATCGACAGCAGGATCTTCCACTATAACTTCTGCGATACGCAGAAGCGCATCCTTTGTAAGGAGATCATCATGATCTAAGAGGGCAATGTACTGACCAGACGACTGATCTAGCGCGCGATTGGTGGCTTCGGATATGCCTCCATTCTCAAGAAGACCGCTCACCTTTATCCGACTGTCGAGAGAAGCGTACCTCTCCAGGAGGTTCGTGATTTCACTGTCTTGCGAACAATCGTCGACTATCACGAGCTCCCAATTTTGGTATTCCTGAGCTACTACGGACAGTATCGCCCGCTCCAGAAACTTGAGTGGCGACCTGTAAACCGGCATCAACACGGATATGGTTGGACCGGAAAGACTGGACGTTGAAAACGTCGACAGCTTAAGGCGAGATGACACCTCTTCTTTTTCCCTAAGAAGATTTTCGGCGATTTGGGCATCTGGAAGACGAAGAAGGGAGAGCCCATCGAGGGTGGTCTGCCTTACCCCTTTCAGAGCTACCCTGCTATAGATAGCCTTTGCCACATTTAACCAGCTGCCACGATGCGTACGGGACTGCCGTAAGCGCCGGAAAAGCCTAGTGGCATTCATTCGCTCCGGCCGGGCTATTCGCAAAGGATCACTTTTCCCACCAGAGAGGCCCGAAATATCTTCTTGCGTTATCTGAGATTCGAGCGCGCCGTTCTGGCGCTCCGACAACGCTCGAACTCTCTCCGCGATAATTTCCGACTTAGCTTTATTCAACATTTCTGATAATCTTAAATTGTTTTCTATAGCCGTCGAAAGATTGGAGCTAAGTTTCTCTTTCTCTTCGGCGTTACGTTCGATTACCTCATCCATTGCGGCTTGAGCTTCCGCAAGACGGCGACCATATCGGGCTATCTCTGTGTTTTTCTGCCGAATCTCAACTGCAAGCTGAGCAGCCCTGGTCGCTTGGTCTTCTAAAGTTCGCTGCAAACCCACCTGCGCTTCGGAAAGAACCTGCTGTCGTGCCTGCAGCTCAGGAAAAAACGCTTCGCCGAAAACCGGGGCGACGGCGTCGAACCCAGACTTGATGCGATCAAGAACCTCCATGGCGTCGGGGTCATTGGGGTCTGTCTCCAAAGCCCTGAGTGCCGAATAGGCATCTTTGACCCAGCTGGCGACACGCTCGTCGGCGAAGAGCGCGCCATCAGACGCCGCATGGTGTTGATGGTCCTGGGATATATGGGCATCAATTTCAGCTGCGGCCTCTTCTATCGGCCTTGGCCACGTAACCGAAAGCGCCTCCGCAATCCTGTCCAGCCTTAGCCGCCAGTCCTGCATTATCCCCTCGTAGGAAACGAACGCACGCAGCGAACCCCGCGTCGATCGCTCCGCGTCAAGTTCATGGCGAAGCCAAAGCAGGGCACCGAAGCCTGGTGTTGAGCGATCCCGTTTGCCAAGCGAAGCTATGACCGCAAGCGGATTGCGACTTGCCAGAACGTACCGCACGTCGATTTTCATCGATTTTAAAATGTTCGCGTAGAGCGGCACAAAACGTGAGATGCGCGGCTCCTTGAGCACCAAAAAAGACGCATCGCTATATTCCTCGTCGATAATGCGTGCGATCTCGGCTCTGTAGAATTGGGCTCGTGCGTTCGGCAAGTTGCCGAGATCGAAGCTCCGCCAGTCATCCCATCTGCTGCCCGCCTCCTCCAACATCTGGTCGTGCAACTCGATCAGTTGCGAGGGTTCCCAGTGGCCCGTTGGGTTTGTCGGATTTGCCCCGAGCAAATTCTTCGGCAGTTCCGCGCCAAGCAGACTGAGCACCCTCGTGAGCGCGCTCGTCCCCGAGCGGTGCATGCCGAGCACCATGATGCAGGTGCGCTTCGCGGGCTTGGTCTTCGCGGACTTGGCCCTGGCGCCCTTCTTCGGCGCCGCTTGATCGGCCGACTGCGCGCTCGCATCGCGCAGTTGCTCCGGTGCTGGATGCTTGTTCATGCACTCAATGCCTGTTTCGTCTCGCCGCCCCCCAGCCGCCGAACCACATTTTCGCTCGACTCGCGCCACCCCGGCGCCTGCCACCCGAACACGCTTGCAAACTTCGCACTCGAAAGCCGCGAATTTTGCGGCCGCCTGGCCTTGGTCGGATAATCCGCCGTCGCGATATCTCGCACTTTCGCGTGCGGGCCACCAAACGCCCGGCTTGTGTCGAGGATGTGACGGGCAAAGCCGCTCCAGTTGGTGTCGCCCTCGCCCGCCAGATGATAGACGCCGAAGGCGGCGAAATTGCCGTCGTCGACCAGTTTCGGCGCCGCATGCAGGATCGCGTCGGCGATGTCGAGCGCCGAGGTCGGATTGCCCCACTGGTCGGCGACGACCGATATCTCCTCGCGGTCGGCGGCCAGCCTCAGCATGGTCTTGACGAAGTTCCTGCCGAAGGGGCTGTAGACCCAGGCCGTGCGCAGGATGAGGTGGCGCGGGTTGGCCGCGGCGACCGCCTCTTCGCCGGCGAGCTTGGAGGCGCCGTAGACGCCGAGCGGGGCGGTCGGGTCGGTCTCGACATAGGCGCTGTCCTTGGCGCCGTCGAAGACATAGTCGGTCGACAAATGGATGACGGGGACGCCGAGCCTTGCCGCGGCTTGCGCCACTTTGCCGGCGCCGGTTGCGTTCACGGCGAAGGCCAGGTCCTTCTCGTCCTCGGCCTGGTCGACAGCGGTGTAGGCAGCGGCGGACACGATGAGGTCGGGCCTTGCCGCTTCAAGGGCCGCGAGCACCGTGTCGGGCCGCGCAAGGTCGAGCGCCGGCCGGCCGACGGCGACGACCTCGACATCGTCGCGGCCCCGCGCCGCCTCGACCAGGCTTGCGGCGACCTGGCCTTCGCGTCCGGTGACGGCAAGCCTCACGTCGTTACCTTCCTGCTCTCAGCCGCGTTCCCGACCGGGCCGCCTTCGGTCTTTGCAGCGCCGATCGGGGCGTTGCCGATCAAGGCGTTCTCGGCTGGGGCGTTCTCGACTCGGCGCGCCGTAGCCCGGCCCAGCCGCGCCCCGTCGTAGCGCTGCTCGCGGATCGGCTCCCACCACCATTTGTTGTCGAGATACCAGTCGACGGTCCTCGCCAGGCCGCTGTCGAAATTCTCCTTGGGCGTCCAGCCTAGCTCGCGCGCGATCTTGGAGGCGTCGATCGCATAGCGGCGGTCGTGGCCGGGGCGGTCGGTGACGAAGGCGATCAGCTCGCGATGGCGCTTGCCGCCGGCGCGCGGGCGCCTGAGGTCGAGAAGATCACAGATCGCCTCGACGACGCCGAGATTGGTGCGCTCAGAATTGCCGCCGACATTGTAGCTCTCGCCCGGCCGCCCCCTGGTCGCCACCAGCTCCAGGGCGCGCGCGTGATCCTCGACGAAGAGCCAGTCGCGCACATTGGCGCCGGCGCCGTAGACGGGCAGCGGCTTCTCGTCGAGCGCGTTGAGGATGACCAGCGGGATCAGCTTTTCCGGGAAATGGTAGGGGCCGTAATTGTTCGAGCAGTTGGACAGCACCACCGGCAGGCCGTAGGTCTCGTGCCAGGCCCGCACCAGATGGTCGGAGGCTGCCTTGGAGGCCGAATAGGGCGAGGACGGCGCATAGGGCGTTTCCTCCACGAACATGCCGCCGTCGAAAGGCAGGTCGCCGAACACCTCGTCGGTCGAGACATGGTGGAAGCGGAAGCCCGCCTTGCGCTCGTCGGACAGGCCGCGCCAGTATTCCAGCGCCGCATTCAGGATGCGGTAGGTGCCGACGATGTTGGTCTCGATAAAGGCGCCTGGACCGTCGATCGAGCGGTCGACATGGCTCTCGGCGGCGAGGTTCATGACGATGTCGATATCGTCGCGGCGCAGGATCTCCAGCACCGCGCGCTCGTCGCAGATGTCGGCGTGCTCGAAGCGGTAATTATGCGCGTTCTCGATCGGCCGCAGCGAGGCGAGGTTGCCGGCATAGGTGAGCTTGTCCAGATTGGTGACGCGGTAGGCCGGATTGGCGCATAGATGCCGGCACACGGCCGAGCCGATGAAGCCGGCGCCGCCGGTGACCAGGAAATTCATGCCGCCGTCCCTCCTCACGCGAACACCTCCGCCGCGGTCAGCAGCGGCGCGTTGCGGTCCTTGTCCGAAAGCTGGAAGCCGCCCGCGATCTCGGGCCATGCGATGCCGATCGCCGGGTCGTCGAAGCGGATCGAGCGGTCATGTTCGGGCGAATAGGTGTCGGTCACCTTGTAGAGCACCTCGGTATGCGGCACGAGCGTGACGAAACCATGCGCGAAGCCTTTCGGCACCAGGACCTGGTTGCCCTTGTCGGCCGATATCTCCAGCGCTTCCCATTTGCCGAAAGTGGGCGAAGAACGGCGGATGTCGACCGCGACATCGAGCACGCTGCCGCGGATGACGCGCAGCAGCTTGGCTTGCGCGCGCGGCGGCAGCTGGTAATGCAGGCCGCGCAGCACGCCGGCCGCGGCGGAATAGGAATGGTTGTCCTGCACGAAATCGAGATCGATGCCGGCTTCGGCGAAGCGCTCGGCATTCCAAGTCTCGCTGAAAAAACCGCGCGCGTCGCCATGCCGCTTCGGCACGATCTCCAGCACGCCGTCGAGGCCGAGCCGCCTGACCTCAAGCACCGCGTTCCTCCATCAGATCGGCCACCCGCCGGCGCAGATAGGCGGCATATTCGTTCTTGCCGAGCCGCGCGGCGCGATCCAGCACCTTGTCGGCGCTGATCCAGTGCTGCTCCAGCGCAATCTCCTCCGGACAGGCGATCTTGATGCCCTGGCGATGCTCGATCGTGCGCACGAAAGACGATGCCTCGAGCAGGCTGTCATGCGTGCCGGTGTCCAGCCAGGCATAGCCGCGGCCGAGGCGGTGGACATGCAACTCGCCACGCTCGAGATAGACATTGTTGACCGCGGTGATCTCGAGCTCGCCGCGCGCCGAAGGGCGGATCGTCGAGGCGATATCGACTACCTTGTTGTCGTAGAAATAAAGACCGGTGACGGCCCAGTTGGACTTCGGCTTTTGCGGCTTCTCCTCGATCGTCAGAGCCTTGCCGGTGGCCTTGTCGAAGGAGACCACGCCATAGCGCTCGGGATCGTCGACATAGTAGGCGAAGACCGAGGCGCCGCCATCGCGCGTCGCCGCCTCGCGGCAGAGCTGCGACAGGCCACCGCCGAAATAGATGTTGTCGCCGAGAATCATCGACACGCTATCCTTGCCGATGAAGTCGCGGCCGATGATGAAGGCCTCGGCGAGGCCGTTGGGCTCCGCCTGCACGGCATAGGACAATTCCAGCCCGAATTCGGAACCGTCGCCCAGCAACGCCTGGAAGACCGGCAAGTCGCGCGGAGTTGAAATGACCAGAATCTGGCGAATTCCCGCGAGCATCAGCACGCTCAGCGGGTAATAGATCATCGGCTTGTCGTAGATCGGCAGTATTTGCTTAGAAACCGCTAATGTTAGCGGATAAAGACGTGTTCCGCTGCCACCCGCAAGGATAATTCCTTTCAACAAGCTCTCCTTGAACTACCGCGGCCCCCGCCTCGACGCCAAGTTGCCCGTGCTTAGTTTTCGGGCGCTGGCTTGTCAATGTCGGCTTTGACTGCTTCCCGACGTTACTTCATCGCTTTCTATCATCTGGTATAAGGCGGTTTCGAGCGAAATCCGACTGCGCCATGAAAAAGGGCCGGCGGGCGCTTGTCGCCCGCCGGCCCTTTTCTCGTCGATTGTTCTCAGCCGCGCTTGAGCAATGTCCACACGGCCGGCACCAGGCTGGCGGCCAAAGCCACCTTGATCAGGTCGCCGACGATGAAGGGCAGGACGCCGAACTGCCAGGACTTTTCCGGCCCGATCAGCGTGGCCAGCCAGGCAAAGCCCATGGCCATCATGACAACCTCCGCTATTAGCATGGCGCCGAACAGCTTGAACGGGTCGCGGTCCCAGCCGCGGTCGGCGGCCCAGCCGGCGATCGCCGCCATGACCACGAAGCCGGCGAGATAGCCGCCCGTCGAGCCCAGCATATAGACAATACCGATGCCCTTTTCCGGCGTACCCTGGAAGACCGGCAGACCAAAAGCGCCCTCGGCGAGGTAGAGAAGGAGAGTCGCGACGGCAAGGCGCAGGCCGAATGCCGAGGCGATCAACAGGACGGCCAGCGTCTGCAGCGAGATGTCGACCGGGCCGAGCACCACCTTGGTCTTGGCCGAAAGCGTCAGCAGCAGGGTTCCGGCGAGCGCCAGGAAAAGCTGGGTCGCCATCCGGGCAACACCCCGATCCGGCAGGGTGAGTGAAACAAGCGGGCGCATCGTTGTTGCAGTTGCCATGGTCTTCCCCATTCTGGCTGATTTGCCGGGTGGCTGATTAGCTGGCTCTTAAAGCGCATCGCGCAGAAACGCATTCAGGCGACGCGCTTTAAAAATTGTCTTTATGCATGTCGTTCTCCCAAAAACCGCTGCGCAGTTTTGGGCGACATCCATTGATTTTCCTATATTGGCTTCCGTATCGGACGGCAATCATTTTGCCGCATCGCAACGGAGCCCGCAGGCATGGCCCTTGAATTCGACACCAGCTTCGATCCCGCCTACGGCCGGGCGGTTCCGGTTGCGCCGGATGTGCTGCGCATCACCGCAAGAAATCCGGGTCCTTTCACCTTCCACGGCACCAACAGCTATCTCGTCGGCAGCGACACGCTGGCGGTGATCGATCCGGGGCCGGAAGACGACGCCCATCTCGAAACACTGCTCAAGGCGATCGGCGGCCGACCGGTCAGCCACATCTTCGTCAGCCACACCCATCGCGACCATTCGCCTTTGGCGGCGCGGCTGAAGGAGCGCACCGGCGCGCCAACGCTTGCCGAAGGCCCGCATCGGCCGGCGCGCCCCTTGCGCATCGGCGAGGTCAATCCGCTCGACGCCAGCGCCGATCTCGCCTTCGTTCCCGATGTCGTGCTGGCCGACAATGCGCTGACTGAGGGCAACGGCTGGGCCATCCGCACCGTGCTGACGCCCGGCCACACCGCCAACCACGCCGTGTTTGCCCTCGAGGGAACCGGAACGCTGTTTTCAGCCGACCATGTCATGGCCTGGTCGACCTCGATCGTCGCGCCGCCGGACGGCGCCATGGCCGACTATATGAGCTCCCTCGACAAGCTTTTGACGCGCGACGATCGCTTGCTTTTGCCTGGCCACGGCGGACCTGTGGCCGCGCCCCAAAGCTTCATGCGCGGCCTGAAGACGCATCGCAAGATGCGCGAAAGGGCGATCCTGGAGCGCATCCGCGCCGGAGACCGGACGATCGCGGAAATGGTCGCGGCGATCTATCGCGACACCGACCCGCGGCTATACGGCGCCGCCGGTCTTTCGGTGCTTGCCCATCTCGAGGATCTGGTTGCCCGCAGCCTCGTGGCCACAGAAGGCGATCCGGCTATAGACGGCATTTTCAGCCCCGCCGCGTGATCACTCAGCCGGCGCCGCGCCGACCTGCCCGGCGACTTGCTGGTCCAGCTCGCCGAGGAAATCGGTGATGCGAGCGGCGTTGTCGCCGAGGTCGTAGCGGCCGTAGCGCGAGGCCGAGCGCATGTCGACGATGACCTGCTCGCCGTCGTCGGTGATGCGGATGGCGACGTCGGCCGGCAATCCGAGCACGAAGCCCTTTGCCAGCGCGTTGATCGTCGCCTGGCTTTGCCCGTTGATGTCGGGATAAGGCGCCGTCAACTGCCAGTCGCGGCGGTCGAGCACGGTTTCGACAGCGTCGACGACGGTTTCGAAAGGCAGATTGTAGCTGCGCCCGCTGACCAGCGGATAGGCCTCGGCCTGCAGGGCCTGCTCGCCCGGGGTCGGCGGCGACAGCTCGTTCATGTCGGCGGTGCGGTCGCTGGTGTCCAACGCGGGCGGATCGTCGAGATCGGTCGAGATGTCGCGCAGCGGCGGATAGATCGTCGCCCAGTAGACGGCGACGCCGTAGGGTGCCAGCACCAGCAGCGCCAGCAGCGCGCCGATGGAGAGATCGCGGCCGCCGCGATCGCCGAAGCTCCAGACCCTGGCCAAGCCGAGACCGGCCAGCAACAGGGCAAGCGCAGCCAGCAGCGCCACGAGCGCCAGGACCCACAGGAAAGGCGGCGTCTCGACGAGACCCAGCCTGTAAGCGGCAACGGCGGTGAGCAAAAGGACGAGAGAGAATGCCCCGATCCGCCGCGACCAGCCGGCCGCCCTTGACGTCTGCCGTTCAGGAATAGATGCCATTCTCTGCCGTATCGCCCCAACCCGGCCGAGAGTTAGCGGTTTTTGGCGCCGGCTTGAAGCCGAAAGATCGAACATTTTTCGTCAATCCGTCGGCAGGCGGTAATCCTTGAACTGGGCACGCAAACTGGTCTTCTGGATCTTGCCGGTGGCGGTGTGCGGAATTTCGCCGACGAAGGCGACGTCGTCGGGCATCCACCACTTCGCCACCTTGCCGTTCATGAAGGCGAGGATGTCGGTCTTGGTCGGCTCCTTGCCGGGCTTGCGCACGACGACGAGCAAAGGCCGCTCGCCCCATTTGGAATGCGGGATGCCGATGGCCGCCGCCTCCGCCACGTCCGGATGGCCGACGGCAAGGTTCTCGAGATCGATGGTCGATATCCACTCGCCGCCGGACTTGATGACGTCCTTGGCGCGGTCGGTGATCTGCATGTACCCGCTGGCGTCGATATGGGCGACGTCGCCGGTGTCGAACCAGCCGTCGGCGTCGAACTGCTCGGCGCCGGCGCCGCCATAATAGGCTCGGGCCACCGCGGGGCCGCGCACCTTGAGATGTCCGAAGGTCTTGCCGTCCCAGGGCAGCGCGTTGTTGTCGTCGTCCGTCACTTTCATCTCGACGCCGAAGGGGGGAAAACCCTGCTTCCCCTGCACGTCAAGCCGCGCCTCGCCGGTCAGCGCCTCATATTGCGGCTTCAAGGTGCAGAGGGTGCCCAGCGGCGACATCTCGGTCATGCCCCAGGCATGCACCACCTGCACGCCGTAATTGTCCTGGAACTTGGCGGTTATGGCGCGCGGACAGGACGCCCCGCCGATGACGACCTTCTTCAGGTGAGGCAGCTTCTTGCCGGTTTCCTCAAGATATTGCAGCAGCATCATCCAGACGGTCGGCACGGCGGCGCTGAACGTCACCTTTTCGGTGTCGAGCAGTTCATAGATCGAGGCGCCGTCCATCTTGCAGCCCGGCATCACCAGCTTGGCGCCGATCATCGGACCGCTCTGGCCGAGCCCCCAGGCGTTGGCGTGAAACATCGGCACGACCGGCAGGATCACGTCCCGGGTGGACATGCCCATGGCGTCGGGCATGGCGGCCATCATGGCGTGCAGGACATTGGAGCGGTGGCTGTAGAGAACGCCCTTCGGGTCGCCCGTCGTGCCCGACGTGTAGCACATGCCGGCGGCGGTGTTCTCGTCGAACGTCTTCCAAGCGAAGGCGCCGTCGGCTTCGGCCAGCCATTCCTCGTAGGCGACGGCGTTCGGCAGCGACGTTTGCGGCATATGCGCCAGGTCGGTCAGCACGATAACCCGTCGCAGCGATCGGACCGCGCCGGCGATCTTTTCCAGGATCGGCACGAAGGTCAGGTCGACGAAGATCGCCTTGTCCTCGGCATTGTTCATGATCCAGGCGATCTGCTCGGGAAAAAGCCTCGGGTTGAGCGTGTGATAGATCGCGCCGATGCCCATGATGCCGTACCAGGCCTCGATATGGCGGGCGGTGTTCCAGGCAAGGGTCGCGATGCGGTCGCCGAGCCTGAAGCCGTCACGCTCCAGCCGTTGCGCCACCTTGAGCGAACGGTGATGGATTTCGGAATAGCTGGTGCGCACGATCGGGCCTTCGATCGAACGCGACACGACCTCCCGGCTGCCGTGCTGGCGTTCCGCATGGTCGAGCAGCTTATGGCAAAGCAGCGGCCATTCCTGCATCAATCCAAGCATCAATTCCTCCCTTTGCGCATTCGCGTCATTTGTTTCACGCATTGTGAAACGAACCGGCGGTTTGTCCAGCCGCCATAAGTCGAAGCCAGTGGATGGATCGAAGGACCGGGAAAACCGCCATAATCCGGCCATCGTCGCCGTTAAGTTTCGTTAACGGGCTTGGTGAGATTGGCGAATGGAGAGATTCGCATGGACGCGCAGCTCGACGAAAAAGCCCTCGAAAGCACGCTTGCCGAAAGTCTGGACGATCTGACGCCGGACATCAAAACCGTTTCCGAAGATGAATTTGCCGAAGTCGTCGGCGGTGCGCTGGAGGCCGTCGGCGGAACGCTGCTGTTCAAGATGCGCGTTGAAAACGGCGCCGAGGGCGAGCATGTCGCCGCGGCATGCATCGGCAACGCCGACAATCGTCAGTTCCTGCTGCTCACGCTGCCGACCACCGGCGGCGCGCTGAAGGTCGAGACGGCGGCGAGAAGCACCAATCCGGTCGCGGGCATTGCCGCCGCCTATGCCGGCCTCATGGACGCCTTCAAGACGGCCGCCTGACGACCGGAAGCAGACGTTCAATGAATGGTGATGACGCCAAGCGTGACGCGCGCTTGCGCGACCCGCCTGCCCGACACATGTAAGTCTCCCCTGAGAACGTTTCACCGTTTCGCGGAAACAACGAAACGCTCTCTCTTTGTTTGACGCAATTCCGGACGGAAAACCGCTTCGCACTTTTTCTAGAATTGCTCCAGGAGACCATTCATGGACAAGCTTGCCAATCCAGCCCCCGGCTTCCAGCGCAACCCGGACAAGGTGATCACCGTCGAACCTTATCGCGGCACCGTCACGGTCCGCGCCGGCGATAGGATCATCGCCACATCGACTGCGGCAAAGGTTCTCTCGGAGCCACCTTACCCGGCCGTCTTCTACATCCCGTTCGACGATATCGATTTCGGCAAGCTCACCCCGACCGACCATTCGACACATTGCCCATACAAGGGCGATGCCAGCTACTGGAGCGTCCAGCCGGCCGGCGAAGCCGGCGAGAACGCGATGTGGGCTTATGAGCATCCGTTCGACGAAATGGTCGAGATCCGCAATCACGGCGCGTTCTACACGAACAAGGTGACGGTCGAAGCCACGCCGGACTGAGCCGTAAAGGGAGGGGCGCTTAGGTCGATCTCGGAAGGAGGTGGCCGCCAAAATTCAGCGGTCGCCACCCTCGCGCCGCGCTCTCAATCGGTGGTGCCGTCATTGCCGACGCCCTCGGCATCGTCGAGGCGTACGAAGGTCATGCCCTTCTGCTTCAAGGCCAGCAAGCCCTGAACCACGCCCTCGCCGGCGGCATGGGTCGGCTGGTTGATGTGGGCGATGATGACGTCGCCGTCCTTGGCGGCGCCGATGCGGCGCGCCGTTTCCTTCGCGCCGAGCAGCGAACCGCCGTCGCCATTGAGCGAGAAGCCTGCGATCTTGAAACCCAGCCTGCGGATCATGGCGATCGCCGAGGGACTGTATTCGGCGGTGGCGCCGCGAAACCATTTTGCCGCAGGGCCGCCCGCGCCGGCCAGGGCGGCGGCGCCGGATTCAACCTCGGCCTGCACGGCGTCCGGGCTGCCGGCGCTGCGGATGCCGAAGATTTTCCGCGGCGTATCGACCGCCGGAACGTGGCGGCCGCCGTGATTTTCCAGCTCGAACAGGTCGGGATGCGCCCGCATGATCTCGACGGCCTCGGCATTGCGCTTCAGCCAGATGCCGGTAACGAAGATCGTCGCCGGTATCCTGTTGTCGACAAGCGCCGAAAGTATCCTTGTGTCGGTCTTTCCGCCGCAGGCATCGAGCGTCAAGGCGACGCGACCGCCGCCTTCAACGCCCTGCGGCTTCAGATGCAGCGTCGGCTCGAGCAGCGTTGCGGCATTGCCCGCCGACGCCGCGAACAGTGCCATCGCGCAAAGGGAGTTTCGAAGCAGACCCATCATTCATTCCACATCGGCAGGCTCGGCATCATCCTTCGCGCCGCGCCAAAAACTTGTCTCTAGAAGACCGGCATCTAGGCGAAAATCGGGACGGCAAACAGCGTAAAAACAGCAATCGCGAAAATTTGCTTTCGCCTATACAGCTGCTTCCAGAGGCATCTCGGTTCGGGCCAGCAACTGGAGCGCTGCCTCGACGACGGCGTCGACCTCCAGACGCCAGACGCAGCATGCCTTGTTGGGGTCGGGCCGTTCGCACAGGTCGCCACCGACGCAGTCACAAGGCATGGACGGGCATACCGCGACGCTCGGCGCGCCGACTGGCCCCCAGTGGATCGGGCTCTGCAGGCCGAACAGGCCGACGACGGGAGTGCCGACTGCGGCAGCCATGTGCATGGGGCCGCTGTCGTTGCCGAGAAACAGCCGCGCCTGCTTGAACAGCGCCGGCAACGTTTCGAGCGGGAGCGCTCCGACCAGGTTGACGATCGGCGTCTTCGCAGTCGCCAGAATCTTCTCGGCCACCTCGTTCTCGTCCGGGCCGCCGACCAGGGCGACGTCGAGACCGGTTTCGGCCGCTATCCGATCGATTGCGGCGGCAAAGCGCTCGGGCTGCCAGCGGCGCCCAGGGAAGCTTGCCCCGGCATGTACCGCGGCAAAGGCGTTCGGCCGAAGGTGCAGCTTGTCCAGCAGCGCCAAGGCTTTCGTCGTCTCGAACGGCAGCGGCCGGAAGGCGGGAGCCCGCGCGCGCAAGTCCACGCCAAGTGCCTCCAGCGGGGAAAGATAACGATAGAGAAAGTGCTGCTCGCCATACCCGAACGGCTTGGCCTTCACATTGGCAGGTTGGCGCGCAAACCAACCCAGGGGCCTTTCGGACGGGTGATATCCCACGCGAATCCGTGCGCCGACCAGCCCCAAGATGAACCGCGACGTCTTGGTGTCGGTGATGTCGATGGCCATGTCGAAATGGTAGCGGCGCAACCTAAAGAGCGTGAGAACGAGTTCCTGCAGGCGTAGCAGCGGCGTGCCGCGCATATGGGAACGGCGGAAGGTCACAACCTCCGAGGCGATGCCGTTGGCGGTGAGGAGACCGCCGAACCGGGCGTCGCAGAGGAAGACGATGCGGGCGTCGGAATATTCGAGCTGCAGGTTCTTCGCCAGCGCGGAGGCAAGAACGAGATCGCCAATGTGCTTCGTCTGCAAGATCAGGATCGAGCGGACTGCAAAGGGAGCCCGCAACATCGGTGTCTGAGCTCCGGACAGACCGGAGTTCGCGAAGCTGGGTTGAGATGTCGACATGTGGAACCATCACGCGCATTTTCACGTGATCTTATACAAGACGACACGGTCGCGGACCATCGGACTCTCGCGCGCGGATAGAGCGTTTCACCGTTTCTCGGAATCCGCGAAAAATGCGCTATTTCGTCGTCTTTGACGCAATTCCGGACGCAAGGCTAAGGCGAAGTCCCGGGACCTGACCGTTTCACACTTTTCCCTGGCTTGCGCAAAGAGGGGGACGCGGCCGACGGGCGGTCCGCAATTCCAGCAAATGTCAGACCGCGGCTTCCAGGACCATCTCGGTGCGCGCCAGGAGTTCCAGCGCCGCGTCCACCACCGGATCGACTTCCAGGCGCCAGACGCAGCATGCCTTGCTCGGGTCGGTTCGGCGGCACAGGTCGCCCCCGACGCAGTCGCAAGGCATCGATGGCCGCAACGAAATGCTGGGCACGCCGACCGGCGCCCAAAGGACCGGGTTGGTCAGGCCGAACAGGCCGACGACCGGCGTTCCAGCCGCGGCTGCCATATGCATCGGTCCGCTTTCGTTGCCGAGAAACAGCCGAGCCTCCCTGAGCAGCGCGAGCAGCGTTTCCAGCCGCAGCGTGCCCGCCAGGTTGACGACGGGCGTCTTCGCCGCGGCCATGATCCTGTCGGTCGCCTCAACCTCGTCCGGACCGCCGACCAGGACCACGCGCAGGCCGGTTTCGCGGACGATCCCGTCGATTGTCTCGGCAAAGCGCTCCGGCTGCCACCGCCGCCCCGCGAAGCTTGCTCCGGCATGGACCGCAACAAAAGCGTTTGGCTGGATCTGGTGCCTGGCGAGCAAGGCCAGGACGCGCGCCGTCTCGAAGGACAGCGGCCGGATGGCCGGCGCCCTGACGCGCAGATCGATGCCCAGCGCCTCCAGCGGAGACAAATAACGGTAGAGATAGTGCTTCTTGCCGAATCCGAACGGCTTCATCCTGACGTTGGCGGGTTGACGCTCGTGCCAGCGCAAAGGCCGCTCCGTCGGAAAATAGCCGACCCTGACCGGAGCGTTGACCAGTCCGGAAATGATCCGCGACGTCTTGGAATCTGTGATGTCGACGGTCATGTCGAAACGGTGCCGCCGCAACGTGCGCACCATCCGGAAGAGCTCGCGCCCTCGCTCGAGCGGCGAGCCACGCATCTTGGCCCGGCTGAAGGGGACGACCTCGGAAGCTATGCCATGGGCAGTCAGGAAGCCGGCGAAATGGGCTTCGCAGAGAAACACGATCCTGACGCCCGGATATTGAAGCTGCAGGTTCTTCGCCAACGCCGAGGCAAGCACGATGTCGCCGATGAACTTGGTCTGCAGGATTAGGATCGATCGGTAAACGGATGGGGAAATCTGCAACATGGGTTTTCCGACACAAATAAATTCGGTGTCGAAAAGTCGCTTGGAACGGTGTCGAGATTCAGGGCCGTCACGCGCACGTTCGCGTGACATTGCATACAAAACCGTAAGGTGTCGGGATGTCAGGCGCGTTTTGTCGCGCCCTTCGCTGCCGCCACGGCCGCCTGCGCGGCGGCCAGCCTGGCGATCGGCACGCGGTAGGGCGAGCACGACACATAGTCGAGGCCGACTTCCTCACAGAAGCGGATCGAGGCCGGGTCGCCGCCATGCTCGCCGCAGATGCCGAGCTTGATGCCCGGCCGCGTCGTCTTGCCCTTTTCGGCCGCGATCCGCACCAGCTCGCCGACGCCCTCAATGTCGAGCGACACGAACGGATCCTGTTCGATGATGCCCTTCTGCCGGTAGGTTTCGAGGAAGGACGCCGCATCGTCGCGCGAGATGCCGAACGTGGTCTGCGTCAGATCATTGGTGCCGAATGAGAAGAATTCGGCCGCTTCGGCAATGACATGCGCCCGGATCGCCGCACGCGGCAATTCGATCATCGTGCCGGTCAGATAATCGATCTTGGTGCCGGTCTCCTGCATGACGCTTTGCGCGACGGCATCGATGCGCGCCTTGACGTATTGCAATTCCTTCACCAGGCCGACCAGCGGCACCATGATCTCCGGCACGACCAGCGCGCCGGCCTTGTGGCCGGCCTCGACCGCCGCCTCGAAGATGGCGCGCGCCTGCATCTCGGCGATCTCGGGATAGGAGACGGCGAGCCGGCAGCCGCGATGGCCGAGCATCGGGTTGAATTCGTGCAGCGCTTCCGTGCGCTGCCTGAGCTTGTCGGCCGACACGTTCATGGCGGAGGCGACCTCGGCGAGCTCGGCCTCGGTCTTCGGCAAGAATTCGTGCAGCGGCGGGTCGAGCAGGCGGATCGTCACCGGCAGGCCGGCCATAATCTCGAACAGCTCGAGAAAGTCCGAGCGCTGCATGGGCAAGAGCTTGTCCAGGGCCGCACGCCTGTCCTTCTCGGTGTCGGCCAGGATCATCTCGCGCATGGCGACGATCCGGTCGCCATCGAAGAACATGTGCTCGGTGCGGCAAAGCCCGATGCCTTCGGCGCCGAAAGAGCGCGCCATGCGGGCGTCGAGCGGCGTTTCGGCGTTGGTGCGCACCTTCATGCGGCGCGTGGCGTCGGCCCATTCCATGATGGCGGCGAAATCGCCCGACAGCTCCGGCTGCAGCATGGCGACCGCCCCTTTGAGCACCTGGCCGTTGCCGCCGTCGATGGTGATGATGTCGCCTTTGCGGAAAGTCTGGCCCATCGAGAGCAGCGTGCCGGCCTTGTAGTCGACACGCAGCGAGCCGGCGCCGGACACGCAGGGCTTGCCCATGCCGCGCGCCACCACCGCGGCGTGGCTGGTCATGCCGCCACGCGTGGTGAGGATGCCTTCGGCGGCATGCATGCCGTGGATGTCCTCCGGGCTGGTTTCGATGCGCACCAGGATTACCTTGCGGCCTTGCGCCCTGGCGTCCTCGGCATCGCTGGAGGAAAAAACGATCTCGCCGGTGGCGGCGCCGGGCGACGCCGGCAGGCCCATGCCTATGACATCGCGCGCGGCATTCGGGTCGATGGTCGGATGGAGCAGTTGATCGAGCGAGGCCGGATCGATGCGGGCGACCGCCTCCTCCCTGGTGATCAGCCCATCCTTGGCCATCTCGACGGCAATCTTCAGCGCAGCCTTGGCGGTGCGCTTGCCGGAGCGGGTTTGCAACATCCACAATTTGCCGCGTTCGATGGTGAATTCGAGATCCTGCATGTCGCGGTAGTGCTTTTCCAGCCGGTCGGAGATGTCGACGAAAGCCTGGAAGGCGTCAGGCATAAGCTTCTGCAGCGACGGCTTGTCGGAGCCGGCGGCGATGCGCGCCGCCTCGGTGATGTTCTGCGGCGTGCGGATGCCGGCCACCACGTCCTCGCCCTGGGCATTGACCAGGAATTCGCCGTAGAGCTGCCTCTCGCCGGTCGAGGGATTGCGCGTGAAGGCGACGCCGGTCGCGGACGTGTCGCCCATATTTCCGAATACCATGGCCTGGACGTTGACGGCGGTGCCCCAGCTTTCCGGGATGTCGTGCAGGCGCCGGTAGGTGATGGCGCGGTTGTTCATCCAGCTCGAGAACACGGCGCCGATCGCGCCCCAGAGCTGTTCCTGCGGATCTTGCGGGAACGGCTTGCCGAGTTCTTCCTCGACCTTGGCCTTGTAGAGCGAAATCACGCCTTGCCATTCCTGGGCCGTCAGGCCGGTGTCGAGCTCATGCCCGAGACTGGCTTTCTGGTCCTCGAGGATCTCCTCGAACACTTCGTGGTCCAGGCCCATGACGACGTCGGAATACATCTGGATGAAGCGGCGGTAGCTGTCATAGGCGAAACGCGCATCGCCGGAATCGGCGGCCAAAGCCTCGACCGTCTCGTCGTTGAGGCCGAGATTGAGCACCGTATCCATCATGCCAGGCATCGAGGCGCGAGCACCGGAGCGCACGGAGACCAGAAGCAGCTTCGACGGGTCGCCGAAGCGGCGGCCGGTAATCCGGCCGATATGGTCGAGAGCGGAGACGACATCCGTCTCGAGCCCGCCGGGATAGGTGCGGCCGTTGGCGTAATAGGCGTTGCAGACCTCCGTGGTGATGGTGAAACCGGGCGGCACCGGCAGCCCAAGGCTGCACATCTCGGCCAGATTGGCACCCTTGCCGCCGAGAAGGTTGCGGTCGCCGGCACGGCCCTCGGCGGCGCCGTCGCCGAAGGTGTAAACCCACTTGGTCATGCTTGCCCTCCAGTTCGTGGGAGATAGAAACATCCGGATGATGGCCGTTTCCCGCCTTCCCCGCTCCGAGCGATAGGATGCTGCACTGCGAAAGGCAAGGCACCGGCAAGCAACCACTGCGGCTACAATCGATTAAGCAAAAGCTGCGTCAAAAAGACTTGCTGGAGGGAAACGACCGATATAGAACATAACGGGAACGCAGTGGAGTAGCGTGATGAAACTCAATGGAAAACTCGACTATCTTGAACTGCCGGCGACGGGCGGCACGCTGGACAGCGTAAAATCTTTCTACAGCGCCGCCTTTTCATGGTCGTTCACCGACTACGGTCCGACTTACGCAGCCTTTGCCGAAGGCCTCGACGGCGGCTTTCAGGCAGATGCCGGCGAAGCGCCGGCCAAGCCGCTTCCGGTCATCTACTCCGAAAATCTCGAGGAAACGCTGGACGCGGTCGAGAGTGCCGGCGGCACCATCGTCAAGCCGATCTTTTCTTTCCCGGGCGGCAGGCGGTTCCACTTCACTGATCCGGCCGGCAACGAACTGGCCGTTTGGGGACATTAGAGCGCTTCACCGTTTTACTGAAACGGTAAACCGCTCTAACTCTTTGATTTACGCAATTCCGGACGGAAAGCCGCTCACACTTTTCCTGGAATTGCTCCAGGAAAGACGCGGATTTCGAGTTGTTTTTGATGTTGACAGCCGGGGGCAGCCGGGCTCATTCCGTTGAGCGGCGGCAATCTTCCAATAGCAAAGCAGACTGATGAAATTCGGCTCAAGCGGCGTTCGGGGTTTGGCTTCCGAATTGGTGGGAAGGCCAAGCGGACTTTATACCGAGGGTTTCGCCCGGCGCTTGCGGTCGACCGGATTTCAGCAAGGCAAGGTCTTCGTCGGGCGCGATTTGCGCGACAGCAGTCCAACGATTGCCGAAGACTGCATGGCGGCATTGGCCGCGGCCGGCTTCCAGCCGGTCGATTGCGGTCCCATCCCCACGCCCGCGCTCGCCTTTTATGCCCGCCTGGACGGCGCCGCGGCGCTTATGGTGACCGGGTCGCATATTCCCGCCGACCGCAACGGCATCAAATTCTATGGGCCGAGGGGCGAGATCGACAAGGCGGACGAGGCCGCCATCACCCGTCACGTCGCGGAACTGTCGGATCGATATCCCT
This sequence comes from Mesorhizobium sp. CA6, assembly GCF_020165035.1. NCBI lineage: Bacteria > Pseudomonadati > Pseudomonadota > Alphaproteobacteria > Hyphomicrobiales > Phyllobacteriaceae > Mesorhizobium > Mesorhizobium sp. CA6. The sequence continues at coordinate 95,487 of NZ_JAIUHI010000010.1, read as the reverse complement.
GGCCTCCGGCCCATGCGGACCGGCAAGCCGGCCATGAACAGGCGCTCGCGGCCTTTCGAGATCGTGTCGATGGCATTCTGCCCCCTCGCGCCCTTTCCGGAATGCGTCTCGGCGTCTACCAGCACAGCACGGTTGCGGCGGAGCTGCTGGTCGAGGTCCTGCGGTCCTACGGCGCCGAGGTGATCCCCGTCGGGAAAACGGAAACCTTCGTGCCCATCGATACGGAAGCCGTCGGCCGGGGAACGATGGTGAGGGTGAAAGACTGGGTGCGCGAATTCGAATTCGACGCCGTGCTCTCTGCCGACGCCGATGCCGATCGCCCGCTTGTCATCGACGACAGTGGCGAACTGTTCCGCGGCGACCTGATCGGGCTGGCCACGGCGCTGTTCCTCAAGGCCGACATTGTGGTGACGCCGATCACCTCCAATTCAGGCATCTCCGAGGCTTTCGGATTCGGCGTCAGGAGAACGAAGGTCGGATCCCCTTTCGTCATAGCGGAAATGAACGCCGCGCGGCAGGCAGGCGGCATTGTCGTCGGCTTCGAAGCCAATGGCGGGGTTCTTCTGGGGTCGGACTGCGTGGTGAACGGCAAGGCTTTGTCGGCGCTGCCGACACGGGATTCGTTTTTGCCGATCCTGGCGGTGCTGGGCACGATGGCATCGACCGGAAAATCGCTTTCCGGCCTGCGCGAAACCTGGAGCCTTCCGGTCTGCGCCAGCGAACGGCTCGAGAACTTCCCCGTCGAGAAATCGCGCGGCTTGATGCGAAAGCTCGCGTACCGCGATGGCTTGCGGCACTTCCTTGCCCCCTTCGGCAGCGTCTTGGACGTCGATGAGACCGACGGTCTCAGGGCACGGATGACCAGTGGCGAGATCATCCATCTGCGGCCTTCCGGCAACGCTCCCGAATTTCGGTGCTATGCCGAGGCCGCCAGCCATGACAGGGCGAGCAAGATTGTGGCAATGGCGCTGGAACGAGCGCGCGACACCACACTGGCAGATGAATCAGAAGCCGTATAACGAAGACGGAGCCGGCGATCGCCGCAGGCTTGGGGCGCGGCCCGCTCTACAATAACGGGGACTTGTGCCCCACGTCTCGCTCGAGCCCTGAGAGCATCGATGACAAGAACGGCGTTGATAACCGGCATTACGGGGCAGGATGGCGCCTATCTGGCCCAGCTCCTGCTTTCGAAGGGTTACCGAGTCCACGGGCTGGCGCGGCGGTCGAGCACAGCCGACGTCAACACCATGCGCCTGAAATGGCTGGGAATCGAAAACGATGTGCGGATCGTGGACGGCAACCTGACGGACCTGTCGGGTCTTAGTCGAACCATGCGCGACGTAAGGCCAGACGAGGTCTACAACCTGGCCGCACAGTCTTTCGTCAGATCCTCGTGGCAGCAGCCGATCCTGACAGGCAACGTCACCGGTATCGGCGTCACCAATGTTCTCGAGGCACTGCGTCTCGAGATCCCCGAGGCGCGTTTCTACCAGGCGTCGTCCTCGGAGATGTACGGCCTTATCCAGGAGCCGGTGCAGTCGGAGACCACGCCTTTCCATCCCCGCTCTCCCTATGCGGTGGCGAAGGTCTATGGTCACTGGATCACCGTCAATTATCGCGAGAGCTTCGGCCTGCACGCTTCGAGCGGCATCCTGTTCAATCACGAATCGCCGCTTCGCGGCATCGAATTCGTGACACGCAAAGTCACGGACGCCGTCGCGCGCATCAAGAAGGGCCTGGCAAGGGAACTGCGCCTGGGCAACATCGACGCCAAGCGCGACTGGGGCCACTCCAGGGACTATGTCCGCGCCATGTGGCTGATGCTGCAGCAGGATCAGCCCGACGACTATGTGGTCGCCACCGGCAGGACGACGACGGTGCGCGATATGTGCAGAATCGCGTTCGAGCATGTCGGGCTGGAGATGGATAACCATCTTGTCATCGATCCCGACCTGTTCAGGCCGGCGGAAGTCGAAATCCTTCGCGGCAATCCGGCCAAGGCAAAGGCGAAGCTCGGATGGGAAGCGACGATCTCCCTGGAGGATATGATCCGCGAAATGGTGGACGCCGATCTGGCGCGCCACTCGGCTGCCAGGAATTGAAAGGAAGCTCTTGCATCAACGGGTCGATGACTTGACGCACAGTCTTCCGCCACGCATCCGCATGCGGACAATTCGTCGTGGTCCGTGAGGCCGGCATGCGCGTTTTGATAACCGGCGCCAACGGTTTCGTCGGGCCCTATGTGGGCGACGCGCTGCGCAGGATTTGCGGCCGCGAAATTGCCGTTGCCGCGACCTCCAAGGATGGTGGTCCGCATCCCGCCTTCGGCCTGGTGGAAGAACTGGACGTGACCGATCCGGCCGCCGTCCATGACGCCATTGCCCGTCACCAGCCCACCCATGTCATTCACATGGCGGCGGTCGCGGCCCTGGGTGCCGCCCAGGCCGATCCCCGCAACACATGGCGCATTCATGTGGACGGCGCGCTCAACGTGGCTCATGCCGTCCTCGACAAGGCTCCGGACTGCTGGCTGGTTCATGTCGGATCGGGCCTGGTCTATGGCGAAAGCGCCAAGACCGGACGCCCGCTCGACGAAGGCACGCTGCTTGCTCCGATCGACGACTACGCCGTGACCAAGGCCGCGGCCGACCTCGCGCTCGGCGCGCTTTCGCGCCAGGGATTGAAGTGTGTCCGAATGCGCCCCTTCAACCATACGGGCCCGGGCCAGACCGAGGCATTTGCCGTGCCGGCCTTCGCCATGCAGATCGCCCGGATCGAAGCGGGCCTTGCTCCGCCGGTGATCCGCGTCGGCAATCTCGACGCGAGGCGCGATTTCCTGGATGCGCGCGACATCGCCAACGCCTATGCGCGTGCGGTTCTGAAGAGCCGCGATCTTGCGCCGAACGCCATTTTCAACCTTGCGTCCGGCCTCTCCTGGCGGATGGGAGACGTCCTCGATCGGCTGCTGGCCCGCAGCAGCGTCAAGATCGTCACGGAGCAGGATCCGCTGCGGCTGCGGCCGAGCGATCTGCCATGCATCGTCGGCGATGCCACCCGCGCCCGGACCCTGCTCGGCTGGGCGCCCGAGCATCCCTTCGAGGACACGCTTGCTGCCGTCCTGGAGGATTGCCGCGCGCGCGTGGCCCAGGCCTAGGCAAGGATGCATCGCCTGCTTCCCTGAACGCGGAGCTGAGCCGCTCGCGGCCTGCACCGCCCGAAGCTGCCGCGCGACGCGTGCGGCTTACGATCCACCGCCGGGCGATCGGCGACAAACTGGCCGGAAATGGCGGCCCCGCGTCACTGCCGATTTAGTTGATCTCCCGGCATTGAGCTTTGCGCCGCCTCGTCCTATAAGGCCGCGCGCAGCGCGGCATGCCCGCCTGCTGGGGCGTCGCCAAGTGGTAAGGCATCGGTTTTTGGTACCGACATTCCCAGGTTCGAATCCTGGCGCCCCAGCCAAACTGGACTGGGTCCGTTCCGGACACATAGGTTACGGTTTATACCGGAGACATGGGTAACACTTTTGGCCCGAAGGGGTTGAGTGGTTCGAGCCTGAATGTCTCATCATCAAAGTACCCCAAATCATAGTCCATGAAGCTGGCAAGCCAGATATGGTCTTCGATCTGTTTGATGCCGACGGTCTGGCCGGCAAAGACGAGGCTAAGGTTGATCTTCTTGCGATTGTAGCAGATGCGACCGCAGGTGGTGACGGTGACGGCCTTATCGTGAAACGGATAGTCGAGCTCTGGCAAGCCAGTGTAGGGGCGCGTTGAGGGCGTGTAGCGCTCTGCCGGGCAGTCCATGCCGAGCGCCTGATGCGGGCGCTCTGAGTTGAACTCGTCGATGAAGTCATCGAACCTAGCCTGTTGCTGAAGGAAATTGGCGCCAGCCGGTTTGGTGGCTTCCTTCTTCAGGGTGAGGTGCATGCGCTCGTGGCGCCCATTCTGCTGTGGGCAGCCCGGCTGGATGCGCTCGATGTCGATGCCCAGGCGCAGCCACCAGACCGACAGCTTGCTGAGGTTGAAGAGCGCGTTGGGGCTGGCGAAGGGAACGCCATTGTCGGTCCTGATGGCGCGGGGCAGACCGAACTCCTTGAAAACGCTCTCGAACACGGTGAAGGCATAGGCTTCCTTGGTGGTCGACAGCGCCTCGCAGGCAATGAGATAGCGGCTGGCGAAGTCAGTGATCGTCAGCGGATAGCAATAGCGCCGATCGGTGAGCATGAACTCGCCCTTGTAGTCGGCGCACCACAGATCATTGGGTCGACAGCTGCTTGAAAGTGGCGTCCCCGTCGCCTTGCGCCGTCGCTTGCGGTGCTCGACCATACCGTGCCGGTCGAGCACCGCATGTATCGTCGAGATCGCAGGCCTGTGCACATCCGGATAGAGCCGGGCCAGCCGCTCGCGTATCTTAGGCGCACCCCAAGTCGGCTTGTCCTGCTTCAGGCGCACAATCAGCTTCTCGATTTGAAACGGAAGCTGATTGGCGTGGCGATAGGGTCGGCGTGACCGATCCGTCAGCCCCTCAAGGCCGCTATCATTGTAGCGCGCGAGGATCTTGTAGCCGGTCTTGCGCGAGATATCGAATTCCCGGCAAAGGACCGCCATCTTCTCTCCGTCCAGCAGACGGGCCACGAACTTAAGCCGCTCGTCCATGACGTTACACTCCTTCCAAGGCACCTTGCTCTCCTTGCAAAGGGCCAAAAGTGTAACCCATCTATCCAGAATGAACTGTCACCCATCTCTCGGGAAGGGCACTCCGTGTAGATGCAGCTGTCTGGTGTGCACCCATTGCTGCGCTAGCGACGACCGTTTCCGCAAGCAGATCAAACGGTTGCCTGAAGACGGCGTGAGCTTCGCCGTGGTCCCATTGGCAGTTCGACAGCACGAGATTCAAGACGCGCTTTTTCTCGTGCGCAGGCTGTTTCGCAAACAGTCGGCTGGCGTTGCGCGCCAGTTCCAGCAGCCGGATGCCGTCCTCCATATATGATTCCTCGGCGCTACCATGGCGCTCTATCTCGCGAAGCAGCCGCGTCTGTTCGGTTCGCCACTGTGCCGACATTCGGTCGTAGAAGGCGTTGTCGATGCGGCCATCGAGCTTGTCGAGATACATGGCGTGCAGCCGATCCTCGAGCCGCTTGTCCTCGACTTGGCATCGATGGATCGCCTGTTCATGCTCTCGGCGCTCGTCGGCATGGCTGGCCATGAGGGCTGCTTTTACCGATTCCAGTATCTCTTCGTCAAAATGCAACCGGTCGAGCAGGTTGGCGAACGCCTGATCGAGCACTTCCTCGCGGACGTATTTGCGGCGGCAATCACCGTATCCGCCCCGGCCTTTGTTGGTATGCCCCGTGCAGTGATAGTAGACGTATTTGCCCTTCTTGATCTCCGCCACGACGGCGCAGCCGCATTCGATGCAGCTCATCAGGCCGGTGAAGGCGAACTCGTTTCCTATCGGGTGGGCCGGGACCGAATTGCGGCCCGTCAGAACGCCCTGGACCCGCTCCCATAGCTCGATCGATACGAGCGGTTCGTGTTTGCCCTGGTGCAATTTGCCGTTCCACTGGAATAGTCCCGTATAGAGCCGGTTGCGCAGGATCATATGCACGGCGCTGACCGGAACCGGATTGCCGCTCTTGGGATAGATCAGCCCATCGCCATGGGCGGCCTTGGCCAGGGTTTTGAGTGAATACTGGCCGGTTGCGTAGCGCTCGAACAGCTGTGTGACGACTGGAGCCAGTTCAGGATGCGGCTCGATTACCTTTTTGCCATCCTTGCCCGTGGTGTTGACATAGCCCAGCGGTGCCCTAGTCGGCCAGATGCCCTGCTCCGCTTTCTCCATCTGCCCCTTGCGGGCCTCTTCCGACAGGTTGTCGATATAGTTCTTGGCCATCAAGACTTTGATGCCGTGCATGAATTTTTCAGATGAGCGCGAGTCTCGCGATAGCGTCACACCTTCCGACAGCCGGCACGCCGGCCTATGATCTTGCTTTCAGCTACCGGTGGCTGCTGACCTCTGCCACCGACACCAACGGCAACACGGTCACCTACAGCTATACCTGCCCGGCAAGCCCGACCTGCTATCCGGCGAGCATTACCTATAACGGCGCCAGCATCAGCTTCTACTACGAGACCCGTCCGGACCTGATCCTGATGGGCAATGGCCGCGACATCGCACGCTGACCTGGGACGAGGCCAACAGGCTCAAGACCGTCAGCCTCGCCTCCAACACCGTCAACCTGAGCTACGGCCCTGACGGCGCGCGGGTGAAGAAGGCCTCTGCCTTTGCCACCACGCTTTATCCCGACGCCTCGGTCGAGATCGATCCACAGACACCCGGGGCAGAGGTCTACACCCGCTATCCGCATTCGGACGTGAAGGTGGTCGGCGGCACAAAATACTTCCTGCACCGCGATCATCTGGCCTCGGTGCGAATGGTCACCGACAGCTCAGGCGCCGTCACCGAAGCCACCAACTACGCCACCTATGGCGAGCGCCTCAACACCGGCTTCCAGACCCAGAAGAGCTACATCGGCGAGCGCTTCGATCCGGAAACCGGACTGCTCTACCTCAATGCACGGTATATGGATCCGGTGCTCGGACGCTTCATCTCTCCTGACGACTGGGACACGACGCTGCCCGGCGTAGGAACGAACCGATATGCGTATGCCCAGAACGACCCAGTCAATAAGGCCGACAACAATGGCCATTCGCCTCGCTCATCGGACGACAGCGCAGCGGGATTGGTAAATAGCGCTAAGGAGGGCGGTGATTCGCGATCTGACGCGTCGTCTGACCCAAGCGCAAGCGATCAAGATGTTGCGAATTCATTCCCTGGCGCGTTTGCCGACAAGAAAGACTGCGACTGCGATAAGGTAAGTCAACTCGCCATACCTCAAGGCCCGGTTGGCGTGGGGCCCGGCTGGACTTGAACCGCTTGTAGCGGGACATAAAACTCGTGTCGACTCGCTGAAGGCTCTTGGCGAGAGGCTTGCCAAAGATCTCGGCCTAACGAAAGATGATGAAGAGGATGCCGGTAAATTTGTCTATCGCGCTTTAGCGCCTGGCGAGGATCCCCCAGTAGGGTTGTTCGCGAGGGATCGTATGGCTAACGTATTTCCCTCGAAACACGTTATGCTACGCACGAATATGCAGAGCTCTAATTGGATTTCGACTACTAAAAGCCCTGCTGTCGCGATCGGCAAATATGCAAAGGGGGATGTCTCAAATGTTGTTCGTATCGACTTGTCCAAAGTCAAGACACGGGTTGTAGACGTATCGAATGGCGAATTTCCAAAAGATGATCCTGGACGAAATTTTCCGTCGGCGAAAAATTTCGCACGAGCCGATCAAGAAGTTTTGATCGACGGTCATGTTTCCGCTCAGGCTATATCGAGGATAGGTCAATGATCAGCTCGCACGAAATCGAAAACGAGTTGTTCTCGGTTGAAGTTGGCTTTTTTGTCAAACTTCACCAGAGAGAGTTTAACGATGTTGCTGCGAACCGAGCCTTGGCGGCAGTGAGAAAAATAGAATTTGGAAAAGATCATAAAGAAAACTATAGAATTATCATGCTAATTTGGCCAATAAGTCAACTTTTTGATGTAGCAATCGGATACGGCGTCTCGGGTAATATTGAGTATTACAAGAAGTTGTTTGATGAAGAGTTGTTTAAGATTTTTGGGAGTCTTTCGGCATTAGTGGAATAATAGACCGTCGTACTATGGTCATATTTCATTTAATACTCAGATAATTAGCGTATAGATTGACTACATCGCGGATATCATTGGCACCCTTGAACGCTGCGGCAACACTGCATCAATTTTGTTGGTGCTCTCACCGATGCCGAAGGAGGGACGAAAAATTGGGAATTACGGTGACAGTGCACTAATTTTCCATCATAGTCCCGATTGAAGCCCGTCCGCCCTGGATTGAACATATGGCTCGGCTTGCCCGCATCGTCGTTCCCGGTCTGCCACACCACGTCACGCAGCGCGGCAATGGACGCGCCAAGGTGTTTTTCACACCTGAAGACTATGCGCTCTATCGGAACCTTCTGGTCGAGCATTGCCGGCCTGCCGATGTCGGCATCTGGGCATGGTGCCTGATGCCGAACCATGTGCATCTGATCCTGACGCCCACCGATGCCGATGGCCTGCGGCGCGCGCTCGCTAAGGTGCATCGCATCTATGCGGGAACCATCCATGCGCGGCAAAAGAAGACCGGGCATTTCTGGCAAGGCCGGTTCGGCGCCGTCGCGATGGACGAGGATCACCTTCTGTCGGCGGTACGATACGTCGGGCTCAATCCCGTCCGTGCGCGGCTGGTGGAGCGGGCGGTCGACTGGCCCTGGTCAAGCGCTCGGGCGCATCTGACGGGCGAACCAGACGGCGTCACGGATCTGGAGCCGATCAAGGACCGGTTGCCATCAATGGCCGGCCTGTTCGATCTTGTCGAAATGGATGCCGCGGCTTTCGACGCTTTGCGCAAAGCCGAGAGCGTCGGCAGGCCGGTGGGCAGCGACGCGTTTCTGGGCCGGATCGCCGCGCAAATCGGGAAAGCGGTGAAGCCGGGCAAGCGCGGCAGGCGACCGAAGCAAAATAGTGCACTGTCACCGTAATTCCTTAATCGCGCCGGTTTTGACGCAACGGGCAAATACGCTGAGAAGGCTTATTGTTGGATCTAGAATACTCTAAAAAGTTGCTAAGGATCCTGATTCACAACTCATCTCAAATCCTGAATGCAGGGTTTGGAGTTGATAGAGCTGAATCTTCATTCTTTGATGTGATTGACCTCCTTAGGGAGGTCCCACACCTCAGGGAAGATTTCCTTTTGATGGTGAAGGATACCCTCAAAAACCGTGATCCGTCGGGGCTGGACGAAGGAAGCGTCCCAAGAGAGCTGGTTGAACTGGCGGCTCATGAGTTACGCTGGCAAGAATTTAGAGCGCTTGCTAACGAAAGAGTTAAAAGTATTTTTGGGGGAGACGTTGCGCTGGCTCGCAGCGATATAGCCCATACTATTGCTGAAGCATATCAAGAAAGTTGGGAGGGCCGTCAATTCTATCGACGATACAATGAACACGAGTGATGGGCCTATAGAGTCCACTACAGTCTCGTTCTTGGCCGCAAGGCGCTTGGAGCAGTGCCGACTCGTTTCTTGGGCAGCCGCTCGTGCTCGCGGCGATCGCGCTTAAGCCTGAAAAGGTCTCACGAACCATAAACCTGTGACTAATTCCGCCCACCCCTTTTGTTCCACACGCGTTCCCAACACCCTCTATAAACTGCAAATGGCACGCCCGGCCGAGAATCAGCCGGGCGCGCGGGGTGGGGCGTCATGGTGACGTATAAGGCACAGCTTCTGGATGGCTTCGACTGGTGGCGTGATGAGCTTCGCGCTGTCTGGATGAGCCTTGCCCGTAAGCCAACACAGCCGAAACCTTTCGACTGCACCATCACCATGGCCGATGACGGCATCCGCGTGCTGGCGACGGGCGGGCCGGAATTCCAGTCGCCGCCGCTGCCGCTCGATGCGACCTCGGACGGAATCGCCGCACTCCTGCGCTCCGGCCGCAGGCACCCTTCCGTCGCGATCCGGATCGACAGCGCGCTTCTGCTGAAGCGGCGGCTTGGTGCGCGACGGCTGCCGGTGCGGCAGGCGCGCGACATGGCTGAGCTCGACCTGATGGGCTCGACGCCGATCGACCCGTCGCACGTCTATATCGTCTTTGCCGACGAGGCCGAAGGCGGCTCGTCCTATTTCGTCGTCAAGAAGAAAACCCTGGCGCCGGCGCTGGAAGCGATCCGGGCGGTCGGCGGCACTCTCGCCTCGCTGACCATCGCCGATGCCGAACGGATCCTGCGGCCGGACCCACTCAGCCTGGCGGCGATCTGGCCCGCCAGGGCGCGCGACCGGTTTACGCGCCGCGTCTGGCCCGCTGCCGTCGCAATCGTCCTCCTTGCCCTTGCCGCGACCTACGGCCATGCGCAGTGGCGAAGCTGGCAGGCCGGCAGCGTGCTCGACGATGAGATCGCCAGCGCCCAGGTCGAGGCCAGGAAGGCGCGGGCCTCGCTGCAGAAGCGCCAGGCCGAGCTCGAGCAGACCGAAAAGCTGCGCGCCGAGAAGAAGAACACTGTGCCTGTGGTGCGCATCCTGGCCGAGCTGACGCGGCTCTTGCCCGACAGCGCCTGGGTGAGCGATCTTTCCTCGAAGGGCGACCAGCTGACGATCACCGGCTTCGCCACCTCCGCCGCCGACCTAATCCAGCCCATCGACGCCTCGCCGCTGTTTTCCGCGCCGGAATTCTCTTCGCCGGTGACCAGGGTTCCGGGCCAGACCGGCGAGCACTTCACCATCACGGCCAAGGTGGAGGAGCCCTGAACCAATGCTGAGCGCGATCCTCAACAGCCGGCTTCTGGTCCGCCGCTCCCTGGCCCTGGCGATCGCCGCCTTCGGCGTGCTGGTGACCGGCTGGCTGATCTTTGCCGCGCTGGGCAGCGTCGCTTCGGCAAACGCCGGCATCCACCAGAAACGCGAGACGCTGGGCCAGATCGAGGCCGTGGTGGCGTTGGCCAAGACGATGGAGGCCTCCGCCCCGCCGGCCGCCGCCGGCAATGGCGAGTTCCTGTCCGGCGAGAGCGAGGCGGTCATCCGCGGCACCCTGCAGACGAGGCTGAACGCGATCGCCGCCTCGAACAAGGTGGTGGTGCTGTCGGCCGGCAACGCGCCGGCGCTTAACGAGGACGGCGTCGCCTATCTCGGCCTGCGCGCCAATGTTTCGGGCACGCTGGAAGGCGTGCACGGCCTCATGCTCGGCCTCGAGACCACGCTGCCGGTGCTGTTCGTCCGCGAAGCCACCTTGCGGGTCACCAACGTCGCCCCTTCCGAAGCGCCCAATGTCGAGCCGGAGATCTTTGCCGAAGTGCTGTTTTATGGCGCGCTGCCGCCGGGCATGGCCACGGCCGCGGCAGGGGCCGCGCCATGATCCGGCCCGTGGCAGCGCTCGGTCTCGGTCTTGCCGCCGTCGCGCTGGCGCTGACCAATGTCGTGCTCTACGAAACGCCGGTCGACATCTCGCCGACCGCGCCATCGGCGCAGCGCAACATACGCGAAGCGCAGGCCGGCGCCACGGGTCTGCCGGCCGCGGCCGATAGCACCGGTTTTGCCGAGACCTTCGCGCGCCCATTGTTCACGCCGACGCGGCGCAAATTCGTCCCCGTCGCCGAAGGGGCGCCGGCGCCTGCCCAAGTGGCCTCGGATCCCACCCCGCCGGCCCAGCCGGTAGCAAGTGCTGCGCCTCTTCCCGCGCCCGCCCTGCTCGGCATCAGCATCAATGGCGCCCGCGCCCGTGTCCTGCTCAAATCGGCAGGAGCCGATACGGCCAACTGGTATGGCAATGGCGAGACCATCGACGGCTGGACGGTGTCCGGTGTCGAGAAGGATGCGGCGATCCTGGAGCGGGGCGGAAAATCGGCCCGGATCTTGCTCTACCCGCCAGCGCCGCCGACAGTTCCCGCCGGAGGCGGCGATGGCTGATCGCTCCGCGGACAAGAATGCGGGCTTCGCGCTGGTCGCCGTGCTCGTCTTCATGCTGATCGTCTCGGCGATCGTCGCTCCCTTCGCGCTGACCGCGCGCAGCCGGCTCATGATCGCCGGCAACGAGACGGAGCAGCAGCGGCTCGCGATGGTCGCCGACGGCCTGGTCAATGTCGTGGCCGGCGAGTTGTTCGACGGCTCAGCGACGTCGAAATTGTCGCAAGATGCCCAGCCCGCGCGCTGCCATGCCGGACATTTCAGCTTCGAGCTCAGCGTCCAGGACCATCGCGGCCTGATCGATCTCAACGCCGCCAACGACAAGTTGCTGGCGCAAGGCCTTGCGTCATTCGGCTTCGATCCGCGGATGGCAGGCGAGATCGCCAAGGCCATCGTCACCTTCAGAAGCCCGCCCAATGCCTTTGCCGCCGGCACGCAGCCACGCTCCTCGCTCGGCCCAAGTCAGAACAAGTTCGCGGCCTTCGAATCCGTATCGGAACTGCAGGAATTTTCCGCGCTCGCCTCGATCCCGTTGGGCGATCTCTATGCAGTCTTCACCGTCGATCTCAAACAGGGAGCGATCGTTTTGGCCAAGGCGCCGAACAGGCTGCGCAATTTCGTCAACACGGCACCGCAGGCCGAGCAGCCGGCCGATCCGGACAGGAACGGCGGCAGCCTCTACACGGTCGAGGTCACCGCCCGGCGCGACGGCTCGGGCATTGCCGGCCAGGCCGGATTCGTGGTCGAGAGATCGGCGCTGGCCACCACGGGCTTCATCCGGATATCGCGCATGCCTGCCGCCGAAATCGACGGCCCTACCGCATTGGCGCCCACCATCAGCTGCGACGGACTTTTCGGCACGACCGTGGCGCAGATCTTGGCCCGCTGGAGCTAGACCATGAACGCCGCGCTTCAGACTTCTCGTATCGAAGCCTTCCTCGCCTTCCTGGAGAGCGAAAAAATCCTCACCGCGCACAGCGTCCAGCGCGCCCTGGGTGCGGCGAGCACATCGGGGCATCCGTTCGACACGGTGATGACCGAACTCGGCCTGATCGGCGAGCAGGAGCTTGCCAGCAGCCTCTGCCGTTTCCTCGACGTGCCGATGCTTGCCGAGTTGCCGGAGGAGCTGAGCCCGCAGATGCTGGCCAGCGTGCCGCTCTCCTATCTCAAGGAAGACGCCGTGCTGCCGCTGGAGATGGACGACCGCCAGCTGGTCGTGGCGGTGGCAGATCCTTTTTCGTCGGCGACCATCGATGCGCTGGCCTTTCACTGGGAAAGGACGCCGTCGCTGCGCGTCCTGCCGCGGCGCATGATCGGCGAGTGCATCGACCGGCTGGAGCGCTTGGCGGCGGAAGCGGTATCGCTCGAAGTCGGCAGCGCCGGGCCGGCGGATTTCGGCTCGGACGATCTCGAGCGCCTGAAGGATTTCGCGCGCGAGGCGCCGATCGTGCGCTTCGTCGCCGACACCATCCACCGCGCCGTCGATGCCAAAGCAACCGACATCCATATCGAGCCCCTCGAAGACCACGTGCGCATCCGCTTCCGCAATGACGGCATGCTGTCGGTCGTCGACACGGCACCCTCGGCGATGCTGTCCGGCGTCTCGACGCGCATCAAGATCCTGGCGCGGCTCAACATCGCCGAACGGCGGCTGCCGCAGGACGGGCGCATGCGGATTGCCGTGCGCGGGCGCGATGTCGATCTGCGCGTCTCGGTCATCCCGTCGATCCATGGCGAGGCCATCGTGCTGCGCATCCTCGACCGCGCCGGCGTCGAGCTGCGCCTGGAAAAGCTCGGCTTCGACGAAGCCGCGCAGACCAAGATCCGGCAGATGTCGCGCGCCGCCAACGGCATCGTGCTGGTCACCGGCCCGACCGGCAGCGGCAAGACCACCACGCTTTACTCGGTCCTGGCAGAATGCTCCCGGCCCGACGTCAAGGTGTTCACCGTCGAGGACCCGGTCGAATACCGGATGGCCGGCATCACGCAGCTGCAGGTCAATCCGGCCATCGACCTCGATTTCGCCACGGCGCTGCGCTCGATCCTGCGCCAGGATCCCGACATCATCCTGCTCGGCGAAATTCGCGACCGCGAGACGGCGCAGATTGCCATCCAGGCGGCGCTGACCGGCCATCTGGTGTTTTCGACCTTGCACACCAACAGCGCGGCCGGGGCGCTGACGCGCCTGCGCGACATGGGCGTCGACGGCTACCTGCTCGGCGCCACCATCCGCGGCGTCATCGCGCAGCGCCTGCTGCGGCGCGTCTGTCCGGCCTGCCAAGGCGCCGGCAACGTCGCGTCCTGCAAGAGCTGCAACGGCTCGGGTTACAGCGGGCGCACCGTGACCTACGAGATGCTGCAGGTGTCACCGCGCATCGCGGCGCTCATCGACGAGGGCGCGAGCGAGCTCGAGATCGCCAAGGCGGCGTCGGAAGCCGATCTGACGACTATGGCCGCTCACGCTGCCACACTGGTCGAACGCCAAGTCACCACACTCGAGGAAGTGCGGCGCGTCATCGACCTCGGCGGAGGCGGCTGATGCCATCATTCGCCTATCGCGCCTATCTCGCCGATGGGACCAGGGAGAACGGCGTCGTCGAGGCCCCGACCAAGCAGGGTGCCGCGCGCAAGCTCGCCCAGCAAGGCCGCCGCTCCTATCATCTGGTGCCGGCAAGCGAGGAGAAGGCGCAGATCAGGCTGCCCGGCAGGGCCAGCCTGACGCTGACGCGGCGCGTCGATCTCAGCCGGCTCTTTGCCGAGCTTTCTGTGCTGCTCAACGCCGGATTCACCATCGACCGCGCCTTGAACGCGGTCATTTCCGGCGAAGGCAATGTCGCCAGGCGTCAGCAATTGCAGGCGGTCCTGGACCTGACCACCGGCGGGCGCTCCATCGCCGACGCGTTCCTGACCCTGCCCGGCATCACGCCAGACGTCGCCGCCTTGCTTGCCAGCGGCGAGCGCAGCGGCAAGATGGCCTATATCTGCCAGCGGCTGGCCGACGCGTTCGAAGCCAGAGCGAAACGCCGGACCTCGATCATCGAAGCCCTGACTTATCCGGCCTTCCTTCTTCTGGTGATGTGTGGCGCCATGGTCGTACTGGCGACGGTATTGGTGCCCGCGTTGGAGCCGATCTTCGAGGGGTCTTCCGCCCGCAAGCCTTTCACGATGCGCATGCTCTCCTCCTTCGGCCACGTCTTCAACGACTATCCGTTCGTCTTCCCGCTCGCTGCCCTCTTGGCACTGCTCTTCTATCTCGTTCTGTCGAAGTCCCCGGCGACAAAAAGCGTCTTCTCGCGTTGGCTTCTCAAAACACCGGTGATCGGTCCGCTGGTGACCAACGCGGTGCTTGCCCGCTATCTCGAAACCTTGTCGCTGCTGCTCGGCAATGGCGTGACGATGAGCGAGGCGCTGCGCCTGGCGACCAATGTTTCGCAACAGGCATCGTTGAAAGCGAGCTTTGCGGCAGTGGAAGAGGAAGTGGCGAACGGCGCGCGGCTTCACAACGCCGTCGCCAATGCGAAGCTGTTCGACAACGCCACGCTGTCGCTAATCTCACTCGGCGATGATGCCAACGCGCTGTCCCTCGTACTCGACCGCGCCGGCAAGATGCTGCAGTCGGCGGTGACGCGTCGAATCGACACGCTGCTGAAGCTCCTGACACCGGCTATGACGATCTCGCTCGGCTTCCTTGTCGGCAGCCTGGTCGTCTCGGTGATGACGACGATCCTCAGCATCAACGACTTGGCGCTGCAATGAGAACATTTGCTGCCGTACCAAGACACAAGCGAGGCCCCGAACATCAAGGTGAAGTCGGCTTCACCTTGATCGAGCTGCTCGTCGTGCTGGCCATCATCGCCGTCGTCGCGGCAATCGCGGCACCCGGCATTGTCCAGAGATACCGGTCGGAAAGCCTCGAAAGCCTTTCCAGCGAGATCGTTGGTCGGATTCGCATGTCGCGCACGGTGGCGATCGCCACGACCAGACCGCAGCAGGTCGTCATCGATGTCGGCGACCGCACGATCCGCTTCGGCGACCAGCCGGTGCTTGGTTTGCCCGAGGACATGAAAATGAGCGTGACCACGGGTCGCGAGACGGTGACGGACCGCCAGACAGCCCTTACGTTTCTTCCTGACGGCAGTTCGTCAGGCGTGGAGATCGATCTGCAGCGTGGCGCCCAGACGGCGCATATCGAAGTGAACTGGCTGACCGGGCTTACCAGCCGGACGATAAAGCCATGACGCCCGGCAGCGAAGACGGTTTCTCGATCCTCGAAATGATCGTCGCCATGAGCATCCTTGCGCTCGTCCTTGGCATCGCCAGCCAGACAATCGTGCTCGCCAGCCGCAGCTTCGTGACGGCGCGGGAACAAGTGGAAGCAGCACGAAAGGTTCGGGAAATCATGGCGCAGTATGACTCGGATGCTGGAATCGGGGGAACGGCTGGGCTCGACGCCATTGGGCAATCCGGCTGGACGGTCAAGACTCAGCCGATTGGTGACGGCAAGGCAAAGCTCGACGCCATCATCATTGAAAAGAGCGGTGCCGGGGCGGGAACATTTCTCACCTTCATGCCCGCCAGACGGCAGGGCTCATAGTGAGCGGTTCTGTTCCTCGTGTGCCCTCCTTCTTCATCGGGGCTTCCTCCCGTCGAAGGAAGTGGCGTCACCAAAGGAAGGCGCCCGGCACGCAAACATACCCGGCCGCGAAGTGTCGATCGATCGAGGGATTCGCGCTGATCGACATACTGGTGGGGCTCGCCCTTGTAGGCGTGGTATCCGCACTGATCGTCACCTTTCTCGGGCAAGCGCGAACGATGGTGCGGATCCAGAACGCCACCCAGATGCAGATGGAGGTGGACGCCGCGACACGGTTTCTCGAAATCGCGCTCAGCAATGCCGAGGCCCTGCCCCTCATGCAGTCGACACCCGACGACGTAATCTATTTCAGCGGCGGACCCGATCGGCTGCAATTCAACGGCATCATTGCGATCGGCTTCGGCTCGTCCGCCCTCAGGCAAATCGCCATCCAGCGCACCGAAAATAACAGCCTGGCCATCATTCAGATACCGAGACGGGGCGGCGCTGCTGGTGCCGACGATACGATGGGAAACCAGAGGGTGCCCTTGATCGCTGGCGTGACCGGCCTTCATTTCGAATATCTCGACGGCGCCCAGCGATCGTGGTCGGCCGACTGGAAGCTCAACCGACGCCTTCCGGCCGCCATCCGCTTCAGGATATCCGTTGCCAAGGGCGGCGCGGCCTATTCGTCTGACGGCTTCGCGCGGTTAAACCTGGCAAGCCTACCCGCAGAGCGACATTACTGACGCGGTCGTTTCTTGACCAATCTAGCCCTTCCCGGCCCGGATCAGAAGGCCAGCATCAATTGCTGACATCCTGGTCTTCGCCGGTTCCGTCGGGCTTGCCATCACGCCCGAAGGTTCGGATCACCACGCCGCTGGCATCGGCGTTCGGCTCATAGACATAGGGCTTGCCCCAGGGATCGTTGAGCCCGCTCGTCGTCTTGAGATATGGACCATTCCAGTGTGTTTCGCCGGCCGGCGCCGTCACCAGCGCCTTCAGGCCTTCGTCGTTCGAGGGATATTTGGCGTTGTCGACATAGTAGAGCTCGAGCGCGCTCTCGATGTTCTTGATCTGCGCCTTGGCGGCGCTGGTGCGCGCAGAACCCAGATAGCGTAGCACCTGCGGTGCCACCAGCGTGGCGATCAGCGCGATGATGGCCAGCACGACCAGAAGCTCGACCAGGGTGAAGCCGGCCTCGCCTTTGTCGGCGTGCGTGTCCCCGGTTTTGCCTTGCTTGCGTCCGGCCAAGCCGGTGAGATGGAAAATTCGCATCACAGTAGTCCCAAATTCAGCCCGACAAATTGTTCCAGCGCCCAACTGCAGCCGAGCCCGAGCGCGATGAACGGCCCGAACGGTACGCGCGCCCGCGCCGCCGCAGGCCCCGTGGTAACCACCTGCCCGCCGACAAACAGCAGTGCCCCAGCACTGGCGATAAACAGCAGCACCGGCAACAGCAGCGGGTTGATCCACAGCGCCGCCGCGGCCAGCATCTTCACGTCGCCAAGGCCGAGGCCGATCCTGCCGGTGAGCAGGAAATGGCCGCGCCGCAGCGCCCAAAAAACCGCCAGCGTCGATGCAGCGATGAAGACCTGCATCGGCGCATCGGCGCGCTGCGTGACCAATTGAAAACAAAACCCGCTCACGGCAAGCGCCGCATTGAGCGCGTCAGGAATAATCTGCCGGCCCAAGTCGATCAGGGCAATGGCAACGAGGATAGCCGTCAGGATCAGGCCGGCAATGAGATGGATCGCGACGTCCATTGGCATGGTCAGTAGGCCAGTCTCTTCACATCCTGTTGCAGCTTGGTGCCGCCGCGCCGCTGCTGGATCGGCGTTTGCAGATTGATCTTGCCGCGGAACTCTTCCGTCACCTCACGTGCCTCGTTGATATCACGGACGACATGCGGCTGGATGAAGATGATCAGTTCGGTCCGCTTGATGCCGTCATCCTTTTGTTTGAACGCGTTGCCGATAAGTGGGATGTCGCCGAGGATCGGCACCTGGCTGCGACCGATGCTGTTTTTTTCTTGAATGAGACCGCCCAGTGCCAGGGTCTCACCATCGTTCACCATCACGCGCGTCTGGACCTTGCGCTGCTGGATGGTCGGCGAATCAATGCCCGAACTCTTCGTTGGGGTGGCGTCGCTGACCTCCTGCTGGATGTCGAGCATGACGCGGCCTGCATTGTTGATGCGCGGCGTCACCGTCAGGATGACTCCGGTGTCCTTCATCTGCACCGAGTTGATGATCGGCGCGGTGCCGTTGCCGGTATCCTGCGATTGCTGGGTCAGGATCGGCACCTGGTCGCCGACCTGCAGGATCGCTTTCTGATTGTTGAGCGCCATGATCGTGGGCGCCGAAATGACATTGACGTCGGTTATGGAGGAGAGCGCGTTGAGGGTCACCTGGATGTTGTCGGTTGCATAGCTCCAGCTAAAACCGCCCATGAAGGCCGAGGCGGCACCCTTGGCAAGGTCGGACACCGAGACCTTGGTGCCGCCATTTTCGAAGAACCAGCGCAGGCCGTATTTCAGGTCGTCGTCGAGCGTCACTTCGGCGATCACCGCTTCCAGCATGACCTGCGTCGGCAGCACGTCGACCTTGGCCAGGATCTGCTGGATGCGCTCATAGTCGCGTGCCGTGGTCTGAATCAGCAGCGCATTGTTCTCGACATCGGCGACGACCGTGGCGTGGGCTGGCCCCTCACCCTCCTGCTGAGGCAGCGAAGGCGACGGCCCGGTGAGCGGCGCCGGCGTGACACCGTCCGACTGCATGGCGATCGGCGTCATGTCGGGTGAGACATTCGAACCGGAGGACCCTCCTTCCGTCTTAACCGACGTGCCAAGCACCGTACTCAAAACAGAAGCCAGTTCCTTGGCCGGCCGGTTCTGGATCTGGTAGACGAAGAGCTGTTGCTCATTGGTTTCCGCCAACCTGTCCAGCTTGCCGATCCAGGTCGCGGCGCGAGTCAGATAGGCGGGACGCGAGGTGATCACCAGCACGGAGTTCAGGCGATCGTTGGGGATGAACTGGATCACCTTGGCGCCGGGGCCGTCCTTGGTGCCGAAGATGGAGTCGAGCTCCGTGGCCACGGCCTCCGGCTTCGAGGCCTTCAGCGGATGCAGCGCCACCGACATGCCGCGCATCCAGTCGACATCGAACACCGCGACCGCCTCGCGGATCGCCGCGAGATCGGTGTTGTTGCCGGCGACGGTGATCAGGTTGCGTGTGGAATCCACTCGCAGCACGGAGCCTTGCCGGGTGATCGGCTCGAGAATGGTCTTCATTTCGTCGGCGGCGATGAACTGCAGCTGGATGACCTGGACCTTGACACCCGGGCCCGACGGCGAAACGGACGGCACGCTGACCGCCGGCGTGCTCGACAAGGTCTCCGAAAGCGGTACGATCTGGTAGGTACCGGCGCGCTTGACAATGCCGGCGCCGTTCACGGCCAGCGCCGATTCCAGGATGTCCGACAGCGCCTCCCTGGAGACCGGCTTCGAGGTCTGCAGCGTCACCGTGCCCTGGACGCGCGGATCGACGACGTAGTTGACCTGCAGCGCGTCGCCCAGCACCGCCTTGGCTGCCTGCGCCACCGGCGCGTTGACGAGGTTGAGCTCATATTGCCCGCTGCCGTCGCCGGTCACCTGGGCGACCGGCGCGGAGGAACCGACGAAGTCGCCCGAGCCCTGATACTGCGCGCCATTGAAGCGCTGCGCCCGCTCCGCGGCCGAGCCGATGGTCGCGGGGCCGGTATAGCCGGCGCGCAAAGACGAATTCTTGGCATGCAGGCTCTCGACTGTCTCGGTGAAGAAGTCCCCGCCCGACGGCGACTGGCAACCGCCAATCGCCAGCAGCATGAAAAACACGACGCGACTGACTGGCTTGACTGACATCCACCCGATTCCCCTGAAATTTTACTTTAGGGCTTCTTGCGAGTGTGTGGGGGGATTGATGGAGATGTTGGGAGTCTATCCACAGGCTTGGTGTGGGAGCGGATTTTCTGCTGAGGTAAGGAGATTAGCCATGGCATTCGCGGCCCGGCATACATGGCTTGCAGTGATAGACGGAGCGCATAATCGTCAGGCGTGAGCACACATTGCCCCGCCCTACGCTGCGGCAACCCCACAACAGCAAGACGAGTTACGACTATCTGCAATAAGAGACACACTTCCGAACAGAGGCACCTAAATCCTGCGATTGTCCATTTGAGCTTAAGGTAATATCCAGCTCTTCACCTCCAACCTCTCCTCCTTTTTTCAGGCGGGCATATGGAGTTAATTTGTATCTATCTTCCAATTCTTTCACAACTGACATCTGTAAGCACTTACGGAATAACGCTTTATACGATTTAATTCCATATTTTGAAACGGACTCTATGAGCAAATCAGGGTTGACATCCTCGTCCAGAACGTTGCTAGTATGCAACTCAACAATTCGGCCTACAGCTATGCCGATTTCTAAGTCGTTGGTAGACGCTAATTCTCCGACCGCGATTGCCGGCCCCACAAACATCTCCCACCCAGCAATGGTAGTAACCATCGGGACGCCCAAGATAAATCCGTCAATAATAAACAAAAAGCACTTTTTCATTAAGGAACCACCGTAGTCTTTACGTCAACACCAGATGTCTTTCCTGAGGCTTTTGCGGCATCAATAGCGGCTTGCTGAGCCTTATTTGGAGTTCCCGGAATAGCAATATCTAGTTCTCTCTTCTTTATTGAACCACTTGTAATTGCTATAGGCTTTCCTTCTCGCGTTAATCCGGTTGCGCCGTTGAAATTAGCTACCTCTCTCACGTAGCTTTTTAGAGTAGCCTCCAACTTCTTTGGGTCCTAGTATGTACGAGCGCGCAAATTTACAGACTTGATGCTGCGAGCAACACCTGTTGTTGGGTTCCAGCTATCTATAGCTCGAAAGTTTGAGGCAAGATTAGCGCCCAACATTTTTTCTATTGTGAAGCCACGAACAACCGGTTGCTCCAGAGCCCACACACTGGCTTTCGAAACTAGCTTGCCGACCGTTGCTCCCGCAAGCTTATTTAAGGCTTCGCCAGGAATGGCTCCGATTGCCATATTGGCCATAGCAGTCGTTTCACTTGTTTGTGTGACATCGTCCTCCGTCTCCGGAGTATTGGCTTCTGTGGTGCCACTAAGATACGATACCGCTGCCCCTACCACGATCCCGATACAAACAGGACAGAGCCCATTTTGATCGCTCCGATTGACCGGGTCATTCCCTGCGTAAGCGTATCGGTTTGTACCTACACTCGGTACTATCGGATCGATTGGATCTGGCGATATGAATCGCACCGTATGAACAATAGTGCGCTTGGTTTGCCGCTGTGACTTTAGGGCGAACCCAGCCGATGCATAGGCACTGGCCGCGCCAGAAATCACGAGCGAAATCGTAAGCAATACAGCCAACACACGCTGCAGAATTTTGACTCTCGTCGACTTCCCCATAAATCCCCCACAGCGGTCAAAATTGTTCGATCTAATTCAGTTTCGGCTCGCGCCAGCCGAGCGCCTCGGCCTTCGCGAACGCCTGCTTGTTGGCTTGGTAAAGCTCATTCGCGTAAGCCACCTTGTCCGGCGGAATGTCGCTCTGCTTCGGATATTTCTTGATGATCTCCGCATCGAGCAGTCGGTAGTATGCTGTGCCTTTCTTCACCAGCGTGTAGGCGTTGGCCGGATAGGCATCAATCAGCACATCGGCCACCGCGATGGCGTCCTCGTAGCGGCCTGTTTCCAGCAGGTGGTCGAGCACCGGCGTTGCCAGCACGGAGAGCGCCTCCCGACGCGACAGCGTCTTGAGATAAACGCCGTTGGCGATCGCTTCGTCGGTCATCGGCAATTTTTCGCGATACCAGATATCGCGCGTGAAGCCGGCGCCGCTGGTCGTCTCGAGGTTCCAGGTCTTGCCGGTGGCATCGTCGGTGAACTTGACGAACACGTGCAGCGGCGCGGTCGACAGCGTCAGGTTTATGCCAAGCCGCTGCCCGAGAATGACGAACAGCGCAGGCATCGAGACGCAATTGCCCTTCCGGGTCGCAAGATAGTTAGTCAGCGATTGCGAACGGGGTTTTTGCCCAAAAGGGTCGGAGAGGTCGTATTCGAACGGCCTGCCATTGTTCCACCAGCCGCCCTCATAGAGGAAGGTGCGCAGCGCCTTCATCTTCTCCATGCCGATCGCGGCCGCATCGGGCGGCGGCGTGGCGAGCATCTTGTTGACGATGCCCACCATCCGGTCGATCTCGGCAAGCGCGCCAGCATCATCGATGGCGGGATCGACGAACTTGTCGATCGCCAGCTTGGCTCGCCCGAAATCCATCCCGGCTTCCGGCGCATTGACAAGCCCCCGGACGAAAGCCGCCGGATTCGATGAGCCGATATCTCCGGCCGCCGCCGAGTGGACGCTAACCAGCAGCAACAGCCCGGCAATAATCGCCGACCAGACCGCCGGTGGAAATGCAATGCTTCGGGACTTGGAGGGCGCGCTCATGGATTGCGCTCCTTCGTCTCACCTGGATCGGCCGGCACGAACCTCCCCAGCACCGGATCCATGTAGCGTGCATTGAGGTAGAGCAGCCCGGTCTCTGGATCGAAGCGCTCGCCGATGTAGGACTTCTGCGTCTGGAAGCCGGAGTTGAGGCGTTCGCCGTAGGAGGCGTAGTTGGTGGCTTCGGTGATGGCGCCTGAGTTGTCGGTGACCATGCGCACCGAGGCCAGATGATCGCGGTGCAGGAAGTATTTTGCTGCCCCGACCACCTTCACGTCCGGATGCGGATAGCGGGTGTAGATTTCCGAGCCGGGGATCGCCAGATCGATTTCGACGGCAGCGTCGGGATAGAGCGTGGTGGCGAAGGCAGAGGCCTTCTTCACCCGCGCCCCGTCAGGACCGTAGCTCAGGTTGACGGTGTTTGAGGCGAGGCTGACCGTCTTCAGCCGATTGGCCTCATCCCAGGTCAGTGTCCGGCTGCCGTCCGAGGTGAGATTGCCGTTGGCGTCGTAGGCCATGGCATTGGCGCCCACTGAGGTGGGGGCATGCGGCCGTGGCGCTGTCGCCGCCGGGTATGTGTAGGTGCCTGCGACACGGCTGCGTGAGGTGAGATTGTCGTTGGCGGCATAGACGAAGGTCTCGTCCAGCGTGTTGTCGCCGAGATTGTCCGACGAGGTCAGCCGGTCGGCATTGTCATAGCCATAGGTCCAGCTGTCCGCTGATGTGAGCCCCGTCGTGCCAGTGATGCGGCCGAGATTGTCGCGGGCGTATTGATCGTCGAGGAGGATGGTTGCGCCTCTCGAGGTGGTGACGCGTGTCACCCAGCGCCGGGGCGGCGAGTAGGTGAAGGCGGTCTTGACCCCGTTGGCATAAGTGATCTCCTTGGTCTGCCCATCGGCCTCATAGAGCGTCGAGGTGATGAAGCCGGAAGCGGAGGCAAGCTTATTGGCGGCCGTGTATTGCAGGGGCGCGGCAGAAGTTCCGAAGTCGAGCTCGACCGGCAGATATTGCGTGGCGATCGGCTGTCCGGAGGCATCGCGGGTGGTGATGGTGGTGTGGGTGAGCGTGCCGATGGTGGCATCCTGGCGCGCCACCTTGCCGAAGCCGTCATACTTGTAAGCCTGCGTCGCCGCTGGATTGGTCGAGGTGGTGAGCTGGCCGATGTTTTGGAAGCCGGCAGCCGCCTGGTCATAAGTGTTCTGGGTCAGCGTCACCGCACTGCCGCCCGAGGGCGTTGCCGTCTTCAGTGTCAGCCGGTCCATCTGATCGTAGGCAAGGTTGGTGACGGTACCCCTGGCGTCGGTCTGGCTGACGAGCCGGTTGGCGCCATCGTAGACGTAAGACCAGGTGCCGAGATCCGGATCGGTTGCCGACAGCCGATTGCCGAGCATGTCGTAAGTGTAGGACCAGCTGGAGCCGCCGGGGTCAGTGACGCCGGTCAATTTGCCAAGCACGTCGTAACCACGGCTCTCAAGCAAGGTGAGGCCGCCAAGGTCACGGGCAATGGCCGCGATGTCACCGTGGGTCGTCCACGTGGTTTTTGTCTGATGGCCGAGTTCGTCGGTCAGCGTAACCGCGTTGAGACGGGGATTGGGTGTGCCCGTCGCCGTTGCCAGCTCGTTGAGATAGGTCCGCTGGCTGCTGTCGGGGTTGACCGTCCTCACCAGTCGGTCGTTCCAATCATAGAAATTGGTGGTCCATTGCGCGGCATCGCCGACGAACCTTGGGAAGGCGGTGCGCAGCACATTGGAGCGCTGATCGTAGTCGGTGTCGGCAATGCGCCTTGGGCCAGCCGCCGTCTCTCCGGGCGTCTCGACCCGGTAGACCCGGCCGAGCCCGTCATAATAGGAGCGGGTGAAGTCTTCGCCGGCGCCGTTCGGCAGCGGGGTGTATTTGACCAGCGCCTGACTTGCCGGATTGCCCTCGTTCTCGAACCGCGTCTTGGCATAGGCGCCGGTGACGCTCTGCGAGACCTGGTAGGGCCGGCAGAAGGGATCGTAGACAAACGTCTTCACCAGGCCGTTGGGGTCGGTCCTGGTCGAGGGCTGCCCGCAGACCGCGTTGAAGGTGGCGCTCGAGACGAAGCGGGTATCGGCAGCCTGGCCGCCGGTGGCAAAGAACTTCGGCGCCCGCTCCGTCACCGGATAGAGGTGATAGATCGCGTCATAATCCCATTCGGTGCGGTGGCCGAGGCCGTTGCTGACCGCGGTTCTGTTGCCGTAGCTGTCATAGGCAAAATACTGGCTTACCGTCTTGGTCAGCCCAGGATCGGTGAAGCTCAGCGTCTGGGTCAGATTGCCCTTGGTTGGCACGGCCCAAACATCGGTCTGGCCGTCATAGTAATTGTGCTTGTAGCTCACATAGGGATCGCTGCCGGTGAGCCCGGCATGCGTGCGCTCGGCAATCAGTGCCGAGACGATGTAGGCGCTCGTGTTGGGCGAGAAGAAGCGTTCGGTAAAAGTCTCGTCGCCGCTGACATCGGTGCGGCCATAGTCCTTCAGGCTGACGACATTGTTGGAGGCATCGAAGCCCCGCTCGACCCGAAGTGTGCGCGTGACGTTCTCGGTCAGCGTCGTGTCGGTCGCGGTGTTCTGCGCAGTGTAGGGTTTTGACGCCGTGTTGACGGCATAGGTCTCAGCCACCTGCTTGCGCACGACACCTGCGCCGTCCTTCCACACCGTCAGCGACGGCAGGCCGTAGCTTGCCAGGTCCTGGCGGTAGGTGGTGGTCACCGTGGGCGCTGCCGTCTCGCCATTGGCCTGCGGTCTGGTCTCCACGATCGAGGCGAACCCCAAAAACTTCCGTGCCGCCGGATCGTATTTGCCGCCGGCATATTGATACGTGCTCACCGCCGTCTGGCCGCGGCCGTCGCTCAGCGACAACTTCGTCACCGCATGCACTACCTGCGGCAGGTAGTTGTTCGTCCATCTCGACGACGGTGTGTACTCGACCGCAACCGTGCCGCCGAGCTCCGTCACAATCTGCTTCACCAGGTTCGGATTGCCCGTCCCGGCGTTCGAGATGAACATCGAGCTGTAGTTCGTGAAGTCCGGCAGCCCGTCGCCGTTGAAGTCGCCGACAACAGTGCCCGCCGTCAGCGAAACCGGCAGAGTGAATTGCACCGGCGTCATCGATGCCGATGAGGGGCGCAGCGAGAACACTCTCACCGTGCCGGTTCTACCCCACTGGCTCGTTATTGTGCCACCAATAGTGATGACAGAAGCCTTGCCGCTGTTATCGAAGTCGCGCACGACTGCAGAGGTGCCTGCCATCGCAGAGACCGTATAGCTCTTGAAACCAACCCCGGTCGAAAGCCAGACCTGGCTGTTGCCGTTGGTGCCGTTGTAGAGGACGACGTCCGTCGCCCCGTCGCCATTGATGTCGGCCAGCGCGCAACTGCCTGGCCCCCCATCGTAGGCACCGGTGGAGCATGCAATGCCGTACGACGTACTGCCCGGCTGCCATTTGCCGTTCGACAGCACACCCTTCGTTGAGGTTCCGTTGGGACCCCAGTAGAGCGGCTGCTGTTTGCCATTGCCGAGGAAATCGCCGACGCCGTTGACGGCATAAGTGGAGTTGCTGGCGTTCACGGCATCAACCCCTGTTCCGCTGGCATCGATAATTAGTCCAGGAAGACCGTTGCAGACCGCTTCGTAGCCCGTTGGCGGAGTGGCAGCGCAATTGGCCTTGGTCAAAGCCAACTGCGGATCGCTCGTGAGAATCGAATTGACGGTGACGATCCGAGTGTTGCCGTTTTGACCGAACTCCTCCATGTGCGTTGTCGTGACGACAAAGTCCATTGTATTCTTATTCGCGAGTAATCTCCCCAGGCGTATCCCAGTTCTGTAGCTGTCTGGAAGAACTACAACATGAGATTCGAGCTGCGTTGAGGTGGTACCTGCTGATGCACCGTTAACGCCGAACTTGAAAATATTTTCAAACTGTTTTTCCGTAGTAGTTGTGTCTCCACTGCTTCCACCGCTGCGTTGAGTTGTTGTAATTGTATATTCGCCGAATATTTCGTCGCGGCCGTCAAAATCCAAATCCTCAGCGGACCGGGATAAAACTGTCCCGCCCCCAGATTGGAATGAAGCCGCCACTGTGCCATACACTCCGTCAGCGTTCTGATAAGCCATCTGGGCGATGACCTTCGACGTTCCGCCGGTGATCGTGCCGTCGGCGGCGATTGTCGCGTCGGTGCCGTAGAGGGTGACTTGGGTCAGCCGCGAGGCGTTGGAGAACGGAGCCTGGTCGTAGGTCAGCGCATAGGCACCGCGCACCGCGCCGGACACCGTGATGCCGATGGTCTTGATGCGTTTGTCGGTCACCGAGATATCGCGGCCATTGCCCATCAGGATCAGGTCGGGACGGGTCTCGTAATAGAACTGAATGCTGGTGCCGTTGTAGGTGACGCTCGCCGGATAGCAGGTCGGGCTTGCCGGGCAGGTGTAGTTGTAGGTGACGGTGTTGCCGTTGGTGTCGGTGACCGAGGTCAAGAGCCAGCGATAGCTGAAAGCGAGATCATAGGCCGGCGTGCCGGCCGCCGGATTGAGATTGGCGACGGCGCCCACCGACCGGAAGGTCGAGACGGTGCCGTCCCTGTCGGTCACCTTCCATTCATTGGTGGTGCTGTTCAGCGCAATGCGGCGATAGCTTTCATTCTCGGTCGCATGCGTGCCGCCGGTCGAGCAGGACGGCGAAACCATGCCCGCAACGCAGGCGACCATCGCCTGGCCGTCGAGGAGATAGATGTCGTTGGCATCATAGGCCGGCATGCCATAGCCGGGCGTCGACCGCTCGATGACGTCAATGCCATCGAGGCCCCAGGCATAACCAAGCCAGCCCTGATAGAGGCCGCCGAGCTTGGTCTTGCGCGAGGAATTGTAGTTGAGCCCGATCTGCGGCTCGATGCCATGGAAGGCAGGCACATCGATGGCAATCGAATAGCCGAGATTGCCGTTGCCGGCGGCCTTGGGCAGATCCACCTTCGGCGTGCCGATCGCTTCGGGATCGCCGCTGGTCGTGGTGGTTGTCGCGGCGGTCGCCGCCTGCGCCGCAGGCTCCTCGGGCGCTGCTTTCGTATCGCCGGTCTTGGCGGTCTTGTCGGTTGTCTTCGCGCCAGTCGTCTTGCTGTCGGCGGCCTTACTGTCATCCGTAGCGCTGGAGCCATCAGCATTCTTGGCATCGTCCGGCTTGGCGCCGACCTTGAACGCCGCATCCGGGCTGCCGGTGACGTGCGTGGTGCCGGAACCGCCGGCCTGCGGCTGATCCGTTGTTCCTGAAGTGTTAGGCGCGGACGATTTGAAACCTGCTCCGCCATTGCCAAGGCTAATTGCCGGCGAAGATGTATTGATCGAAGAGCCTTGCGCCTGCTGGGCAAACGCTACTATGCCTTCACTTCGGCTAATATAAGAGACCGCAGAAATATCCGCGCCGACAACCCCAGCCGCAAGCACTGCCGCGCCAACAAGCAACCGCTTCATGAGACCCCCCGAGCAAGTTGCTTATCGATAATTAAACCAAAAATATTAGATATGACATCTGACTGTCACAACAAAGTTTTCCACAGAGTTATTTCCTCGGCACCTTCAGTGGGGTGTACAGATCGGCGCCCTTCCCTTTTCGGCTGCTTCCTCGGTGCTTGGATGCGCTCCCCAGCGAACGGACGGCATCCACATCTTCCGCCTTGTCTAAACAGCGGCGCTCTCTACGTCCCGGTCTTGCCCTCGCGGCGCAAAGAACTGAGTTGCGTGGCAAGCGGATTTACGCGCCGAACGGCGGACAACACACGCTCTGACGACAGCGCAGCGTGATCGCGAGGTGATCAGGCGATTGGCCTGGATGCTGGCGCGCCGACCGTAACCGGTTGTGTGCGTCAAGTTCTGCAAAACGGGGCGGCCATGAGGCTGGTCATGCGGCTTGGCGCAGAGCGAGCTTCGTGTGCTCGCGCAGGTCGTCCATGTTGATGTAGCGGTTGGCCTCCATCCAGTTTTCGTTGGTTTCGACGGCCAGCACCCTGACCAGGCGCAGGCAGCTTTGGGCGTTGGGGAAGATGCGCACGACATAGGTTCGGCGCCTGATCTCTTCGTCGAGGCGTTCCAGCATGTTGGTCGACTTCAGGTGCTTGTGGTGCTGACGCGGCACGCGAAAGAATGTCAGCGTGCGCTCGATGGTCTCCTCCACCCACGTCGTCAGCCTGGATTCTGACCGGTTCCGAAAAACACCTGATCGTCGCCAATGGCGACCGAAGCCCGATCGGAGACCCCTCGACCGGCAAGGGGGAATGGGGTGACTATCTTGCGGTGCGGCCCGTGCATCCTGGCGGCAAGCTATTTGCGGCCACCGGTTACACGATGAAGGGACCGGGCAACGGATCGAACCGCGATGTCACCCCGCGCTTCGTAATATTCGGACGAGCGCGTAATGGCGCAGGAGGCATGGGCATCTCACCGGTGCCGCCCCTACCCACGCCGCCGCCGGCGCTGCCACCTTCAGGGATCGACGACCTCAAAGCGCCGTTCGGCGACGTCAACACACTCGCTACGGTGCCGACGGCGGTCGCGGTCGCCGTCAAGGCGGCGTGCGCCGCGGAGGGGCAACAGGCCATGCCGGCCGACCAGGACATGGTTGTCGGATTGAAGATGGTCACCAAGCCTGGCGTGGAGCGCTGGTCGATCAAGACCGGCACCGATCGCGACGTGGCACTTGTCGGAAAGAATGTGATCGGCGGCAAGAAGCTCGCCACAGGCATCGTCGAGACGACGATCGAGGAGCTCAACCTAATCGGCCGGCCGGCGGACATGCGTCCGCCGACCATCCTCTTCCCGAGCTACCAGGAACGCCGGCGCGGGCCGGTAGAGTTCACGGTGTGGCGCATCGAATGCGACGTGATTGGGGTCAAGCTGGAGAAGGACGGAGACTATCACCTAGTCCTGCAAGGGGCGAGCAGCAAGATGATGGTTGGCGAAGTGCCGACGCCGCGCCCACCATTCATCG
The DNA here is from genome assembly GCF_020165035.1 of Mesorhizobium sp. CA6. Taxonomy (NCBI): domain Bacteria; kingdom Pseudomonadati; phylum Pseudomonadota; class Alphaproteobacteria; order Hyphomicrobiales; family Phyllobacteriaceae; genus Mesorhizobium; species Mesorhizobium sp. CA6. The sequence goes on along the minus strand of NZ_JAIUHI010000010.1, from coordinate 65,881 downwards.
ACGAAGCCGCGCCGTGGCTGCAGAACATCAAGGACGTCAGGCAGGCAGTTGACGACAACTTGATCGCGCCGCTGTCGCCGCACGACTTCGTGCAGCTCAACGATACCCTGGTACCCCGCGACGCCGTCAGCGACGATCAATTCCTGCTGCAGCCGATGGCATTAGAGAGGCTGCCAGTCTCGTTCCGCACGCCGCTGGACGAAGCCCTGGAGATGCCAACCTTTGAGGCGAAAGTAAAGCCGACCGCGGCGCGCATTACTGGCGTCGGATTCTTCGACCGCATCCATGGCGCCACCGGCACCTCGCCGCTAAACGGCATCGAGTTGCACCCGATCCTGAAGATCGAGTGGCTATAGGGACGGAGACGTTAGCGCGACGCCAAAGCGACGCGCGGCAGTATCCCCGTAGTACGTTGACGCAGCGCATGGTCGGTCGTCTCAACGGACCAGTGGCCCCGCCCTTGCTGAAATCCGGCGAGTGCCCTCGATCAAGCCTGTCCGATAGAAGGCGCATGCATCCCAACCTCCTTCACCAGTGCCCACAATTCGACGGGCCTCTTCTCGGCGGGCCAAGAATCCAAGGATCGCCGGGAGGAGCCGAGTTCGAGCCTGAACTCCGTTTGATGAGCAAGGTAAAATAAGGACCATGCCCGACCAATTCCCCTCGACTGCTCAGGACATCGCGCGTGGGCCGAATTCCTCAATGGCTTCGTTGCCAACGGCGCCAAACTCGGCATGGTCGGGGGTATCTTAGTCTGTCAGCGCTTTGTCTTGCATATGCTGCTACCGCCGAAGGCACCCCAATGCTGCAATGGTGCGAAACTGCATCGAGCATGTTGCAGCTAGATTGAACTCTGATCATCCGCTTTGCGGAGCGGGACCAGTCTCGGTTTAACGAAATATGCGGCGCAAAGTGCCGTTTATTATTCGGAGATGCGTGGTAGCGCGCTATCCGAACAGCGCACGCGCCATTAGCAGGGGCCTTACAAACCGTCCAAAAAGCGAATCTAATATCCTGCTTTGTCCATAAGCACCCGCAATTCGGGCTGAGGCGCTACCCAGAAAGTTCGAAAAGCTTCCAAGAACCCCAGCCAACCTCCACATCAACGCCAAGCTCGAACGGACGATCGGCCAACGCGTTTGAAGCATCGCGTGGTTTGACCGGAAAGCCGGTCGGACATCAGGCGCCTTGAATGGCGATTGCGGTGGTGAGCAAGATCAGGCTCAGCATCGCCAGTGCCGCGCGGATAACGTGCGATAGTTCCCAGCGGTTGCGCAGCGCCGTCCACTCCTGCGCCGGTGGGAGCGGAGCTCCGTCGCTGCCCTCAGTCGCGAAGAAGCGCTTGGCAGGCGCGTTCAGTTCCACGTCCTGCAGCCAGTGCTTGTTGACCGGCTGGGTCATGAACCAGAAGACAAACTGCATGGCGAGGAGCGCGATCAAGGCGCCGGCGATCAGCCAGACATGGAGCGCACCGCTCGACGTCAGCATCAGCGCAAAAGTCGCGAGGATCCCACCGATCTCCGCGATGCCGCCTCCAATCGTGAAACCCGGGTAGTAGATGCGTTGGACAACGAAATACTCTTGCCTGCCGAGTCGCAACTTGCCCGGCAGCTCCAGCGCGTGGGCGAGCGCCATGGCCATCGCACCGGCCACAAGGACGACGGTCAGGACCTCCAGAAAGACATACATCGGATCGGCCTCTCACTCCAGCTCGAGCGCTTGTGCGGGAGCAACCTCGTCAAGACCGAACGTGATCCTGCCGACCGGGTTCCCATCGGCGTACGCTCCAATTCGGCTGGGCGGCGCGCTGTATGGGCCGTGAGCTGGGCGAAACACCGCGATCGTTTCGACGCCAACCATCGGCCTAAACCTTTTCCGCCGACAGGCGTTGTTCGTTCCAGACGGACCGACAAACACCGTTCGGAGAGGTTTCAACCGATGTATTTCATGGCACTGGCCACCGATTATGATGGCACGCTAGCGCATGATGGCCTTGTCGCGGCCAGCACGATCTTGGCACTGGAGAAGCTGAAGAAGTCCGGGCGCAAGCTGATCCTGGTCACAGGGCGGGAACTGCCCGATCTCAAGGAGGTGTTTCCCGAACTTTCCCTGTTCGACAAGGTGGTCGCCGAAAACGGCGCGCTGGTCTACACGCCGGCCAGCGAGGAAGAGCGCACGATCGCCCCCTCGCCTTCCGCGGATCTTGTCGACAGGCTCAAAAAGCGCGGCGTGAAGCCGCTGTCCGTCGGCCGCTCGATCGTCGCCACCTGGGAGCCGCACCAAGCCACCGTGCTCGACGTCATCAAGCAGCTTGGGCTGGAGCTGGAGATCATCTTCAACAAGGGCGCGGTTATGATCCTGCCTTCCGGCATCAACAAGGCGACCGGGTTGGCGGCAGCGCTCGACGACCTGAAGCTGTCGCCGCACAATGTCGTGGCCGTCGGCGACGCCGAAAACGACCACGCCTTCCTCAGGGCTTCGGGCTGCAGCGTCGCGGTGGCCAATGCGCTGCCCGCCGTCAAGGAAACCGCCGACCTCGTCACCAAGGAAACGCGCGGCAAGGGCGTCGAGGAGCTGATCCGCAGGCTGGTCAAGCACGATCATCTGCTGGCTAAAAAACGCTTGCGCGGCGTGCTGCTCGGGACCTCACGCGGCAAGGACATCTACTTGTCGCCGATGGAAACGGTGCTGATCGCCGGCAGCTCGGGCATAGGCAAATCGACCTTGGCCACGGCGCTCACCGAGCGGCTGGTCGAAAAGGGTCTGCAATTCTGCATTTTCGACCCCGAGGGCGACTATGACGGACTGAAAGGCGCGGTGCCGCTCGGCAACGGCTCGACCGCGCCGAACAAGGAACAGTTGCTGGAATTGATCGAGAAACCGCAGACCAATATCGTGGTCAACGGCCTGGCGCTGAAGGTCGATGAGAGGCCCGATTTCTTCGCTGAATTGCTGCCGGGCCTCGGCAATGTCCGCTATCGCACGGCAAGGCCGCACTGGCTGATCATCGACGAAGCGCATCATTTGATGCCCAAGCGACGCGGGGATACGCGATCCGTGCTTTCGATCGAGCTGCCCGGCACGGTGCTGATTACCGTCCATCCGGAAGCGATCTCGACCGATGCGCTCGGCCTGGTGACGGCGGTGATTGCGCTTGGGCCCAAGGCGAAGGGCGTGATCAAGACCTTCTGCAAGGAGACGGGGCTCCAGGCTCCAAAAAGCATTCCGTTGCCCAAGGGCAACCGGGTGCTGTTCTGGCGGCCGCACGACGGCAAGAAGCCGTTCACGGTAAAGGCAATCGAGCCGGACCAGTCGCTGAAGCGCCACAGCCGCAAATATGCGGAGGGCGAGCTCGACGAGGCGGGCAGCTTCTACTTCACCGGCCCGAGGAAGGCGATGAACCTCAGAGCCCACAATCTCATCATCTTCGCGCAGATGGCGGAAGGCATCGACGACAAGACATGGGAATACCATCTGCGCGCCGGCGACTATTCCAAATGGTTCCGCCAACAGATCAGGGACAAGGACCTCGCCCGAGAAACGGCTGAGGCGGAGAAGAACAAGGCATTGTCGGCCGACGAGAGCCGCAAGCTGGTGATCGACGCCGTGCGGCGGCGCTACACGGCGCCTGCTACGGCTGCGGAGAAGTAGATCGGTTCGCCAGCCTGAACCGGCCGAGCTCTCAGCTCGCCTCGCGCATCGCTTCGGCGGCCTGCAGGTCGACCGAGACTAGCTGGCTGACGCCCTGCTCGGCCATGGTGACGCCGAACAGCCGGTCCATGCGCGCCATGGTGATGGGGTTGTGGGTGATGATGACGAAGCGCGTCTCGGTGGTCTTCGACATCTCGTCCATCAAATTGCAGAAGCGCTCGACATTGTGATCGTCGAGCGGCGCGTCGACCTCGTCGAGCACGCAAATCGGCGCGGGGTTGGTGAGGAACACCGCGAAGATCAGCGACATGGCAGTCAGCGCCTGCTCGCCGCCGGAAAGCAGCGTCATAGTCTGCGGCTTCTTGCCGGGCGGGCGGGCGAGGATTTCCAGCCCCGCCTCCAGCGGATCCTCCGACTCGATCAACTGCAGCTCGGCCGTGCCGCCGCCGAAGAGATGCGAGAAGAGCCGCTGGAAATGGCCGTTGACCACCTCGAAGGCCGACAGCAGCCGCTCGCGGCCCTCGCGGTTGAGGCTCTGGATTGCCTGGCGCAGCTTGCGGATCGCCTCGATGATGTCCTCGCGCTCGGAAACGATGGTTTCCAGCCTGTCGGACAGTTCCTTCTGCTCCTCCTCGGCGCGCAGGTTCACGGCGCCGAGCCGCTCGCGCTCGATCTTCAGCCGGTCGAGCTGGCGTTCGATCTCGGCCATGTCGGGCATCGGGTCGTCGGCTTCGAGGCCGGTATGCTTGATGACCAGATGTGGCGGCGTGTTCAGCGCCTCCTGGATGCGCGCCTCGACCTCGGCGCGGCGTTCATCCGCCGCGGTCAGCCGCTCCTCGGCGCGAACGCGGGTTTCGCGCGATTCGGCGAGCGACTGGATGGCAGCGGTGGCCGCCTTGTCGAGCTCCGCCTGCTTGTTTTCCGCCTCCTGCAGGCGGTCGCCGGCAGCCTTGCGCAGCGCCTCGGCCTCGGAAAGCTGCGTCAGCAGGGCACGGCGCTTGGCGTCGATCTCGTCGGGCGCATCGGCCAGCCGCTCGCGCTCGGCTTCGGCTTCTGCCTTGCGCTCGCCAAGGGCGGCGATCTGCGTCGAGGCATTTTCGGCGCGCTCCACCCAGTTTTTGCGCTCGGCACCGATGGCGTCCAACCGGCGAATGCGCGCCTCGGCCTCGCGCCGCAGCCCTTCATGCACGGCGCGTGCATCGGCAAGCGTCGCGCGGTCGCGCGAGACGTTGGCGGAAGCCTGTTCGAGCTGAAGCTGCAGGTCGCCGAGATCAGGCGCGTCCTTCAGCATCTCCTCGGCTTCGAGGAAGGAGGCCTGCGTCTCCTCGTGGCTGTCAACGATGCGAGCGCGTGCCTCTTCAAGCGCGGCGCGCCGGCTCAACAGCTCGCCGCCGGCCTTCTCGGCCTCGGCCAGCGCGTTGCGGGCGGCATCCAGCGCATGCTGGGCATCGCGGCCGGCCTGGCGCGCATTGCGCTCGGCCTCACTTGCCTGGCGCATTGCCTGCTCGGCACGAGCCAGCGCTTCCTCGGCCTCGCGCACGACGCGCGTCGCCTGCACGGCTTCGGCGTCGAGCTCGGCCAGACGGTTCTTCTGCGCCAGCCGCAGCGCGGCGGCGGTCGGGGCGTCGGCGCTTGCGGTGAGGCCGTCCCAGCGCCAGAGCGCGCCGTCGCGGCTGACCAGCCGCTGGCCGGGCGCCAACAATGCTTGAAGACGGCGGCCGTCGGCGGCATCGACGATGCCGACCTGCGCCAGGCGGCGCGCAAGCTGCGCCGGCGCGCGCACGACGCTGGCCAAGCTCTTCACGCCTTCGGGCAATGACGCATCGCCGGGCTGCACCGCGCTTTCGCCCCAATGCACCGGGGCGCTGCGGTCGAGCGGGACGTCGAGGTCCTCGCCCAAGGCCGCGCCCAGCGCCGTCTCATAGCCGCGCTCGACGCTGATCTGCTCTAGCACCGAAGGGAAAAGATCGCCGCCGCTGGTGGCGTTGAGGATCTTTGCCAGCGTGCGCGCCTCGGTCTCGATGCGCGCCAGTTCCGCCCTTGCATCCTGCAGCGGCGGGCGGGCGGCGTTTTCGGCGGCGCGCGCCTCGGCGACGGCCTGCTCGGCGGAAATGGCGCCGGCCTCGCTCTCTTCCAGCCGAGCCAGCGCGTCCTCGACCAGCAGCCGCTTTTCGGCCGGATCGGGCAGGCCGGAAATCCGCGCGACGATATCGGAAAGCTCGCGATCGACGTCGGCGAGCTGGCGCGCGAAGCGGTCGCGGCGCTCGGCGGTCTCGCGCAAGCTACGCTCGATCTGGTGGCGCGAGGCAGCCGCCTCGGCGCGCTCGGCGGTCAGCGCGGCAAGTTTTGCCTCGCTTTGCGAGAGCGTCGCGCCGGCCTGCTCGAAGGCGGCGCGCGTGGTCGCCTCGCGCTCGGCAGCACCGGCGTTTTCCGAATTGAGCTCGGCTTCCTCGGTGCGCAGGCGCTCGAGGATGTCGGCATTGTCGCGCACCATCCGCTCCTCGCGGGCGATGTCGGCGTCGAGCTGCTGCAGCCGGCGTTCGAGCTCGGTCTGGCGCGCACGGATGCGGCCGGCCTCTTCCTCGATCTGGGTCTTGGCGATCGACAGGCGCTGGAAGGCGGCGGCTGCGGCGGCTTCGGCGTCGCGCAGATCGGGCAGCCGGTGCGCGGCGATGCCCTGCTCCCTGGCCGCCGCCATCTGGGCGGCGGCGCGGTCGCCGACCAGCGTGGTGGCGACGGCAAGCGCTGAACGCGCCTCGCCTTCCTGCGCCTTGGCCAGCGTCCAGCGCAGATGCAAGAGCGTTGCCTCGGCCTTGCGGATATCGGCCGAGAGATTCTTGAAGCGCGAGGCCTGGCGCGCCTGGCGCTTCAGGCTTTCGATCTGGCCTTCCAGCTCGCCGACGACGTCGTCCAGCCGCTCGAGATTCTGCTCGGCACCCTTCAGTCTGAGCTCGGCTTCGTGACGGCGCGTGTGCAGGCCGGAAATGCCGGCCGCCTCTTCGAGCAGCGCGCGACGGGCCTGGGGCTTGGCCTGGATCAGCTCGCCGATGCGGCCCTGCCCGACCATCGAGGGCGAGCGCGCGCCGGTCGACTGGTCGGCGAACAGAAGCTGCACGTCCTTGGCGCGCGCTTCCTTGCCGTTGATGCGGTAGAGCGAGCCCGCCTCGCGCTCGATGCGGCGCGACACCTGCAATTCATCGGCATCGTTGAAGGCGGCGGGTGCCGTGCGGTCGGTGTTGTCGAGGAAAAGCGTGACTTCGGCGGTGTTGCGCGCCGGCCGGGCACCGGAGCCCGAGAAGATCACGTCGTCCATGCCGGACGCACGCATGTTCTTATAGGAGCTTTCGCCCATCACCCAGCGGAGCGCTTCGACGAGGTTCGACTTGCCGCAGCCGTTCGGCCCGACAATGCCGGTCAGCCCGCGTTCGATGACGAACTCGCCGGGCTCGACGAAGGACTTGAAACCAAGGAGGCGAAGGCGCGAAAACTTCATTCGCGCCGCCCAACACTACAGGGGTGCGCGCCGAAGCCGGACCGCTTCGGCGCGGCCTGGATGTCAGAGCAGAGGGTCGATGATGGCCGACATTTCCTCAATCGACATCGCCCCTTTGTAGGTCTTTCCATTGATGAAGAAGGTCGGCGTCGAGTCGACCTTGAACTCGTCCGCTCCGCGTTTCTGGACTGCTCTCACATCGTCCAGAAGCTTCTGGTCCGTCAAGCAGGACTCAAAGGACTCCTGTGTAAAACCGGCGAGCTTCGAGATCTGCAGCAGCGCTTCCTTGGTGTTGCTGACGCCAACCCAGCTCGGCTGCTGCTTGAACAGCACGTCGACCATGGCGAAGTAATTGTCCTTCGAGCAGCGCGCCAGCATGAAGCCGGCCTCCGCGCTCGGGTCGAATGGGAATTCGCGCAGGATGTAACGGACCTTGCCAGTGTCGATGTATTTCGATTTCAACTGAGGGAAGGTGGTGTCGTTGAAATGCGCGCAATGCGGGCAGGTCATCGATGCGTATTCGACGATTGTGACCTTGGCGTCGTCCTTGCCGAGCTGCTTGTCGGGCAGCGCGCCGGGCTTGAGCAGCTCCGCCATATCGACGGTGCCCTGCGCCTCGGGCACCTGGGCCGCCGCCGGCGTCGCGGCCGGCTTGGCAGGCGTCGACGGGTTGGCCGGCTTCACATCGGCGGCCTTGGCCTCCTCGCCGGAGTCGCTGCATGCTGCAAGCAGCGCCACCGCAGGAACAGCAGCCAGCGTGGTCAGAAGGTTTCTGCGAGACAGACTTTTGCCAAACGGGGCACGGTTCATGCGAATCACCTGATATCGGTTGGATTTTGCAATGCAAGGGCTAGAAAAGGCGAGAGTTGGCGCGAATTAAGGCATCGCGATCCCCAATCCAATCGGGAAACTTGATCACAAGCATCACGAATGCGCGAGATCGGTAACGCATTCATGACGCTTCTTACGACCCTTTGGGCTTCCTTTCACCCATAATTGTAGCGCCGAGCCGCTCCAGCGAACCGCGCAGGCCGTCGTCCTCGATCTTGCCGACCATGCGCGAAAGCTTCGATTTCTCGGCCTCGCTCAAAGGCCGGGGCGCCAGCTTTGGGCGCGCCTTTTGCGAAAGCACCGGTTTTTGCAGAATCTTGATGCGGCCGACCGCATTGAAACCCAGGAAGGCGTTGACGCGATTGATCACCTCGCCGGCCTCGTGCTGCAGATGCAGCGCCGCCATCCCCTCGCAGGCGATGATCAATGTCGCCGGCTCGAACGGGTCGTCCTCATGCAGCCGGCGCGGCCACTGGATCTTTTCCGGCCGCGAGTAGGCAGCAAGGCGCGGTCCGGCGATCTCTTCCCAGGACTGTACCAACCCTATCGAGATGCCGGCGCGCTTCTTCAGCACCGGATCGAGGATCTCGGTCGCGAGATCGCTCACCGGAACGGGATTGCCGAAGGGCCTTTTCCCTGCCATGTGCGTTCTCCAGTTCACCGCTCATTCGATCAATGGCACCGCTCGATCAGACCCGCAAGGCATCACAGCAGGCCCCATCCGGCGATACGGGATCCGGAGATGCCAGTAAAGCTGGATCCCGGGATATCGGGGCCCGCCTGCTTGCCTGGTATGATGCGCATCATCGTGACCTGCCCTGGCGTGTGACGCCAAGCGCGTTTGCGCGAGGCGCAAGGCCCGACCCCTATCGCGTCTGGTTGTCCGAGGTGATGCTGCAACAGACCACGGTCGAGGCGGTAAAAGCCTATTTCCGCAATTTCGTCGAGAAATGGCCGACGGTCGAGGCGCTGGCGGCGGCACCCGCCGAGGACGTGATGAAGGCCTGGGCCGGGCTCGGCTATTACTCAAGGGCGCGCAACCTGAAGGCCTGCGCCGACCTCGTGGCGCTGCGAGGCGGCCGTTTTCCCGACACCGAGGCGGGCCTACGCGAATTGCCCGGCATTGGTGCCTACACCGCGGCGGCGATCGCGGCGATCGCCTTCGACCGGCCGGCGGCAGTCGTCGACGGCAATGTCGAACGGGTCGTGGCCCGGCTCTATTCGATCGAGACGCCGCTCAGCGAAGCCAAACCGCAAATCCGCGCCCTGGTGGAAAAGCTGGTCCCGCAAACGCGGCCCGGCGATTTCGCCCAGGCGATGATGGATCTCGGCGCGACGATCTGCACGCCGAAGCGGCCGCGCTGTATGCTGTGCCCGGTGCGCGAGGATTGCAGCGCCATTCTCAGCGGCGATCCGGAACGCTTTCCGGTCCGCCTGCCGAAAGACGACAAGCCGCTGCGCAAGGGTGCCGCCTTCGTCGCCGAGCGCGACGACGGCGCCATCCTCTTGCGCAAGCGGCCCGACAAAGGCCTGCTCGGCGGCATGACGGAGGTGCCGACCACCGCCTGGACCGCCAGGGTGGATGGCGCGACGACGGCGGATGCCGCGCCTTTTCCCGCCGATTGGCGGCGTGCCGGGCAGATCGGCCACGTCTTCACACATTTCGCGCTCGAGCTCGACATCTTTCATGCCCACGTCAAGCGCGATGCGCCCGACGGGTATTTCTGGTCGCTGGCCCATGAAATTTCCGGGGAAGCGCTGCCCACCGTCATGAAAAAGGTAATCGAGACGGCCATACCGGGCGCGACCAAAAAGCAGCACCCGCATTGAAAGGACCGCAATGACCGAAATCCGCCATATCGTCTTCGACATCGGCAAGGTGCTTATCCATTACGATCCGGACATTCCGTTCAGCCGCCTGATCCCCGACGCCGAGGAGCGGCGGTGGTTCTTCGACAATGTCTGCACGAGCGCCTGGAACATCGAGCAGGATCGCGGGCGGACATGGGAAGAGGCCGAGGCGGCGCTGATCGCCGAGCATCCCGCCCATGCCGAGAACATCCGCAACTTCCGCCGCCACTGGCATGACATGGTGCCGCATGCCTATGACGACAGCGTCGCGCTGCTCGAGGGCCTGATCGATGACGGCCGCGACGTGACCCTGCTCACCAACTGGGCGTCGGACACATTCCGCGAGGCTCGCGCCCGTTTTCCGTTCCTTGAAAAGCCGCGCGGCATCACGGTCTCCGGCGACATCGGCCTGATCAAGCCGGACCGCGCCATCTACGACCATCACGTGGCTTCGTTCGGGCTCGATCCGGCGGCTTCGCTATTCATCGACGACAGCCAGAAGAATGTCGACGGCGCCAAGGCCGCCGGCTGGCAGGCGGTGCTGTTCACCGACGCCGAGACGCTTAAAGCAGACCTTGAACACTTTGGCGTAGCGGCCTGACGCCAAATCGGAATGGGAAAACTCGTCCTAACCTTCGATCCGGACTGGCCGATCCTCGACATCGATATCGAGCAGGACCATTTTCAAGGCCATGGTTGCGCGAATTTTCCCACGAGCGGCGTAAGCGAATTTCTTGCTACGCTGCAGACCTATCCGCTTCAGCGTTCTGAGCTGGCTCTGAGGTCGCCTGGTCTCATAAACATCTCAGTCTTTCCTGCCGATGGGGTCGGCCACCTGTTCGTGCAAGTTGAGGTCGCCGAAGCCGTCGAGGCCCGCAACTTTACACGTGTCCGGCTGAAGATCGACTACGCACGTCTGTCCCGCTTCGCCAACCAGCTTTCGCTGATGACGAAAGGGGATGTAACTGAAATCCTCCTTGAGGAAGATAAAGCCTGAGGCCGCTCTCAGCCTCCTGCCCGCTCCATGCCGAGCCTAGCAATGCGGCGCAGCTCGTCGATCGGGGTCAAGCCGCCGCTGCGCTCATAGTGCCAGAAAGTCCAGCCGTTGCAGGCATCCAGCCCCTGCACCTCGGCGCCGATCTTGTGGATCGAGCCGGCGCTGTCGCCGATGGCCAGCGTGCCGTCGGCGCGCACTTTCGCCGCCCAGCGCTTCTTGGCGTCATAGAGCGTGGCGCCCGGGGCCACCAGGCCGTTGTCGAGCAGGCTGATGAAGGCGACGCGCGGTTCGGCGCGCTTGCCGGAAAGCACGGTGAGATCGGCGTTTTCCAGCGGGCGTACGGCGGCGATGCGCTCATTGGCGGCATCGATATAGGCTTGCTCGCGCTCGATGCCGACAAAGTGGCGACCAAGGCGCTTGGCGACGGCGCCGGTGGTGCCGGAACCGAAGAAGGGATCGAGCACGACGTCGCCCGGTTTGGTCGAGGCCATCATGATGCGGGCAAGCAAGGCTTCCGGCTTCTGCGTGGGATGCAGCTTGTTGCCATTCTCGTCCTTGAGCCGCTCGCCGCCGGTGCAGATCGGGAACAGCCAGTCGGAGCGCATCTGCAGGTCGTCGTTCGAGGCCTTCAGCGCTTCGTAGTTGAAGGTGTAGCCCTTGGCCTTCTGGTCTCGGGAGGCCCAGATCATCGTCTCATGCGCGTTCTGGAAGCGGCGGCCGCGGAAATTCGGCATCGGGTTGGTCTTGCGCCAGACGATGTCGTTCAGGATCCAGAAGCCGAGATCCTGCATGCGGGCGCCGACGCGGAAGATGTTGTGATAGGAGCCGATGACCCAGATGGTGCCGCTGGGCTTCAGCACGCGGCGCGCCGCGAGCAGCCAGGCACGTGTGAAGGCGTCATAGGCCTCGAAACTCTCGAACTGGTCCCAGTCATCGTCGACGGCGTCGACCTTGGACTGGTCGGGCCGGTGCAGGTCGCCGTCGAGCTGCAGATTATAGGGCGGGTCGGCGAAGATGATGTCGATCGACTTTTCCGGCAGGCGGTCAAGCGCGGCGACGCAATCGCCTTTCAGGATGGTATCCAGCCATTCGGACCGCTGGGGAGCGCGGGAAAGCTCGTCGAGAAGACGCATGGCAGACATCAAAACACCCAAAGCACGCGTTACGGTTTACTGACCGTTATGGTTACCGATCAGCGTAAACATTCAGTGAAGGCTGCAGACGCTTGCGCGGTTTGCGAAGAGCGGCCCGTTGGTGTATGCCGCACCGCTTGGGCCAGCCATGCCACGCGCCCCTTCTCAACTTCCGGATTGCCATGCCCCAGCCAGACCTTGTCATCTTCGATTGCGACGGCGTGCTCGTCGATTCCGAAATCATTGCCGCGCGCGTCGATGCCGAGCTTCTGACGTCGGCCGGATTCGAGATTTCGGCCGAGGAGCTTGCCGAGACCTATGCCGGCCTGACCTTCAAGGACATCATGCTGCGGGTCGAGGAGAAGTCGCGGATCCCATTCCAGGCCTCGCTGATCGACCGCGAGGAAGAACTCGTCGACCGCAAGCTGCGCGCAGACGTGCGCATCATCGACGGCGCCCGCGAGGCGGTGGCGGCCGTAACCGCGCCACGCGCCGTCTGCTCCAATTCACGCACCGAGCGGGTCGAATTCATGCTGGAGAAGGTGCGGCTGCTACCGTTCTTCGCCGGCCGCATCTTTTCGGGTCTCGATATTCCCAGCAAGAAGACCAAGCCGGCGCCGGACGTGTTTCTCTACGCCGCCGAAAAGCTCGGCGCCAACCCGAAAAACACTTTCGTGATCGAGGATTCCGTGCACGGCATCGCCGGCGCCAGGGCCGCCGGCATGCGCGTCATCGGCTTCACCGGCGCCGGGCACAGCTATCCGGGCCATGCCGATGCGCTGACCGAGGCCGGCGCCGAAACGGTCATCCGGCGCTGGGCGGAGCTCAACAGCACGATCGCGGCGCTGTCGGAGTGGTCGGAAGACGCCTAGAAACCCAAGGGATCCGGCTAGGAGCGCGTCGTCAGCGTCGACAGCTGGTCGGTGTCGTAGCGGTTTCGCAGGTCGGCGAGCGCTTTCGGATCCGGCGCGCCATGCGCCGTGAGTTCGGCAAGCTCTTCGAAGTAATGTTCGTGACCGGGCGGAGAGACGGTCATCAGCACGCGCGCCGGCTTCTCGCTGACATTCGTGATGTTGTGCGGCATTCCCGGCGGGATGAACAGAAAGGTGCCGGGCGTTGCCCGGACCGTCCTGTCGCCGACATGCCATTCACACTCGCCCTCGAGCAGATAAAAGGTCTCTTCCTGCACCCGGTGAACATGCCGCCCGGTGGCGAATTCCGGCGGGATCGTCCAGTCGAACATGCTCGTATGCCTGGTATTTTCATCGGTAACGAGGAAAGCCATTGGATGGCCACGCAACATGACGCCCTTCTTCTCGTCGGGCATGCGGATGACGGCATCGGCGCTCATTTGATCCTCCTCTGACAGGGCGCTTGATTGCGGCAAGCGTTCGCGCAACATCGGCTGCTCACACCGGAAAGTCGTGAATCCGTTGCCAAAAATTTGCTAAAAGACTCGAATGACAGCCAGGGGCGACGCCTACCAGTTCGGCCCGTTCCGCCTCGATCCTGAGGTGGGCATTCTCTTTTACGGGGCCGAGCCGACCATGCTTGGGCGGCGCGCCGTGGCGCTGCTGCGGCTGCTGATCCAGAATGCGGGCCAACCCGTGTCCAAGGACGCGCTGATCGACGCCGGCTGGGGCGGATCGGCGGTTGCCGATAACAATCTGACGGTTCAGATTGCAGCCTTGCGCCGGACTCTGGCCGACGCGGCGAATGTCGCGAGTTGGATCGAGACGCTGCCGCGCCGCGGCTATCGCTATGTCGGACCGGCCGTCGCCAGCAATGTTCCCGACACCTCGGCCGCCACCCGCGCCGCGTCGGCACCGAGCTTGCCTGAGAAGCCCTCGATCGCGGTCCTGCCGTTCTCGAATTTGAGCGGCGACCCGCAGCAGGAGTATTTTGCCGATGGGATGGTGGACGACATCATCACAGGTCTGGCGCGCATCAAATGGCTGTTCGTCATCGCGCGAAACTCGACCTTCAGCTACAAGGGTCGCGCCATCGACGTGAAGCAGGTCGGCCGCGAGCTTGGCGTTCGCTATGTCCTCGAAGGCAGCGTGCGCAGGGCCGGCGGCAGCGTGCGTGTTACCGCGCAGATGATCGATGCATCGACCGGCGCTCATGTCTGGGCCGAGCGCTACGATCGCAGCTCCGAAGACATCTTTGCGCTCCAAGACGAGATCGCACTGGCAGCAGTAGGAGCGATTGCGCCAAGCGTGCGGAAAGCCGAAATCGAACGAGTCAAGCGCAAGCGCCCCGACAGTCTCGATGCATATGACCTCGTGCTGCAGGCGCAGCCTGACGTGGATTCAGGCATGCCGGATCAGGTGACCAGGGCGCTGGTGCTTCTCGAGCGTGCGCTCGCGCTCGAACCGGCCTATGCGCTGGCGCATGGCAATGCCGCGATGTGCCATCATTGCCTGTTCCTTCGCGCCGGCCTGCAGGAGATCAACCGTGCGTCTTCGATCCGCCACGCGCGTTCGGCCATCGTCCACGGGCAGGATGATGCGCTCGCCCTCACATGGGCGGGCTTTTCCATCGGAATGGATGCGCATGATCGCGCCGGCGCATTCGCGGCATTGGAAGCTGCGCTTGCCATCAGCCCGTCCTCGGCGCTGACCTACATCCTCGGCAGCGTCATGCTCGGATGGAGCGGTGAAGCAGAGCGCGCAATAGAGTGGAGCGAGCAGGGCATGCGGCTGAGCCCGTTCGATTCATGGGCCTGGGCCGCATTTGACGCGCAGGCGATGAGCCATTTGCTGCGCGGCCGTTACGAAGAGGCTTGCCGTGCTGCCTATAAGTCCGTCCAAGCCAATCCGGCGCACAGCATCACCTATGTGCAATTGGCCGCCGCGCTGGCCAAGCTTGGCCGATTGGACGAAGCGAGGGCGGCCGCCGCCCGCGTGATCGAGCTTCAGCCTGGCTTTCACTACAGCCGCCAGTTTGCAGGCGTGAATTGCGCGCCCGCGCTCGCGCAGGCTCTTGGCAGCGCATTACGGGCAGCCGGATTACCTGAATAGACGACGAACACGTCTGTTTCGTTTGGCCAGCGAGACGCCGTCGTTGTTTCCTGCCCTTGCTCAGTTGGTCGCCGGAGCGCGCTTTTTCCTCTTGCCTTTCGGCTTGTCCGCCGAGGCGACCGGCGTGTTCTCGTCATAGCCGGCATAGGCCTGGTAGTCGCGCGCGGTCGGCTCCGGCACCACGACATTGCTGTCGACGAAGACGAATTGGGTAGCGGCCGATGGGTCGGTAACCTGCACCTGGTACGGATGCAGCTGCGAATAAAGCACCTCGTCGCCATGCTGAACCGCGATGCGGATCGGCATGGTGACGGTGCCGGGCGCGAACATCGGCCCCGGCACGATCTTGCCGGCGACGGCTATCTTCATCGACATCTGGCCGTTGGCATGGGTGCAATCGCGCGTCACGTCGGTGATCGACGCCTGGTAGATGATCTTCGACGGATCGTGGGCGGGATCGATCGGCTGGCCGTTGGGTCCGGTCTGTGCGGCCGCGGCGGCTGCCTCGGCCTCGGCGTCGGCCGCGGCGTCGGCCGCGGCGTCAACCTTCTTTTTCTTGGGCTTCGCCGTCGTGCCTTTGGCATAGGTGTTGAAATAGGCAGTGCCGTCGCGCAGCGTCACCTTCGGACAATAGGCTCGCAGCTGGCTGGCGAGGATCTTGGGATCCTGCGGCGGCGGCGGCGCGACGGGATCCTTCTTGGTTAGACCAAAGTTAAGAATACCATTGTCGCTCGATTGGCAGCCGGCGGCGGCAAGCATAAAGCCGGTGAGCGCCAGACCCGCGACAAAACGACGGTTGACCGAATAAAACGCCATGAAACTGCACTTCCCTCTCACAAAGCCGGTGACGTATAGCAACCGCGCGGCAAAAATGCGACTGAGCGGGCTCGGAAAATTAACCAATTGCCGTGGATGACGCGACCGGCAGCAACAGGCCTTGACGATGCAATATGTGAGTACCCGCGGGGATGCGCCCGCGCTTGGATTTTCCGACGCTGTGCTGGCCGGCCTGGCGCGCGACGGCGGGCTCTACGTGCCGCGCGAGTGGCCACAGTTTTCGGCCGCCGACATCCGCGCTATGCGCGGCCTTGCCTATCCGGACCTTGCCATTCGCGTGCTGACGCCGTTCCTCGGCGGCGAGATCGCGGCGCCCGTCTTCGAGCGGCTGGTGCGCGAGGCCTATGCGACTTTCCGGCATGAGGCCGTCTGCCCGCTGGTGCAGACCGGGAAAAACACCTTCATCCTCGAGCTGTTCCACGGCCCGACGCTGGCCTTCAAGGACGTGGCGATGCAGTTGCTGGCGCGACTGATGGATCATGTGCTTTCGGAACGGGGCAAACGCGCCACCATCGTCGGCGCGACCTCGGGCGACACCGGGGGTGCCGCGATCGATGCGTTCGCCGGCCGCGACCGCACCGACATCTTCATCCTGTTCCCGCACGGCAAGGTATCGCCGGTGCAGCAGCGCCAGATGACGACGTCGAGCGCGGCAAACGTCCATGCGTTGGCGGTCGAAGGCAATTTCGACGACTGCCAGGGCCTGGTGAAGGACATGTTCAACGACCACGCCTTTCGCGACAGGGTGTCGCTGTCGGGTGTGAATTCGATCAACTGGGCCCGCATCATGGCCCAGATCGTCTATTACTTCTCGTCGGCCCTGTCGCTCGGCGCGCCCGACAGGCCGGTCTCCTTCACCGTGCCGACGGGCAATTTCGGCGATATTTTCGCAGGCTACGCCGCCAAGCGCATGGGCCTGCCGATCGAGCGGCTGATTATCGCCACCAACGACAACGACATCCTGGCGCGGACGCTGGCGAGCGGCGAATACCGCACCAAGGGCGTGTTCGCCACGACCTCGCCGTCGATGGACATCCAGGTGTCGTCTAATTTCGAGCGGCTGCTGTTCGAGGCCGCAGGCCGCAATGCCGAGACGGTGCGGCGCTATATGAACGGCCTGAAGCAGTCGGGCGCCTTCACCATCGAGGAGGGCGAGCTCAAGCGCATCCGCGCCGAATTCGACGCCGGCCGCGCTAGCGTCGACGAGGTCGCCGCCACCATCCGCGCGACGCTCGAGGCGAGCAACTACCTGCTCGATCCGCATACGGCCGCAGCCGTCCGTGTCGCCGCCACCCAGGACTCCGGCGCGGTGCCCATGGTGGTGCTCGGCACCGCGCATCCGGCGAAATTCCCGGCGGCGGTCGAGGCCGCAAGCGGCATCACCCCTGCCCTGCCCGCATGGCTAGGCGGCTTGATGACAGCCGACGAAAAATACACGATACTTCCATCCGACTTGAAAATGGTGGAAGATTACGTGGACCGCCACTCGCGGGCGGCGCGTTAGGGAGTACTTGCCATATGGGTGTTGAGGTAAGCCGTCTGTCGAACGGCCTGACAGTCGCCACCGAAACCCTTCCAAGCATCGAATCGGTTGCCCTTGGTGTCTGGGTCAAGTCAGGCGCCCGCAACGAGCGCGACGAAGAGCATGGCATGGCCCATCTGCTCGAGCACATGGCGTTCAAGGGCACGAAGCGCCGCAGCGCCTTCGAGATCGCCTCGGAAATCGAGAATGTCGGCGGCGAGATCAACGCCGCCACCAGCGTCGAGACGACCTCCTACTACGCCAGGGTGCTTTCCGACGACGTGCCGCTGGCGGTCGATATACTGGCCGACATCCTGCAGGAATCCGAATTCGATCCCGACGAGCTGGAGCGCGAGCAGCATGTGATCCTGCAGGAGATCGGCGCCGCGCACGACACGCCCGACGACATCGTCTTCGACCGCTTCACCGAAACGGCTTTCCGTCATCAGACCATCGGCCGCTCGATCCTCGGCACGCCGGAGACGGTCAAATCCTTCACCTCCAAACAGTTGCACAGCTTCATCGAGCGCCAATATGACGCCGAGCGGATGGTCGTCGTGGCCGCCGGCGACGTCAAGCACGACAATTTCGTGCACGAGGTCGAGAAGCGGCTTGGCGGCTTCCGCGCCAAGGCGGCGGGCAATATCCCGCAATATGCGCAATATGTCGGCGGCGACTTCCGCGAGGACCGCGACCTGATGGATGCGCAGATCGTGCTCGGCTTCGAGGGCCGCGCCTACCATGTGCGCGATTTCTACGCCTCGCAGGTGCTGTCGATGATCCTGGGCGGCGGCATGTCGTCGCGGCTGTTCCAGGAGGTGCGCGAGAAGCGTGGCCTCTGCTACTCGGTCTATGCCTTCCACTGGGGTTTTTCCGACACCGGCATCTTCGGCGTGCATGCCGCCACCGGGCAGAGCGACATCGCCAAGCTGGTGCCGGTGATCATCGGCGAATTGCAGAAGGCCGGCGAGAGCATCCAGCAGGACGAGCTCGACCGGGCGCGGGCGCAATATCGCGCCGGCCTGATCATGTCGGCCGAAAGCCCAGCGAGCCGCGCCTCGCAGATTGCCCGGCAACTGCTGTTGTTCGGGCGGCCGATTGCCAAAGAGGAATTGATGGAGCGGCTTTCGGCGCTGACCGTCGAGCGGCTGACCGATCTCTCCTCGCGGCTGTTCTCGACCAAGCCGACGCTTACCGCGGTCGGTCCCGTGGGCACGCTTGCGCCCTATGAGGCGATCCTCGAATCGCTTGCGGGCCCGCAGACGACGGCCCGCCGGCTCGCCGTCTGATCTTCGACCAAAACCGTGTTCGCGCTCCCTTTCTTTCGCCGCGACCTGCCGGCACTGAAGGGCGACAAGGTCACGCTGCGCGTGCCCTTGACCAACGACTATCGCGAATGGTCGGCGGTGCGCGGCGAAAGCCGCGCCTTCCTCGAACCCTGGGAGCCGCGCTGGCAGCCGGACGAGCTCGACCGCAATGCCTGGCGCCTGCGCATCAGCCGCTATCGCGAGGATTATGCCCAGGGCACGGCTATCGCCTTCTTCATCTTCGAAAAATCGAGCGGCAAGCTCGCCGGCGGCATCACGCTCGGCAACATCCGCCACGGCGTCGCGCAGAGCGGCCATATCGGCTACTGGATCGGTGAACGCTTCGGCGGCCGCGGCATGATGACCGAGGCGGTCAAGCTGGTGTCGCGCTTCGCCTTCGATACGCTGCGGTTGCACCGGATCGAAGCTGCCTGTATTCCCGAAAATGCCCGGTCGATCCGTGTGCTTGAAAAAGCCGGATTCCGGCGCGAAGGACTTCTGCGATCCTATCTCAGGATCAACGGCATCTGGCAGGATCACTACCTCTACGCCCGGATCGCGGACGATCCGCCGGGCGATGGAACGAAGGGCTGATTGTGACGAATTTTCCGCGATTAGCGTCGCTATTCGCCCTCATCATGACGGTCGTCGTCACGCTTTTTTCGGCCATGCCGGCTTTTGCCGTCGAGCCGATCAAGATCGCGCGCGACGACAAGGCGCTGGACCTATCGCGCGCCGTGGAAATCTACCGGAACCAGGGTGAAAATTTCCAGGTCTCGACGGCGCCCGGCCCCGACGGCATCGTGCGGCGCATCGAAGTGGAAGCCAATGATGCTCGCTCGAGCGGCGACTGGGCCGTCTTCGCGCTCGCCAACACCACCGACCAGCAGCTCGACCGGCTGATCGTCGCGCCGCATTTCCGGCTGGTGAATTCCGGCATCTTCTGGCCGGATCTCGGCTCCACGCGCATCGCCGCCATCACGCCCAGCGAGGGCTTCGCGCTCGACCGCCAGACAAGCCCCGACGCCGACGTGTTCCGGGTGACGCTGAACCCCGGAACGGTGGTGACCTTCATCGCCGAGCTCGCCTCGCCGAAACTGCCGCAGGTCTATCTCTGGGAGCCGGATTCCTACAAGGACTCGGTCAACTCCTACACGCTGTTTCGCGGCATCGTCATCGGCATTTCGGGGCTTCTTGCGCTGTTCCTGACGATCCTGTTCGTGGTCAAGGGAACCTCGATGTTCCCGGCGACCGCGGCGCTCGCCTGGGCGGTACTGGCCTATATCTGCGTCGACTTCGGCTTCCTCAACAAGATCATCGAGATATCGCCCGGCAACGAGCAGATCTGGCGGGCCGGCACGGAGGTGGCCTTGGCCGGAACCTTCGTGGTGTTCCTGTTCGCCTATCTCAACCTCAACCGGTGGCATGGTCATTTCAGCTACGGCGCGCTGGTTTGGATCCTCGGGCTGCTGTTGATCGCGGGGGTCGCCATCGTCGATCCGGCGGTCGCCGCCGGCGTTGCCCGCATCTCGTTCGCCGCCACCGCGCTCACGGGTCTCGGCCTGATCATCTTCCTCGGCATCCGCGGCTATGACCGCGCGATCATGCTGGTGCCGAGCTGGGTGATGGTGCTGCTATGGCTATGCGGGTCGTGGATGGCGATCACCGGCATGCTGGACAACGACATCGCCCAGCCGGCGCTGGGCGGCGGGCTGATCCTGATCATCCTCTTGATCGGCTTCACGGTCATGCAGCACGCCTTTGCCGGCGGCGCGCTGCATCAGGGCCTGTTCTCCGACCTGGAGCGGCAGGCGCTCGCCGTCGCCGGCTCGGGCGACATCGTCTGGGATTGGGACGTGCTGCGCGACCGCGTGGTGACTAAGCCCGACATCAGCCTGCAGCTCGGCCTTGCGCCCAACAGCCTTGGGGGTGCGGCCCGCAACTGGCTGCCGGTGCTGCATGCCGACGACCGCGACACGTTCCGCACCACGCTCGACGTGGTGCTGGAGCATAGGCGCGGCAAGGTAGCGCAGAACTTCCGCCTGCGCGGCGCCGACGGCCATTACCACTGGTTCTCGCTGCGCGCCCGCCCGGTGATCGGCTCCGACGGCGAGGTGATCCGCTGCGTCGGCACCATGATCGACGTCACCGAGCAGAAGAAATCCGAGGAAAGGCTGCTGCACGACGCCGTGCATGACAATTTGACCGGCCTGCCGAACCGCGAATTGTTCATGAACCGGCTGGAAGCGATCATCTCGATCGCCCGCACCGAGGAGAAGGTGCGCCCGACGGTCTTCATCATCGACATCGATCGCTTCAAGCAGGTCAATGACGGCCTTGGCATCTCCGCCGGCGACACCATTCTGCTCACTGTCGCGCGCCGGCTGCACCGGCTGCTCAAGCCGAAGGATTCGCTGTCGCGCTTTGCCGGCGACCAGTTCGCGCTGATGCTGCTTTCGGAACAGGACCCGGCCCGCATCGCTGCCATGGCGGACGCCATCAAGCACGCGATCAACAATCCGATCACCTTCGCCAAGCGAGAAATCGTGCTCACCGCATCGATCGGCCTGATCACCTGGACGACGGCGCAGACTTCGGCCGAGGACATGGTCAAGGACGCCGAGCTTGCCATGCACCAGGCCAAGCGTTTCGGCGGCGACAGGATCGAGCCCTTCCGTCCCGCCTTCCGCACCGTCGGCACCGACCGGCTGCAGTTCGAATCCGACCTTCGCCGCGCTATCGAGCGGCGCGAGTTCACGCTTGCCTACCAGCCGATCGTGCGGCTGGAGGATGGCAGCGTCGCCGGCTTCGAGGCGCTGCTGCGCTGGGACCATCCGCGCCGCGGCATGATCCCGCCGGGGGACTTCATTCCGGTCGCCGAGAATTGCGGGCTGATCGTGCAGCTCGGCCTGTTCGCCATGCAGCAGGCGGCCGAGGACCTCGCGACCTGGCAGAAGCAGATCGGCGACGCGCCGCTGTCGGTGTCGGTCAACCTGTCCAGCCGCCAGCTCATCCGCCGCGACCTGGTCAGCGACGTCCGCTCGGTCATAGCGCGCGCCAATCTGAAACCGCGCTGCTTCCGGCTGGAGCTCACCGAGTCCCTGGTGATGGACAATCCCGAGCAGACCGCGCATGTGCTGACCAAGCTGAAGCAGCTCGGCATCGGATTGTCGCTCGACGATTTCGGCACCGGCTATTCCTCGCTCTCCTACCTGACGCGCTTCCCCTTCGACACCATCAAGATCGACAAGAGCTTCGTCGACGACGCCACGCCGAAGCGTGCCGTGCTGCTCAAATCGATGGTCAACATGGCGCATGAGCTGGGGCTTTCGGTCGTGGCGGAAGGCATTTCGGATGAAAGCGACGCGCTGGAGCTGCGCCAGATGGGCTGCGAATATGTGCAGAGCTTCATGTTCGGCGCGCCGATGCCCGGCGACCAGGTGCTGAAGACGCTGAGGGAGCAGTATCCGCTGACCCAGGCTTAGAGGCCGTTTGGAAACTCTGCTCCTGCGGCCATCTGGATGCGCTTTCTGCGCTTCCGGTGCTCACGTGCGTTAAGCACGCTCCGCTCCGGTTCTCGAAATCACCACCATATGGCTGGCATGAGCGAGTTTCGAAACGGCCTCTGCGTCTGCTCGGGTAGGCTAAGCGTGCCCGGCGGCGGCGCTCAGATGGGCGAGGTCGATGCCGATCGAGGCAAGGATACGGTCGTATTTGCGCTCGATATCGGTGTCGAAGAGAAGCTCCGGCGTCGCCGGACAGGTGAGCCAGCCATTCTCGGAGATCTCCGTTTCGAGCTGGCCGGCGCCCCAGCCGGAATAGCCGAGCGCCATGAGGGCATGGCGCGGGCCGCGGCCGGTCGAGATGGCGCGCAGAATATCGACGGTTGCCGTCAGGCAGATATCATCGGAGACGTTGAGCGAGGATTCCACGCGATAGTCGCCCGAATGCAGCACGAAGCCGCGGCTGCGGTCGACGGGCCCGCCGTTGCGCACGACGAAATCGCGCGTATGCGCCGGCAGGCGGATCGCTTCCTGCTCGTTCATGATGCCGAGTTGCACAAGCAGGTCCGGAAACAGCATCTGCTGCGTCTGATTGATGATCAGTCCCATCGCGCCCTCGTCGCTATGGGCGCAGATGTAGATGACGGAGCGCGCGAAACGGTCGTCCTTCATGCCGGGCATGGCAATCAGGAACTGATCGTCGAGGAAACCGCGTCCGGCGGCCGACTTCTTGTGGCGCAGCAAGTCCATGGCCTCAGCGTAACGCGTTTCGGCAGCGCCGAAAAGATGGTGCCAGTCCCCGATGTCACGCAAATATGATACCGGGAGAGCGACGAAGTCATTGCGCGGCCAAGAACGGACGGTCAAATCACCGCATGCGATACATGAAATTACTGGTTCTCGGCGTCGTTTTCGGGTGGGCTACAAGCCCATCGGCCGAGGCCTCCTCCTCGAACTGGTACAACAGTGAAGGCGGCAAGGTTCGGCTGGTGACCACCGGCAAGCCCGACCAGGCCGGCAAGATCCACGGCGTGCTCGACATCGCGTTGAAGCCCGGCTGGAAAACCTATTGGCGCGATCCAGGCGACGCCGGCGTGCCGCCGCAACTCGACATATCGGGCAGCACCAATGTCGCCGACGCGCAATTGTCGTTCCCGCCGCCGCAGCGGCATGACGACGGCTACGGCAAATGGGCCGGCTACGATCGTCCGGTGTCGCTGCCGGTGACGTTCACGCTGTCTTCGCCCGACCAGCCGGCGACCATCGATGCCAATATCTTCCTCGGCATCTGCGAGACGATCTGCATTCCAGTGCAGACCCGGCTCAGCGTCGATCCCGGGTCCGACCCCGATAACGCGACCGACGCGGCCCTGGTGAAAACCGCACTTGCGACGCTGCCCTCCCCGGCCCGGTCCGATTTCGGCATCAGCGTGCTGTCCAGCGACCATGAGACCCTTGTCGTCCAGGCGCAGTCGCCCGGCGATCCGCAATCCGTCGATCTCTTCATCGCCGGCGAGCGCGACTACATGTTCGGCGCGCCGGTGCGCAGTCAGAAGGATGGCAAGCTCGTCTTCACCGTGCCGATCCTCGACCGGCCGTCGGCGGCGCCGACCGATGGCGGGCTGTATTACACGCTGACCAGCGCCGAGGGTTCGGTGGACGGGCTGCTGCCTTTCCCTTGATCCAGGGTCTTTCTGAGCCGCAATTCCGGACGGAAAACCGCTGCACACTTTTCCTGGAATTGCTCTGAAGAGTTGCCGGAGCCCGCGCAGTCCGATATCGAAGGCATCGATCCTTCCCATCCCCCAAGCGAGGCACCCCATGACCATTGCGGTTGGCGAAAAACTGCCCGAAGCGACCTTCAAGACCATGACCGCGGACGGCGCAAAGTCGATCACCGGCGATGAGATCTTCGCCGGCAAGAAAGTCGTGCTGTTCGGCGTTCCCGGCGCCTTCACGCCGACCTGCAGCAACAACCACCTGCCTGGCTATCTGGAGAATCATGACGCCATCCTGGCCCGCGGCGTCGACACGATCGCCGTCGTCTCGGTCAACGACGTGCATGTCATGGGCGCCTGGGCGCGGTTCACCGGCGGCGAAGGCAAGATCCTCTATCTCGCCGACGGCAGCGGCGATTTCGCCAAATCGGTGGGACTAGACAACGATCTGTCCGGGGCCGGCATGGGCCTGCGCTCGAAGCGCTTCTCAATGATCGTCGACGACGGCAAGGTCGTGGCGCTCAATGTCGAGACCAAGCCGGGCGTCGACGAGAGCGGCGCGGCAAAAATCCTCGAGCAGCTCTAGATCAGGTCAGGTTTCGTTGACCCATGATCTTGTCCGAAAACCAGTTCCACTTTTTGCGTTCGCTGACCTTCGGTTCGGGATCATGCTCTGATGTTTGACACCGTCTGGCGCGCAGTGGCGATCGGCGTCGGCGCCACAGTATTCATGGATGTCTGGGCGATCGTCCTCAACAAGGCGTTCGGCCTGCCATTGCCCAACTGGGGCATGGTCGGACGCTGGGTGCGGCATCTGCCGAAGAGGGTTTTTCACGACGATATCGGCAAGGCGGCACCTTATGCGCATGAAAAGGCGCTCGGCTGGGCATTCCACTACCTCGTTGGCATTCTCTACGGCGTGATCCTTGTCGTGCTCGCCGGCGCGGGCTGGCTGGCGGCGCCGACATTCCTGCCGGCCTTCATCCTCGGCATCGTCACGGTTGGGGCCGGCTGGTTCCTGCTTGCGCCGGGCATGGGCGCCGGCTGGGCGGCGTCCAAGCTTCCCAATCCGATGAAGGTGCGCGCGCTCAACCTCCTGGCGCACACGGTGTTCGCGCTCGGCATGTTCTCGACGGCGCTGCTGATCCGCTGACGATCAAATGCCGCTATGCGGCGCCAGTTCGTCGATGGGGCGCCAGCCGTGCAGGATGCGGCGAGCCTCAATGTCATAGGCGAAGTAATTGCCGCCGCCCGCCGGCTGATCCGCGATACGGCTGATCTCGCGGCCATCGAGCGAAAGCAGCAGAAGTGTTCCCACGCCTCCGTGGCCAATGAAAGCCACGTTGCCGGTGAGGCCGGTACCAAGCACGGCGTCGACTTCGCCCATGATGCGCTGCTGCGCGTCTATCGCCCTTTCCCATCCGCGGATGCTGTCATGCGGCCTGGCGAAGAACTCGTCGGCAACCGCTTCGAACTCCGGCGGCGGCAGGAAGCCCGTCGCCGACCGGTCGTTCTCGTGCATCCGCTCCCGCACCTCGACCTCAAGATGGAGGTGCTTCGCCAGGATTTCCGCAGTTTCGACCGCCTTGCG
The DNA here is from genome assembly GCF_020165035.1 of Mesorhizobium sp. CA6. NCBI lineage: Bacteria > Pseudomonadati > Pseudomonadota > Alphaproteobacteria > Hyphomicrobiales > Phyllobacteriaceae > Mesorhizobium > Mesorhizobium sp. CA6. Next base: position 40,424 of record NZ_JAIUHI010000010.1, on the reverse strand, counting down.
TTCAGCGGACGACACGATGCGCCCAATCGAGCCGATCCAGGGCTGATCGAGCATCGCAACCGCCCTTGCCCGGCCGATGTCAGACAGCCCCCATTCCGGCACCGGAATGTTGGCGTCGATCCGAACCTGCGGATGGGTAATGTAATAGGCGATCGGCAAGGCAAACTTTCTCCGATCAGATGCGGACTCGATGGCCGATCAGTAGCTCTGGGTCGAGCGTCGCGCCTTCGCAGCCGCCGGCCGCTTCGGCTGCGCTGCGGGCTGCGCCGCCAAAACAGGCTTCACCGGGCCCTTCTTGAACGGTGCCATGCCCTGCCGGGCCAGTTCGTCAGCGCGCTCGTTCTCCGGGTGGCCGGCATGGCCCTTAACCCAGTGCCAGACGACCTTGTGACGCCGGTTGGCCTCATCGAGCGCCTGCCAGAGCTCGCCATTCTTGACCGGCTTCCTGTCGCCGGTCTTCCAGCCGTTCTTCTTCCAGCCGTGGATCCATTTGGAGATGCCGTCCATGACGTATTTGCTGTCGGTGTAGAGGTCGACCGCGCAAGGCTCCTTCAGCGCGTTGAGCGCGGTGATGGCGGCCAGCAGCTCCATGCGGTTGTTGGTGGTCTCGGCCTCGCCGCCGGACAGCTCCTTGGTGACGCCGTTGTAGCGAAGCACTGCGCCCCAGCCGCCCGGCCCGGGATTGCCCGAGCAGGCGCCGTCGGTGAAGATCTCGATCTGCTTGTTCATGTCAGCCCGTATTCGGATGGCGACTTGATGGCGCGGTGGAAGCGCATGCGCCGGATATATTCGGTCGGATCGCGCTTCATCACCAGCCCGCCATCCGGAATAGTCAGCCAGTCATAGAGGCGGGTTAGCATGAAGCGCAGCGCCGAGCCGCGCGCCAGCATCGGCAGCGCCGCCTTCTCGTCGCCCTGAAGCGGCCGCACCGACTGGTAGCCGGCCAGCAGCGCCGTCCCCTTGGTCAGGTTGAAGGAAAAATCCTTCTCGAAGCACCAGGCGTTGAGGCAGGTGGCGACATCATAGGCGTAGAGGTCGTCGCAGGCGAAATAGAAGTCGATCAGTCCCGAAAGCTTCTCGCCGAGGAAGAAGACGTTGTCCGGGAATAGATCGGCATGGATGATGCCCTTAGGGAGGCCGGTGGGCCAATTGCGCTCGAAATCGGCGAAATCGGCATCGACCTCGGCCGCCAAGCCGGGCTCGACCTCGTCGGCGCGCTCGCGCGAGGCAGCCCAGAGCTTGCGCCAGCCCTCGATCGCCAGCGCGTTCGGCCTTCGCATCTGAAAATCCTGGCCGGCAAGATGCAGGCCGGCGAGCGCCTTGCCGACTTCGCCGCAATGCGCCGCCGTCGGCCGCCTGAGCGACAGGCCTTCGAGGAAGGTGATGATGACGGCGGGCCGGCCGGCCAGCGTGCCGATGACGGTGCCGTCATGCGCGGTGACCGGCAGCGGGCAGGAAATGCCTTTCCTGGCAAGATGGCCCATCAGGCCGAGAAAGAACGGCAGGTCGGCCTTGTCGACCCGCTTCTCGTAGAGCGTCAGGATATAGGAGCCGGTCGAGGCGTGGACCAGGAAATTGGAATTCTCGGTGCCTTCGGCGATGCCCTTGTAGGAGAGCAGCTCACCCACCGGATAGGCCTTGAGGAATGCGGTCAGCTCGCCTTCGCTGACGTCGGTGTAGACGGCCATCCGGTTTCACGCCGCTCCATTGACGAAGGCCATGTCGGCCGCCGTCAGTTCGACATCGCGCAAAACCCGCATCACCGGAAAATCCTCCGTTTCCGTAGCCGTGACGGCCAGATCGATGGTGACGTCGAAGCGTTGCCGGAACGCGTCAATGATCTCGTCGACGATGATTTCCGGCGCCGAGGCGCCAGCCGACAGGCCGAGCGTCCTGATCCCGGCGATCTCATCCCACGGAATTTCAGCGGCGCGCTGCACGAGAAGCGACATTGTCGCGCCGGCGCGCTCCGCCACTTCGACAAGGCGACGCGAATTGGACGAATTGGGAGCGCCGACGATAAGGAAAAGATCGGCGCCGGCCGCTGTCTCCTTCACCGCTTCCTGGCGGTTTGTGGTGGCGTAGCAGATCGATTCGGCCGCGGCCGCATGCAGTTCCGGAAACCGCTCCTGGAGCGCGCGAATGATGCCCGCCGTGTCCTCGACCGACAAGGTCGTCTGGGTGACGAAGCCCAGCGCCGAAGCGTCGACAGGCACGAAACGCGCGGCGTCAGCCTCCGTCTCGATCAACGTCACCGCGCCTTCCGGCAATTGGCCCATCGTGCCGATCACCTCCGGGTGGCCGGCATGGCCGATCAGGAGAACGTGGCGACCGAGGCGCTGGTGGCGCATCGCCTGCTTGTGCACCTTGGAGACGAGCGGGCACGTGGCGTCGAGATAGAAGAGATTGCGCGCCTGGGCGTCCGCCGGCACCGATTTCGGCACTCCATGCGCGGAAAAGACGACGGGCGACTGACGATGCTCCGGCGGAATCTCGGACAATTCCTCGATGAAGACGGCGCCCAGGCTCTGCAGCCCTTCGACGACGTAGCGGTTGTGGACGATCTCGTGGCGGACATAGACCGGCGCACCGTATTTCTTCAGCGCCAGCACGACGATCTGGATGGCGCGGTCGACACCGGCGCAGAAGCCGCGCGGCTGGCAGAGCCTGATCGTCAGCGGTGGCTTTTTCTGGGTCATGAATGCAAGGCCGATTCAGTCGGAACCAAGAACATGATGCCGAAAAGTGTGAAGCGGTTTTCGGACGACATCATGCTCTATCTGTTTGATTAGGCGAAATGAGGTGCGCACCCCTGCCCTGTCAAGAGCGAGCACGCTCACTGCTCCTTCGCCGGGCGGCGCAACCTCAGGATCAGCACGGCTGCAAGGGCGGCGGCCAGCCCGTACCACGTGACGGCATATTGCAAATGGTTGTTCGGCAGGTCGATGATGGTGACGCCACCGACCGGCAGGCCGCCAGGATTCGGCATCTTGTCGGCATCGACGAAGAACGGCACCAGCACGAACCCGGCAGGCAGACCGGCGGTCGCCGCCATGACGTCGCGGTCCTTCCAATAGAAGATGTTCTTGGCGACGTCATTGTCGGGAAGCATCATCGACGGCTTTGCAGGCAGCGGATTGCGGGCGAGTCCGGTCACCGTCACCTTGCCGGCGACTTCGCCCTGCCGGCGCTTGGAGGGATCCTTGAGGTCATAGGGAACGAAGCCGCGGTTGACGAGCACGAAGCGGCCGTCCTCGAGCTGCAGGGGCGTGTAGACGTTGAAGCCGCTGTCGCCTTGCCAGGTGGAAAAGAAGTGCCGCTCGCCCTGGTGCAGGAAAGTGCCTGTCACCGTCACGGGCGTGTAGTCGACATCGTGGGAAGCGGCGAATTGCTTCTCGACGTCGGTCAGCGGCAACGGCGCGGAATGCGTGCGCTTATCGATGGTCGCGAGCAGGTCCTCCTTCCAGTGCAAGCGCTGGACCTGCCAGGTGCCGAGCCCGATCAGGACGGCGAACAGGATGAGGCCGAGACCGATGAGCAACGCTAAGCGCGGCCGCGAACGGTCGGCAACCGAGCCTGTAGTCTCATTCATTCTTGGGATTCCAGCCTGCCTTCAGCGGCCTTCTTGGAATATTGCAAGGTGATCAGCACGCCCTTGATGAGGCGCAGCGCCGTCAGGCAGAGCACCAGCGCCAGCGGTATCCACAAAATGAAGTGCAGCCAGAGCGGCGGACTGAACGTCACCTCCATCCACAATGCGAGGCCGACGACGACAAAGCCGATGATCAGGATGACGAACACGGCCGGCCCATCGCCCGCATCGGCGAAGGAATAGTCGAGCCCGCAATTATAGCAGCGCTTGCCGACGGTGAGGAAACCCGAGAACAGCGTGCCTTCACCGCAGCGCGGACAGCGGCCATGCAGGCCGGCAGAAATCGGATCGATCAGTGGCCAGATCGCCTTGTCTTCACTCATGTTCTCACCGTAGACCTTTTTGCCCCAAAGAATAAGGCGGCCACGTCGCCGCAGCCGCCCTTTGGGATTTCGAAACCCGTCGGTTTAATGGCCTTCGATCAGTGCGCCGTTCGAGGCCCAGACATAGATGGCGCTGAACAGGAACAGCCAGACCACGTCGACGAAGTGCCAATACCAGGCGGCCGCCTCGAAGCCGAAATGCTGCTTCGGGGTGAAGTCGCCGCGCCACGCGCGGATCAGGCAGACCAGCAGGAAGATGGTGCCGATGATGACGTGGAAGCCGTGGAAGCCGGTGGCCATGAAGAAGGTGGCGCCGTAGATCGAATCCCTGAAGCCGAACGGAGCGTGCATATACTCGTAGGCCTGCACCATGGTGAACAGCATGCCGAGGCCGACGGTCAGCACCAGGCCGTTGATCAGGCCCTTGCGGTCGCCATGCAGAAGCGCGTGGTGCGCCCAGGTCACCGTCGTGCCCGACAGAAGCAGGATGATGGTGTTGTAGAGCGGCAAGTGGAAGGGATCGAGGACTTCAAGCCCCTTCGGCGGCCACACACCGCCGGTGAAGGCGGTGCGGGCATACTGGTTTGCCTCGCCGGGGAAGAGACTTGCGTCGAAGAAGGCCCAGAACCAGGCGACGAAGAACATCACCTCCGAGGCGATGAACATGATCATGCCATAGCGCAGGTGCAGCGAAACGACGCGCGTGTGGTGGCCCTCATGCGCTTCCTTGATGGTATCCGACCACCAGGCGAACATCGTGTAGAGCACGATGATCATGCCGATGAAGAATAGCCACGGATTGGCGATGTTGTGGCCGAAGACCGGGAAGTTGCCGCCCTTCAGATACTGCATCAGGCAAACACCGCCGATGGCGGTGACCAGCGCGCCGACGGAACCCAGGAAAGGCCAGGGGCTGGGGTTGACGAGATGGTAGTCGTGTTGTGGTTTTGCGTGCGCGTCTGCCATATCAACCCCCGAGGCTTGCGTCGGAATCTGGAACTTTGTTGCTGCTGCCAGCGGCCGGCGCCGAGGAGGCGACCGGCTGTTTGTTTTCGACCGGGAACATCGTGTAGGACAGGGTGATGGTCTTCAAGTCCTTGAGTTCCGGCACGTTGACGATGTCTGGATCGACATAGAACACGACCGGCATGTCCAGCGTCTCGCCGGGTTTCAGCGTCGTGTCGGTGAAGCAGAAGCACTCCACCTTGTTGAAATAGGCACCGGCCATTTCCGGCTGCACGTTGAACGAGGCGCGGCCGGTAATGGTGCGGTCGAACTTGTTGGTGGCGCTGTAATGCGCCTGCGCCGTCGCGCCGATCTTGATCGTCACCGAGCGGGCGACAGGCTCGAACTGCCATGGAATGCCGTTGGTGTTGGCATCGAAGCGGATGGTGATATCACGGTCGAGCACGCGGCCGGCATATTGCTTCTCGGCGCGCTGCGTGGTCCCGCCATAGCCGGTGACCTGGCAGAACATCTTGTAGAGCGGCACCGCCGCATAGGCCATGCCGACCATGCCGGTGAAGAAGGCGAGGCAGACGGCGGCGACGATGCCGTTGTTCACCTTGCGGGGCTTGCTGCTGGCCTCGCCGCCCATCAGCCGCCTCCCAGCAGGCCAGAGCCGGTGATGCTGGCTCCGCTGTGACCGAAGCGCACGATGGTGGCGGCATAGAAGACGACGACCAGCGCTGCCAACGCAAGACCGATGGCGATGGAGCGGTTGCGGCGGGCCTTCTGCTGGCGTTCGGTCAGCGTGACCAGTTCGAGTTTCTTGTCAGCCACGATCATGCTCCCCCCATCATGAGGGCGCGCCCGACCACGCAATCGACGAGATAGGCGGCAAAGATAGCGAAGAGATAGAGCAGCGAGTAGCCGAACAGGGCCTTGGCCGGCTTCATCGCGCGATCGTCGTCGGCCATGGCAAGCACTTTCCAGGCATACCAGACGAAGCCCGCGCCGAGGGCCGCCGAGACGACGCCGTAGCCGGCCGTGGTGTAGCCGAGCGCCCAGGGCAGCACCCCGACCGGCGCCAGGATCAGCGCATAGGCAAAAATCTGCCTACGGGTCGAGGCATGGCCGGCGACATTCGGCATCATCGGAATGCCGGCGCGGGCGTAGTCGTCGGATTTGAAGAGAGCCAGCGCCCAGAAATGCGGCGGCGTCCACAGGAAGATGATCAGGAACAGGATCACGCTTTCGAGGCTGACCGAGCCGGTCACGGCGGCCCAGCCGATTACCGGCGGGATGGCGCCGGCGGCGCCGCCGATGACAATGTTCTGCGGCGTCCAGCGCTTCAGCCACATGGTGTAGATGACGGCGTAGAAGAAGATGGTGAAGGCGAGAAGCGATGCCGCCAGCCAGTTGACCAGCACGCCGAGCGTCATCACCGACAGCACCGACAGCACAAGGCCAAAGCTCAACGCCTCGCCTGGGGTGACGCGACCGGACGGCACCGGGCGGCCGGCGGTTCTCGTCATCACGGCGTCGATGTCGGCGTCGTACCACATGTTGAGCGCGCCGGAAGCACCGGCGCCAATGGCGATTGCGAGGATGGCGATCACCGCCATGAGCGGATTGATGGCGACGGGCGCCGCGATCATGCCGACAAACGCCGTGAAGACGACCAGCGACATGACACGCGGCTTCAGAAGGGCGAAGAAATCGCCTGCGGTCGCTTCCGACATGCGAAAACCCGCTTCCTCCATCAATCTGTCTTCGGCAAGGGCCATGCGTACTTAAAGTCCATCATTCCGTTGGCCAAGACCGCCGGGCAAGCCGGCGGCCTCGTATGCGTCGGGACGCTGCCTACCTGATCTTCGGCAGCTGTTCCCATTGGTGGAATGGCGGCGGCGAAGGCAGCTGCCATTCGAGCGTGGTGGCACCCTCGCCCCACGGATTGGCGCCGGCGACGCGCTTCTTCTGGAAAGCCTCGAACACGCCGTAGAGGAAGATCGCGACGCCGACGGCTGCGATGTAGGAGCCGTAGGACGACACCATGTTCCAGCCCGCGAACGCGTCCGGATAGTCGACGGTACGGCGCGGCATGCCGGCGAGGCCGAGGAAGTGCTGCGGGAAGAAGATCAGGTTCACGCCGACGAAGGTGACCCAGAAGTGGGTGTTGGCGATCACCGGCGAGTACATGTAGCCGGTCATCTTCGGGAACCAGTAGTACCAGCCGGCGAAGATCGCGAACACGGCGCCCAGCGACAGCACATAGTGGAAGTGGGCGATGACGAAATAGGTGTCGTGCAGCGAGCGGTCGAGGCCGGCATTGGCCAGCTGAACGCCGGTGACGCCACCGATGGTGAACAGGAAGATGAAGCCCAGCGCCCACAGCATCGGCGGCTTGAAGGAGATCGAACCGCCCCACATCGTGGCGATCCAGGAGAAGATCTTCACGCCGGTCGGCACCGCGATGACCATGGTGGCGAAGACGAAGTAACGCTGCGTGTCGAGCGACAGGCCAGTCGTGTACATATGGTGCGCCCAGACGATGAAGCCGACGGCGCCGATCGCGACCATGGCGTAGGCCATGCCGAGATAGCCGAAGACGGGCTTCTTCGAGAAGGTCGAGACGATATGGCTGACGATGCCGAAGCCCGGCAGGATCAGGATGTACACTTCGGGATGGCCGAAGAACCAGAACAGGTGCTGGAAGAGGATCGGGTCACCGCCCTGGTCCGGCACGAAGAAAGCGGTGCCGAAATTGCGGTCGGTGAGAAGCATGGTGATGGCGCCCGCCAGGACCGGCAGCGACAGAAGCAGCAGGAAGGCGGTGATCAGCACCGCCCAGGCAAACAGCGGCATCTTGTGCAGCGTCATGCCGGGAGCGCGCATGTTGAAGATGGTGGTGATGAAGTTGATGGCGCCGAGGATCGACGACGCGCCGGCGATGTGGATCGACAGGATCGCCAGGTCCATCGCCGGGCCTGGCTGGCCGGACGTCGAGAGCGGCGGATAGATGGTCCAGCCGCCGCCGACGCCGAAGGCGCCCGGCGCGCTCGGCACGAACATCGAGGAGAGCAGCAGGATGAAGGCAGGCGGCAGCAGCCAGAACGAGATGTTGTTCATGCGCGGGAAGGCCATGTCCGGCGCGCCGATCATGATCGGCACCATCCAGTTGGCGAAGCCGCCGATGAGCGCCGGCATGACCATGAAGAAGATCATGATCAGGCCGTGCGCGGCGCCGAAGGCGTTGTACATGCTCTTGCCGCCGTCGATGGCGGCGTCGCCCTGCATGCCGTAAACCATCTGGGCCAGGCCGCTGAAGATCTGGATGCCCGGCTCCTGCAGCTCCATGCGGATGGCGACCGAGAGCGCGCCGCCGACGATGCCGGCCATGATCGCAAAGATCAGGTAGAGCGTGCCGATGTCCTTGTGGTTGGTCGAGTAGACCCACCGGACCCAGCCATGCGGCCTGTGGTCGCCGTGATCGTGAGCTGCAGCCTCTGCCATGTTCCGCTCCGTTCCCTAAATCTTGCTAACCCGCGGCATCAGTTGCCGGCGGCCGCTACCTTGTTGGTACCATCGATCTCGGCCATCAACGCCTTGTTGGCGGCAGGCACGTCGGTCTTGGCCGTATCCAGCCAGGTCTTGAACTGCGCATCGGACACGACGCGCACGGCGATCGGCATGAAGGCATGGTCCTTGCCGCAGAGCTGCGAGCACTGGCCGTAGTAGAGGCCTTCCTTCTCCGCCTTGAACCAGGTCTCGTTGGTGCGGCCGGGGACGGCATCCATCTTGATGCCGAAGGACGGCACGGCGAAGGAGTGGATGACGTCGGTGGCGGTGATCAGCACGCGGGTCATGGTGTTGACCGGCACGACCAGCTCGTTGTCGACCGCCAGCAGACGCGGATAGCGGGCGCGATCTTCCTTGCCGGCCTTGGCGCGGTCGGCATCCTGGAGAACCGCCGAATTGAAGGAGAAGGTCTTGTCGACCTGGTACTCGTAATCCCAGTTCCACTGGTTACCGGTCGCCTTGACGGTGAGCTTGGCTTCCTCCGGCGGCGTGTACTGCGCGGTGAGCAGTTGGAAGGAGGGAATGGCGATGAGCAGGAGCACGATCACCGGCCCGACGGTCCAGATCACCTCGATCAGCGTGTTGTGGCTGGTCCTGGACGGCACCGGATTGGCGCTTGCGCGGAACCTGACGATGCAGACCAGCAGAAGCACCAGCACGAGGATGGTGATCGGGACGATGAACCACATGGTGTAGTTCCCGAAACGCTCGATCTGCCGCATCATGTCGGTCGCGGGCGCCTGGAAGGTCATCTCCCATTCCCGCGGCTGGTCGGCACGAGCCGCCGCACTGGAGAAGAGCACGGCCGAAGCTGCCGTACCTGCCAAGAATTCAGCGCTTGCCAGGAATTTCCTCATCGCCCTCTCGTCTCCCACTTCCCGCGATCTGGTCGCACCAATAACGGACGACACCGGAATTGGGAATCCCGGGCTGTCCCGAGGCTGGTTCAAACCATACTCTATTTCCCTCCGCAAGAAAGGAGCGGAGGAAACCGTGCGGCATTTTTGCGCGCAGGCCGAAGGCTGCGTTCGGCGCCCGCCATGCTATATGCGCGACGGTCGCAATTCGGGCGAATTTGCTTTGGAAAAGCATGCAATTGCCGGTATCGGGGCGGACCGGCGGAGGTCTCGTCCTTTACTTGGCCCCGGCGCGGCTTAAAGTGCCGTGATTCGCAATGGAGCCGTTATGACTTCCTGGCTTTCGAGAACCCTGGCGAAGGTCGTCCTTGCCGTCGCCTTGCTCGGTGTCGGCGTAGCCGTCGGCGCCCCCGCCTCGCCTAACGACGCCAAGCCGCCGAGCGGCACGGTGAAGTCGACGCATGGCGCGTGGTCGATCATCTGCGATACGCCTGCAGGTGCTACCTCAGAGCAATGCGTGATGATGCAGAACGTCGTCGCCGAGGACCGCCCTGAAATGGGGCTTTCGGTCGTGGTGCTGCGCACAGCCGACAACAAGGCCGAGATCCTGCGCGTGCTGGCGCCGCTCGGCGTGCTCCTGCCCAACGGGCTTGGCCTCAATGTCGACGGCAAGGATATCGGCCGCGCCTATTTCGTGCGCTGCTTCCAGGACGGCTGCTACGCCGAGGTGATCCTTGAAAAACCGCTGCTCGACACGCTGAAGAGCGGCACGTCGGCCACCTTCATCGTGTTCCAGACGCCTGAGGAGGGCATCGGCATTCCCGTCGACCTCAAGGGCTTTGCGGACGGCTTCGCCGCCCTACCTTGATCTTCTTGCCCATGCACCGCGGTCATTTCCGACGCTGAGGTCGGATGGCGAATGCGGATTTGGCGGCAGGAGGCTCCATGCGCACGTCATTGTCCGCTTTCATCGCTGGGCTGGTGCTGGCCGGTGCGGTTTCGGTCGCCCGGGCCGAGGACGACGAAATCCTCCAGAGGCCCGACCCGGCGGCGATCCTCGATATCGCCAAGGGCTTCGGTTCCGCCAGGATGGGCAAGGACGACAACGGCGATCCGATGATTTCGGGGCGGATCGACGGCGTTAAATACCTGATCTATTTCTATAGCTGCGAAGACCGCGAGAACTGCAAGTCGCTGCAATTCGCGACCGGCTACGCCGACCCGCTTACCGCTGACCAAGCCAACGCATGGAACGCAAAATACCGGTGGGTGAAGGCCTATGCGGGCGACGGCTCGAATTTCAGGATGGATGTCAGCTTTGCCGGCGGCATCACCAGGGCCAATCTCGAGGAGCAGTTTTCCAATTGGAACGCGATGGCCGGCAACATCAAGGACTTCGTCAGCGGCAAGTGATGGCGGCGCAATCGTCGCCTTGACCCAGTTGGCGATTGTGCGACGGCGGCTTCGCGCCTACATGCCGAGGAACGATTTGTTTCCACGAATGGATTTGCCATGAACAGCCTGATCGGCCAATTCGACATTTCCGACGATCGCGTCAAGGAGATCGTCACCGAGACCATCAAGGGCGCCGACGACGGCGAGCTGTTCCTCGAATACAGCGAGAGCGAAGCGCTGATGTTCGACAATGGCCGGCTGAAGACGGCCAATTTCAACACCGACCAGGGGTTCGGCCTGCGTGCCGTGGCCGGCGAGGCCAGCGGTTATGCGCATTCGAGCGATCTCTCCGAAGCCTCGCTCTTGCGCGCGGCCGACGCAGTCTCGGCTGTCAAAGGCGGCTATTCCGGCACATTGGCCGGAGCGCCCGCCCGCACCAACCGCCATCTCTATGGCGACGAGAACCCTATCCCCTCGCCTTCCTTCGAGGCCAAGGCCAAGCTGTTGCAGGAGATCGACGGCTGGCTGCGCGCGAAGGATCCACGCGTGCGCCAGGTGACGGCGTCGCTTGCCGCCTCGTGGCAGCATGTCGAGATCGTGCGCGGCGACGGCCAGATTGTGCGCGACATCCGCCCGCTGGTGCGGATCAACGTTTCCGTGGTGGTCGGCGACGGCGACCGGCAGGAGAGCGGCTCCTACGGTATGGGCGGCCGCAAGAGCTTTGGCGAATTCGTCGGCGAGGAAAGCTGGAAGCATGCCGCCGGCGAGGCGCTGAGGCAGGCGCTGGTCAATCTGGAAGCGGTTCCGGCGCCGGCGGGCACGTTCGACATCGTGCTGTCCAGCGGCTGGCCGGGCGTGATGCTGCACGAGGCGGTCGGACACGGGCTCGAAGGCGACTTCAACCGCAAGAAGACATCGGCTTTCGCCGGCCTGATGGGCCAGCAGGTGGCGGCAAAGGGCGTCACGGTGGTCGATGACGGCACCATCCCCGAGCGGCGCGGCTCGCTCACTGTCGACGACGAAGGCACGCCTTCGGCGCGCAACGTGCTGATCGAAGACGGCATGCTGGTCGGCTATATGCAGGACCGCCAGAACGCCCGGCTGATGGGCATGAAGGCGACCGGCAACGGCCGCCGCGAAGGCTACGCGCACCAGCCGATGCCGCGCATGACCAACACCTATATGACCTCGGGCGACATGGAGCCCGAAGAGATCATCGCCTCGGTCAAGAACGGCATCTACGCCGTTTCCTTCGGCGGCGGCCAGGTCGACATCACGTCGGGCAAGTTCGTGTTCGGCTGCACCGAAGCCTACATGATCGAGAACGGCAAGGTGACGCAGCCGATCAAGGGCGCAATGCTGATCGGCAACGGGCCGGACGCCATGCACCGCGTCAGCATGATCGGCAACGACATGAAACTCGACACCGGCATCGGCATGTGCGGCAAGGCCGGACAGGGCGTGCCCGTCGGCGTCGGCCAGCCGCATCTGCGGATGAACCAGATGACGGTGGGCGGCACCAGGGTTTGAGGTCTATCGTCCACCGCCTGACAAACGACCATCCCGAGCATTTCGCGCGCGCCAGGCGGTTGATTCCGGCTTGAATGCATCCTCCACCTTGAAGTGAACACAATCGTGTTAGGACATTATTAATTGTTTAATTGGCGGGGCGGGCGTTTGCGCACTAGCTTGTCGCCAGTCTTCTCGTTGCGGTGGTGTCGGCAATGCAGCGTTCCCCTGGCGTCCTGACTTCTTCTTTCCTCATTGGTCTCGTTTCCCTGGTTGGCGCATCATCGCTGCAAGTCGGCCCTGCAGCGGCGCAGTCGTCGCTGTTCAAGCTAGCGGCTGCGAGCTCCGCCGCAGTCGGCGGCAGCACCAGCGTCCCATATGGCTGGCTCGATTTCTGTCATCGCCGGCCGAAGGAATGCAAAGTGCCTGCCCTGCCCGCCACAAGCGTCAGACTGACCGCGCAGAACATGAGCATTCTCAAGCGGGTAAACCAGAAGGCGAACCGTTCCATCAAGCCCGTCAGCAATTACGACCACTGGGGCACGACGATGGACCACTGGGATTATCCGACGGACGGCAAGGGCGACTGCAAGATCTACGCGCTCTACAAGCGCAAGCTGCTCCAGGAAGCAGGCTTCCCCCGGCAGGCGCTGCTGATGACGGTGGTGCGCGATCTCCACAATGAGGGCCACACCATTCTGACGGTGAAGACCGACAAGGGCGATCTCGTGCTGGACAATCTGGTCGACGAAATCCGCCCCTGGAACGCCACCGGCTATTATTTCCTGAAACGCCAGTCGCAGCAAAACCCGAACACCTGGGTGTCGATCAACCAGCGCGGCGGCACGGCGAAACGGCTGTCTCCGAGCTCGTAAGGGCCAGAGCGTTTCACGGAAACGGCGAGCCGCTCCATCTCCCTGGGTTGCAATTCCGCACGGAAGGCTATGACGAAGTCGAGCCCGAACCTTTCACCTTTTCACGCAATCGCTCCCGGCGTGACCAGAGCGGTCTTGTCTGCTTTGACGGACTGATCCGTCACATTCTCTACCTCGCGAATTCATAGGCCGGAAAATCCGGCCCATGAACGGGTGTTGCCGCCCGCGGCCAGGCAAGCCTTGCTGGCCTACTGCTGGCAGGGCGGCTCGCCAGGACGCCCGCAGGTCGGCTTCTTGTTTCCCTGCGGCGGCTGCTCCTTGGGCTGCTGCGGCAGGCGCCGTTCCTGTATCTGAGGCTGAGGCCGTAGCTGCTGCTGCAAGCGTCTTTCTTGCATCTGAGGCTCAGGCCTCAACTGCTGCAGGCGTCTCTCTTGTATCTGAGGCCTTGGCTGCGCCTGGAACTCCGGCCTTTGCGGCCTGAGCACCTGCACGTTCGGCCTTTCCTGCTTGAAGTTGCGCTGGACGTTGGTGCCTGCGCCGGCGGAACCTTCTTCGCCGTTCGGCAGCCTGCGGAACTTCCTGTTTTCATTGGCCGAACCCTGATTCTGGTCGGAGAACACACTCGGATTGTTTCTCCTGAGCCGCTCCTGCACGCTCGCCCGGTTTTCGGCCGGCGCGCCGTTGACGGTCGGCAGCTTGCGGAACTTCTTACCTCTATCGCCTCCGTTGACCGAGCCTTGATCGCTCGGGCTGACAACTGTCGGGCCTGCCGACAGATCCTTGCGCGTCAGCTTCCTCGGTCTGCCTTCGTTCTGGCCGGACAACGCATTCGGATTGTTCTTCCCGAACCTCTGCTGAGCGCTCTGCCCGTTCTCGCCTGGCGCGCCATTGACGGTCGGCAGCTTGCGGAGCTTCTTACCTCTATCGCCTCCGTTGACCGAGCCTTGATCGCTCGGGCCGACAGCTGTCTGGCCTTCCGACAGATCCTTGCGGGTCAGCTTCCTCGGCCTGCCTTCGTTCTGGCCGGACAACGCATTCGGATTGTTCTTCCCGAACCTCTGCTGGACGTTCTGCCCGTTCTCGCCCGGCGCGCCGTTGGCGGTCGGCAGCTTGCGGAACTTGTTCTTCTTGCCCTGATCGTTGACGGCTCCGTTCTGCTGGCCGTTGCCGGTAACGGGGGCGCCGGCATTCCCGGTAGCCTGCTGGTTGCCACTCACCGTGCCTTGCTTGCCCAGCATCTTCCTGTTGGGCGCGTTCTGGCCGTTGAGCACCGGCTTGCCGTTGACGAGCGGCAGCGCTTTGCCGTCAGCTCCCGGCAAGGCATGATCGGTCGAGAGCTTGCCCATCGTCTTCGCCTGCGGCGTCGCACCCGGTTGCTGGCCCTGCGTGACAGCCTGGCCCGGCTTCAGCGATTGCGGCGTCGCACCGGGCTGCTGGCCCTGCGTGGCAGCCTGGCCCGGCTTCAGCGGCTGGCCGCCCTGGTTTTGCTTGAACAGCATCGCCCTTTTCTGCAGCACCGGCGGCAGCGCCACCTTGGCCGCTAGCGCGGCCGCGCCCGCACCAACCGCCATCTTCCGGCCGGTGGTGAGGCCGCTCGGTGCATTGGCGCTCGGCTGTCCGGCCTGATTGGCCGGCTCGTTGTTGATCGTCGTGTTGTTGTTGATGACGGTCGTGTTGTGAATGTTGTTGAAGATGATGTCGTTCGGCGGCGGCACGATGTCACGCGGCGGCCTGACCCAGACCGGCACGGGGACGAAGACCGGCGTCGGCAGGATGTAAACATCGACCGGCGGCGGGGGCGGCGGCAGCACGACGAAATCCGGCGGCGGCGGCGGCAAGAATATCACGTCGATCGGCGGCGGCGGCTCGAAGTCGAAATCGGGATCGTCGAAATAGAGCACCGGCCTGTCGACATAGATAATTTCCTCCGGCGGCGGCGGCGGCACGTCGTAGACGATGACGGTGAAGCTCGTCGGTGGCTCGAGCTCGGCGTCGAAATGCTCCAGCCGGCGGCGCGCGTCCCAGGCATGCAGCCCGTGCGGATAGCGCTCGAGGTAGGACCAATAGGCCTCCGGCGTATCCCGCAGCCATGTTTCGCGCCAGGTGATCGCCTCGCGCCGCGCCGCGATGATGGCCCGCACACGCTTGGCCATTGGATCGTGCGGATAGGCGACGAGGAATTCCTCGTAGCCGCGCATGGTATCGCGGTCGAGTGCCGCGACATAGGCGTCATGCGCATTGAAGTCGCGGATCGGCCTGGTCCGGTTGGCCCGTTCTTCGGCCTCCGAAACCTTCGGCGGCGGCGCGTCCGGAGCGCGTTCGAAGAAGACGAAGGGCGCGCTGATCTTCGAAGCGTCCCACGGGACTTCGGCGCCTTGCGTCACCTCGTTGACGCGTAGCCGCGTGCGGTCGAAAACATCGTCAAGCGACAAGCCGCCTTCGCGCATCATCTCGGCGAGCGCCTGAGCATAGGCGCCGTAGGGGCCCTTGCCTTCCGGCGCAACCGTTCCGGGCGCCGCGTTGAACGCAATCAGCATGTTGGGATCGGGGTCGACCAGCGCGAGACCGCCGGCCAGCGGCTGGCTCATTTTCGGAAGAGCATTCGGCCGGGCCGCATCGAGGACGACGATATTGACCTTCGCCGGCAGCCCCGCCAGAGACCTGGTGATATCGGAGAGCCGCATGGCCTGCAGCGGCACGTCGGCCGGATTGGCGATCTGGGCGTCGACCGGCAAGAAATAGTTCTCGCCTTCGAACTGCACGCCGCGGCCGGCGAGGTATACGAAAACGGTCGCGTCCGGGCCGGCGGCGGAAACCTTTCCAAGGAAATCGCGCAGCGCGCCACGCAACGATTCCTGGTCGACATCGCGTGCGCCGACCACATCAAATCCTGCTGCCTGCAGGGTCTGCGCGATCAGGCCGGCGTCATTCGCGGAGGTGACCAGCGCATCCGACGGATAGGCGGCGTTGCCGATGACGAATGCGAGACGTTTCTGCTGTTGGGCGAGCGCACCCGTCGTGGACGCGACGGCGAACGCGATGAGAACGACGACAAGGCCGATGACTTTCCGAAGCGAGCGCATTGCAATCCGCCATCCTTGTCCGCCATTCCTCCAACGCGATAACGCCGGAGAGGCAGGAATGTTTCCCTAACCGCAGAATTAAGACCCTGCAAAAAGGCGGCTTTAGGGCGCAATTTCGTCGAAAGAACAGAGGCTTCACAGTTTTCAAACGAGCCTCCGGCCGCGAGCTACCGCCGCCGCTTCGGCTTCTCCAAAAGCGCGACGGCCTCGACATGCGGCGACCACAGGAACTGGTCGATCGGCGTGACGCTCTTCAGCGTGTAGCCGCCGTCGATCAATATCCGTAAATCCCGCGCGAGCGTCACCGGATTGCACGACACGGCGGCGACCAGCGGCACGTCGGAGCGGGCGATCTGCTTCGACTGGTCCTCGGCGCCGGCGCGCGGCGGATCGAAGACCAGGCCGTCGAAGGCGTTCAACTCCTTGAAGGTCAGCGGCCGGCGAATGAGGTCGCGGCGTTCGCTGGTCACCCGCTTCAGGCCGCCAGCGAAGCGGAAGGCGCGGTCGAGCGCGGCAAGCGCCGGCGCATCGCCCTCGACGGCATGAACTTCTGACTTCGCCGCGAGCCTGAGCGCGAAGCTGCCGCAGCCGGCGAACAGGTCGGCGACCTTCCTGGCGCGCGACAGATGCTGGCTGACAAGGTCCGCCATCGCCTGCTCGGCGGCTTCCGTCGCCTGCAGGAAGCCGCCCGGCGGCACGGCGACGGCGACCGGCCCGAACTGCACCACCGGCTTCTTCGGCTCGACGACGATCTCGCCGTCGACGGAAAGCCGCGCCAGGCCCTCGGCCATGACGAAATTCGATGCGATACGGCGCTGGTGGTCGCCAAGCTTGCCGGCATCGTGCACAGCTATGTCGAGGCCTGAAGCGGTGACGGTCACCGTCATATGAAATGCTTTCGGGGTGGCGCAGACCAACCCGGCCAGGGCGCGCAATTTATCGAGCGCCGAGACGATCGCGGGCAGCGAGATCGGGCATTCCTCGATCGGGATGATCTCGGAGGACAGCGCGCGCACGAAGCCGAGCAGCAAGCCGGCGTCCGTGCGCCTGGCGCTGAAGGTGACGCGGCGGCGGGTATGCGGCGCGCAAGGCACCAGCGCCGCGATGTCGCAAGCAATGCCCTTGGCCTTCAGCGCGTGCACAACCCTCTCGCGCTTCCATTGTTGGTAGGCTTCAGCCTCGTAATGCTGCAGCGCGCAGCCGCCGCATTCGGTGAAATGGCGGCAGGCCGGGTCGATCCTGAGCGGCGAGGCTTCCAATACCGACATCAGCGCGGCGCGGTCCTTCTGGCGCGCGGCCGTTACCGTTTCGCCCGGCAGCGTGAACGGGATGAAGACCTCCCCGCCTTCAGCATTGGCGATACCGTCGCCCTGCGAACCGAGCCTCGCGATGGTGAAGCGTGTGCTCATCGCCCGTCCTTCATGGCGGCGAGCAGGAACTCGCGGTTGCCGTCGCCGCCTTCGATTGGCGACGGGTGCAGCCCGAGGACCCGCCAGCCCGGAATGCCCGCGAGCCAATCGCGCAAGCTGACAGCAATGCGCTCGGCGTCCTCTGGTTCCTTGAGCAGGCCGCCCTTGCCGATGGCCTCGCGCCCGGCCTCGAATTGCGGCTTGACCAGCAGAACTGCCTTGGCGCCCTCACCCGCCAGTTCCAGCGCCGGCGGCAGCGCCAGCTTCAGCGAGATGAAGCTGACGTCGCAGACAAGGAAACCGGGAACGCGGCCGCCGAGATCGGCTGCCGTCAGATCGCGCGCGTTCAGTCCTTCGATCACCGTCACACGCGGGTCGCCGGCAATGTCTGGATGCATCTGGCCGTGACCGACATCGATCGCCATGACATGGGCCGCGCCGCGCTCGAGCAGCACCTGGGTGAAGCCGCCGGTCGAGGCGCCGATGTCGAGCGCCTCGCTGCCGGAAGGATCGAGGCCGAAACGGTCGAGGCCGGCGATCAGCTTCAGCGCCGCGCGCGACACATAGGCCTGCGCCGGATCATCGATGGCGATCAGGCAGTCCGAAGCGACGGGTTGGCCGGGCTTGCGGGCGACGGCGCCGTCAACCGTCACCGTGCCGCGCTCGATCGCGTCGCGGGCGCGCGAACGGCTGGCAAACAGGCCGCGCCCGACGAGCAATTCGTCGAGCCGCTGGCGCCGGCTGGCTGGCAAAGGGGAACTCATCGGCCTTCATTGGCGAAAGCCGGGCGCGAACGCAATGGTTGAATATGGCGCAAGAGGCTGCAGAATGCCGACAGGAACAGGCGGTTCGTCAGCCGGTGGAGGTGGCAATGCTGAGGGGTACCTGTCATTGCGGCGCAGTTCATTGGACGCTGGAAGGCGATCCCGGCGCAATCACCGCATGCAATTGCACGCTTTGCCGCCGCTACGGCGCGCTCTGGGCCTATGACTATGTCGATGAGCGCATCCGCGTCGCCGGACCGCTGAAATCGTACACACGCGCCGAGGTGGCGGAGCCCGCGCTGGAAATCCTGTTCTGTCCGACCTGCGCCTGCGTGGTCGCCTGGCGTGGCCTGCGCTCCGGCGAAAGCGGCCGCACGCGTATCGCTGTCAATGTCAGGCTTGCGCCGCCCAAGGAGGTCGCCGACCTGCCGATCGACCATTTCGACGGCCTCGACACTTTTGACGACCTGCCGCGCGACGGCCGCTGCGTGCGCGATATGTGGTTCTAGAAAATGGTGCGCGAAATCTGGCGCTCGACGGCGGGCATCAGGCCGTCATTGCCGGAGGCTTGCTTGCGCGGCGGCTCAACCGGAGTGGGCGCGACGGGACCTGCATCCGGCAGCACGACGAGTTGAGGACCCTGCTTATAGGAGAAGCCGCCGCGAATATTGCCCATCTTGCCGGCAACGATATCCAGCACCGCCTTTTCGAGATTGCGGTCGTAACGTGTTTCGGCTGCCGCCGGCGCCGTCACGGCCGCCAAAAGGGCCACTCCGCACAGAAGCGTTTTCATTTTTGGTTGTCTCCCTGCCTGGCCCGAGCTTCTAGCAGGGCGCCGTTGAAAATCGGCCAAGAGACAGGGTAAGCGAACCGCCAAACGGGAGCGTTAACAGATACCTACATCTGGCATCCCGGCAAAACGATTCAGCGTCTTGACGTTCTGATTCAGGCGCGCTGCGCCTGCACTCCGCGACCGAGCGCGGCGAAGACCGTGCACACGATGCCTGCCGAATCCAGCCCGGCATCGGCATACATCTTCTCCGGCTTGGCATGGTCGGTGAACGCGTCCGGCAGCACCAGCGGCCGCACCTTGAGGCCGCTTTCCAGCAGGCCTTCATGGGCGAGGAAATGCAGCACCTGGCTGGCGAAGCCGCCAATGGCGCCCTCTTCCACGGTCACCAGCACCTCATGCGAATGGGCGAGCCGCCGCATGAGATCCTCGTCCAGCGGCTTGGCGAAGCGGGCGTCGGCAACGGTAGTGGAAAGACCGGCAGCGCCTAGTTCCTCGGCCGCCAACAAGCAATCCTGCAGCCGCGTGCCGAAGGAAAGCAGCGCGACCTTGGTCCCTTCTTTGAGGATGCGGCCCCTGCCGATCTCGAGCAGCGAGCCGCGCTCCGGCATGTCGACGCCGACACCATAGCCGCGCGGATAACGGAAGGCGATCGGGCCGTCATCATAGGCCGCCGCGGTGCGCACCATGTGGCGAAGCTCCGCCTCATCGGCGGCGGCCATGACGACGAAGCCCGGCAGCGTGGTCAGGAAGGTCGTATCGAAAGCGCCGCAGTGGGTGGCGCCGTCGGCACCGACGAAACCGGCGCGGTCGATGGGAAAACGTACCGGCAGTTTCTGGATCGCCACATCATGGACGACCTGGTCGTAGGCGCGTTGCAGGAAGGTAGAATAGATGGCGGCAAAAGGCTTGTAGCCTTCGGTGGCGAGCCCCGCGGCGAAGGTCACCGCATGCTGCTCGGCAATGCCGACATCGAAGGTTCGCTGCGGAAACACCTCGCCGAAGAGATCGAGGCCGGTGCCGCTCGGCATGGCGGCGGTGATGGCGACGATGCGGTCGTCCTCGCGCGCTTCCTGGATCAGGCTCTCGGCGAAGACCTTGGTGTAGGCGGGCGCGTTGGCCGGCGCCTTGGCCTGCGCGCCGGTGATGACGTCGAATTTGTTGACGCCGTGATATTTGTCGGCCGCGGCCTCCGCCGGCGCGTAGCCCTTGCCCTTCTGGGTCACGACATGGATCAGCACCGGGCCCTTGCCATTGTCGCGGACGTTCTTCAGCACCGGAATCAGATGTTCGAGATTGTGCCCGTCGATCGGACCGATGTGATAGAAGCCGAGCTCCTCGAACAAGGTGCCGCCGGTGACGTAACCACGCGCATGCTCGACCGCACGGGTGATGGCGCGGTCGGCGCGCTTGCCCAGGTAGGATGTCAGCTTCTTGCCGAAATCGCGTAACCCCAGATAGGCCTTGCCGGAAGCGAGCCTGGCCAAATAGGCGCTCATGGCGCCGGTCGGCGGCGCGATCGACATGTCGTTGTCGTTGAGGATGACAATCAGCCGGGCGTCGAGCGCGCCGGCATTGTTCAGCGCCTCGAAGGCCATGCCGGCCGACATCGAGCCGTCGCCGATGACGGAAATGACATTGTTGCGGCCGCCCGACAGGTCGCGCGCCATAGCCATGCCGAGACCGGCCGAAATCGAGGTCGAGGAATGCGCGGCGCCGAACGGGTCGTATTCGCTCTCCGCGCGCCGGGTGAAACCAGAGAGGCCGCCTTCCTGGCGCAGCGTGCGGACGCGGTCGCGGCGGCCAGTCAGGATCTTGTGCGGATAGGCCTGGTGGCCGACATCCCAGATCAGCCGGTCCGCCGGCGTGTTGAAGACGTAGTGAAGCGCAACCGTCAGCTCGACGACGCCGAGGCCTGCGCCAAGATGGCCGCCGGTCTGCGACACGGCATCGATCAGCTCGGCGCGGAGTTCCGCCGCAAGCTGCGGCAGCGCGCTCTCATCAAGCGTCCGCAAATCCGCCGGAATGCGGACCTTGTCGAGCAGCGGCGTGTCTGGCTTCACTCGGGCGCGTCCTGCCTTATCGATCGAACACGGCGCTATCAGCAGATTGCGCCATAATCATGCGCGGGAATAGTCCGCCGGCGAGCGAATGTAAATGCGCGCCAGTGACGCGTGGGGGCCGTTTCGATGAACCATCGCAACGTCTGGAAATGGCGGAAGCCTTCCCAACGTCGTCATTCCAGGGCGAAGCAGGAGCAAAGCTCCATCGCGGAGACCCTGGAATCCATGCCGTGACCTTGGCCGAAGAGCGCAGCGGAGCAGAATTCTGCGCCGTTGCAACGCTTGGAAGTCACGGAATGGATCCTATGGTCTGCGCCGCGTCCCTTCGCTCCTTGCTTCGCCATAGGATGACGACGGATCGACGTGCTCCGCCAATTGCCAGAGCATGCAATCTGGTAACTCAGGCATATCCGAGCAGCACTCGGATCTAACCTTCCGGCAGCGGAATGAACTCTTCCTCATCGCCGGGAACGATATCGAAGCGGCCCGTCTTCCATTCCTGCTTGGCCTGCTCGATGCGTTCCTTGGAGGACGAGACGAAATTCCACCAGATGTAGCGCTTGGAGCCCAGCGAAGCGCCGCCGAACAGCATGAAATGCGCACCGCGCTCGGAAGAGACCACGATCTCCTCGCCCGGCTTGAACACCAGAAGCCGCTCGGCCGGGAAAACATCGCCGGCGATCGAGACGTTGCCCTCCAGCGTGTAGATGGCGCGCTCCTCGGCATCGGCCGGAATCCTCACGCTGGCACCGGCGGCCAGCCTGAGATCGGCGTAGAGCGTGTCGGAAGCGGTCGCCACAGGCGAGCGCAGGCCTGAGAACGCGCCGATGACGACGCGGCCGCTGACGCCCTCGGCATCGATCTGCGGCAAGCTGGCCACCGACGTGTTCGCGAACACCGGGGCAATCTCCTCCTTGCCGTCGGGCAGCGCCAGCCAGGTCTGCAGGCCGGACACCGACATCGGCGCGCCGCGCAATTCCTGTGGCGTGCGCTCGGAATGAACGATGCCGCGCCCGGCTGTCATCAGATTCACGTCGCCTGGCGCGATCACCATTTCGGTGCCGAGCGAATCGCGATGCCTGATCCTGCCGTCGAACAGATAGGTGACGGTGGAAAGCCCGATATGCGGATGCGGGCGCACGTCGAGCGCATGGCCGGCGCGCAGGATCGCAGGGCCCATGCGGTCGAAGAAGATGAACGGCCCGACCAGCCGGCGCTTTGCCGTCGGCAGAGCGCGGCGCACCTCGAAACCGCCAATGTCCTTGGCGTTCGGAACGACCATCAGCTCGATCTGGTCGCAGGCGAAGGCATCGCCGGGTTCGGGATCGTTTCCCGGAAAGAAGCTCATGTCGGATCCTCAGGCGAAACGCAGCGCCGACCTGGCCTTCGCCTTGGCAGCTTCTTCCTCGCGGTTGCGCGGTTCCTGATTGGTTTCGAGCGAATCGATCAATTCGCGCGCGACAGCGGCGATCGCCTCGACGGCATGGTAGAAGGCATGCTCGTTGCGCTTGGACGGCTTGGTCGAGCCGCTAAGCTTGCGCACGAACTGAAGCGCTGCGTCATGCACTTCGTCATTGGTCGCCGGCGGCTCGAAATTGGCCAAGGTCTTGATGTTGCGGCACATGGCTTGAACTCCTTACCTGCTTTCTTTGCCCTTACCCGGTCCGAGATCATCCGCTGAGGTGTTGAGATTCAGGTCAGGCCGAGCCGAAAATGGTGGTTTCCGAGAACCGGAGCGGAGCGTACTTGAAGTACGTGAGCACCGGAAGCGCAGGAAGTTGCCATTTGCAGGCCGGCCTCACCTGAACATCAACACCTCAGTCGGCGTCCAGCGGTTCAGTTCCCACCGGCTTGCCGTCGCGCGACAGCCTGATCTTCTCGACCTTGTCCTCGGCCGCCTTCAGCAGCCGGTCGCAATGCGCCTTCAGCGCCTCGCCGCGCTCATAGATCTTGATCGACTGGTCGAGCGGAACGTCGCCGCGCTCCAGATCATCGACGATCTTCTCCAGCGCGTCGAGCGCCTGTTCGAAGCTCATCGCCTTGACGTCCTCATTGCCTTCCAATGCCATACCCTATCCCTTCATCAGCCGCCCGACATGGGCGGCGACTGAAAATGCCAGTCCCTGCAGATCGTAGCCGCCTTCCAGCAGGCTGACGAGCCTGTTGGAGCTATGGCGTCCGGCGCGCTCCATCAACTGGCCGGTCGCCCAGTCGAAATCGTCCTCGGTCAGGTTGATCTCGGCCAGCGGATCGCGGTGGTGCGCATCGAAACCGGCGGAAATGATGATCAGGTCCGGCGCGAACGCATCGATGGACGGCAGCACGCGCGACAGGAATGCGTCGCGGAACAGGTCGCTGCCGGTCTGCGGCGCCAGCGGCGCGTTGACGATGTTGCCGGCGCCGGTCTCGTTCTTCGCGCCGGTGCCCGGGTAAAGCGGCATCTGGTGCGTCGAGCAGTAGAGAACCGACGGGTCGTCCCAGAAGATGTCCTGCGTGCCGTTGCCGTGGTGGACATCCCAGTCGACGATGGCGACGCGCTCGGCCTGGTGTTTCTTCTGCGCGTATCGGGCGGCGATCGCCGCCGTGTTGAACAGGCAGAAGCCCATTGCCGTGGTCTTTTCGGCATGATGTCCAGGCGGACGCGCGGCGACGAAGACGTTTGCCGCACGGCCCTCGAAGACGTCGTCCACCGCCGCGTTGGCACCGCCGATCGCCGTCACCACGGCCTGCCAGCTTTTCGGGCTGGCGCTGGTATCGGCGTCGATCGACACGATCCCGCTCCCAGGGATCGCCCCGCGCACGCGCTCGATGAAATCCTCCGGGTGCGCATAGAGGATGGTTTTCTCGTCGCCTTCCGGCGCCTTGACGCGGTCGAGCGCCGCAAAAGTCTCGTCGTCCAGCACGCGCTCGATGGCGCGCAGGCGGTCGGGCCGCTCGGGGTGACCGGGCGGCGTGAGGTGTTCGAGGAAGATCGGATGCGTGTAGAGACGGGTGGCCATGGCGCCTAATCTAGGGGCCTATGCCCGCAATGACCATGTTTGGCAGCCGAATGGCTGGGGAAAATCGCGTCTTGCCGTGTCGCTAACGCCGTTGGCGCGGCCCAAGCTTCGCTGTAAGGTCGCGTCGCTGCCTGGTGCCCGCGACGCGGGAGAATCGGGAACACGGTTGAATTCCGTGGCGTGCCCAACACTGTAAGGGGGACCGCGCCGGCAAACGCCACTGTCGAAGACGGGAAGGCGCCGGAAGCGGGACGATCCCGAGCCAGAAGACCGGCCCGGCAGACATGGTTTTTCGCTTGGTCAGGCGGGGAACTGCTTGTCGCAAGGGGAAAAGCGATGACGGCAGCAGCGATCGCCACGAGCGGCGACGACTTTGACCAATTGGCGCGCGACGCGGTCTACCGGGCCATGTTCACCAGGCGCGACGTGCGCAGCCATTTCGTCCCCGACGATCTCGATGACAATGTGCTGGCGCGGCTCATCACCGCCGCGCATCACGCCCCGTCGGTCGGCTATATGCAGCCGTGGAATTTCATCGTCATCCGCGATGCCGAGCGGCGCAGACAAGTGCGCGACCTGTTCCTCGCCGCGCGCGAGCAGGAGTTGCCGGCGATCGAGGCGGAACGGCAGGCGCTCTACCGCAAGCTGAAACTCGAGGGCATTTGCGAAAGCGCGCTCAACCTGTGCATCACCTGCGACCGGCAGCGGTCGAAGGATTCGCCGCTCGGGCGTTGGCACAATCCGGAGATGGACCTCTACAGCACCGTCTGCGCGGTGCAGAATTTCTGGCTGGCGGCGCGGGCCGAAGGTGTCGGCGTCGGCTGGGTGAGCATCATCGAGACCGAGGCACTGAAGCGGCTTCTCGCGATCCCGGAGCATGTCACGCCGATCGCCTATCTGTGCGTCGGCCGCGTCTCGGCCTTCGCGCCGAAGCCGGACCTTGAAGCGCATGGCTGGGGCAAGCGCCTGCCGCTGCCCGAACTGGTGATGAGCGAGACTTTTCGCGGCGCCGGCGAGGCGCCGCTCAAATCGGCGATCGCCAGTCTCGGCGCCGGGCCGTCGAAACCCTGACCTGATCAAGCCGCTCGGGGCGTGTCCCAACGCGAGCCGCCGCCGAAGGAGCCGAGCGCCTTGTCGCGCAGTTCCCTGAATTTGGAGGACGCCTCAGCGAGCCGCGTGTCCCATTCGGGGTTGGGCGCCTGACCTTCGATGGCTTCGAAATAGACCTGCATCAGCGAGGCGATGGCGAAGGGCTCGATGAAGGCTGCCTTGAAGGCCCAGGCAAAGACGATGGCCAGCACGAAAGCCCAGCCGGCAAGCTGGCCCGGCATGACCCACAGAATGGCCGCCGCGGGCGCCAGCATCAACAGGAAGATGACGAAGGACACGCCCCACATGATCGCCGCCAACCAGACGGCGTTCTTGACCATGTGCTTGCCGTTCTGCGCGTAGAGCACGACGCCTTGCCTTGCCGTCTCGAAAGGCGAGCTCGAATTGATGCGGATATTGTAGCCGAGGATGATTTCGTCGACATAGGTCAGCGACAGGCGGATCACCGTGTTGATGAAGCTGACGATGCCGCTCAGGCCCGGAATGGGCAGGAAGGCGGCGATGCCGCCGATCAGGCCGGTGATGGCTCGGATGGCGCCCTTGACCAGCTGGTCGACGACGAAAAGGATGTTGGCCTCGGCAAAACGCTGGGTGACCACTTCCTTCGCGTAGGCGATCTGGCCCTGGCCGTCGGGGACATCTTGGCCGTCGATCAGATGCACCATGACGGCGATATGGCCCGCTTTCAACACATAGAGGATGTATTCGCGTATCCAGTAGACGGCGATCGAGACGACGCCGAAGCCGACCACGCCACCCCACAGCGCGAAGGACATCGGGCCGTCGGGATCGGTGGAGATGTGGCCGACGCCGTAGCCGACGCTGGCGCCCGTACCGGTCGCCATGATGTAGGCGACCGTGATGCCAAAATAGACGATCATGCGAAAGACGATGAACGGCCATGTCCGCATCATGATCGACACGGATCTGGCGATGCTGAAGTCCCACATGGCCCCGACTCCCCTCACCTTCAGAGTTGGCGGTGGAGGATGCGCTCGCCCCGGCGATTGTCAATCGCGGCAGGGTTGCGCCGGCCCGAAACCGGTGCATAAGCCGGTGGCTTGATTACCCGAGCGTGCCGTCAAGGCTTCTTTCGCAAGCCTTCGAGCAACTGCTTGAAGGCCGTGATCGCTTTTTTCGAGGTCGCCTCGGGGTCCGTCGAATTGGCGATGCGCTGCGCGGCCTGGCTGCTGGCGCCATTGATCAGCCGTGAGGTCGTCTCGGGATCAAGCTCCGGAACGACCTCGCCCTCTTCCTGCAGCCTGGTCAGATGGTTGGTCATCGAGGCGGTGCAGGCGCTGGCATTCGGCCACTGCGCCGGGTCGCCGAGCACCGCCGGGCCGTCGCGGAACATGATGCGCTGGATTTCCGGCTCCAGCGCCATCTCGATATATGTGGTGCATTCGTCGACGAAATGCTGCCAGCGGGTCGGCGCTTTCGAAGCCACCTCGTTCACCCGCACAGCCATTTCGCCGTCGATCTCGGCGATCACCGCCTGCAGCAGCCCCTTCTTGTCGCCGAAATGATGGTAGAGCGCGCCGCGCGTGAGGCCGGCCGACGCGGTGAAATCGTCCATCGAGGCCTCGGCATAGCCGATCGTGCCGAAAGCATGGCGAGCGGCTGCGATCAGCTTGGCGCGCGTCTCGGCAATCATCTCCTTGCGCGGTCTGTGCATGGTTCTGGCCCTATTCACATACGCCTCGTATGCCAATTGACATACGTGGCGTATGAACTATCTCACAGTCATACGCAGCGTATGTAATTTTAGTATGCACCGTTGTCGAGGAGCAGGATCATGCGAAATCCTTATTCGGACATCTTTCGGGCTCCCGGCACGAAAGGCTTCGCCGCGGCGGCTTTCATCGCGCGCTTGCCGATCGCCATGGCGCCGATCGGTATCGTGGCGATGCTGTCGCAGACGCATGGCGAATACTGGCTGGCCGGCGCCGTCTCGGCGACCTATGCGCTGGTCAACGCGTTCCTGTCGCCGCAAGTGTCGCGGCTGGTGGACCGACGCGGCCAGACGGCGATCGCAGCACCCATGACGCTCGTCTCGGTGCTTTCCTTCGCGACATTGATCGTCGCGGCCAACCAGCACTGGCCTATCTGGACGTTGTTCGGTTCGGCACTACTTGCCGCCGCAATGCCCAGCATCCCGGCACTGGTCAGGGCGCGCTGGACTGAGATCTTCCGCGACCGGCCGGAGCTCAACACGGCGTTTGCTTTCGAATCGGCCGCCGACGAACTGGTCTATGTCGCCGGCGCCTCGCTGTCGGTGGGCTTGAGCGCCGCGCTGTTCCCGGAAGCCGGCATAGTGGTCAGCACATTGCTGCTTGCGCTCGGCTCGGCGGCATTCCTGCTGCAGCGCTCGTCCGAGCCGCCGGTCCGCCCGGCCGAACATGGCGCGGCCGGCTCGGCGATCCGCCTGCGGCCGGTGCAGATCATCACCTTCGCACTGATATTCGTCGGCGCGACCTTCGCCACGACGGAAGTGACGACGGTGGCGATCACCAAGGAGCTTGGCCAGCCTGAGGCGGCGAGCCTCGTCATCGGCGTCTATGCGCTGGGATCCTTCCTGCTGGGCATCATCGTCGGCGCGCTCAGCCTCAAGGTGCCGCTGCAGCGGCAATTGGCCCTTGCAGTCACCGTGATCGCGCTCACCACCTTGCCGCTCCTCTTCGTTGACACGGTGCCGACTCTGGCGCTGGCGGTGTTCGTCAGCGGCGTCGCGATCTCGCCGACCTTCATCACCGCCTTCGGCCTGATCGAGCGCCACGTGCCGCCGGCGATGCTCACCGAAGGCGTCACCTGGGTGACGACCGGCATCGGCATCGGCATGGCGCTGGGTTCCTTCGCCGCCGGCTGGATGGTCGACACTTTCGGTCCGCAGAACGGGTTTTGGGTTTCGGTCGCGGCCGGCGCCATCGCGCTCGTCACCGTGTTCGCCGGTCAATGCCGGTTGGCGACGGACGATTGCGATGTGGACAGGGGCGAGGCGGTGGTTCCGGCGGAGTGATCGAACGAAGCGTCCAGCACTCGTTTCGCCAGCGTTCGGAATTGGCCGAGACCCTCGCGACTTCGTCATCCACGGGCGGAGCGACGCGAAGCGGAGCGCAGACCCGAGGATCCATTCCGTGACCTTGATCATAGAGCGCAGCGGAGCAGAATTCTGAACCGTCGCGGCGCTTCGAGGTCACGGAATGGATCCTCGGGTCTGCGCGCGTCGCTTCGCTCCTTGCTCCGCCCGAGGATGACGACGTCGCGGAGGCTTCCGCCAATCGCCTGCGTCGCGGAGGCTCCATCAATCAGACTGCCGCTAGGACCTCTGGCGCGTCAGGTCCTTCGACGGACTACAGAATCTCGGTCTTGGCGATATGGATGCCAAATCCTTCAAGACCGACATAGTGGCGCTCGCGCGAGGCGATCAGGTTGATCGAGGAGATGCCCAGGTCCCTGAGAATCTGGGCGCCAAGGCCGATCTCGCGCCATTCGTTCTCGCGGCGGCGGGCTTCTTCGTGGTCCTCGCGCTCGCCGCTCGCGGGCCGCTTACGCTCCTGATGGGCGACACCGACCGAGCCTTCACGCAGATAGACGATGACGCCGCGCCTGCGGTCGCCCATGGCCTTCATGATGCCGTCGAGCCGATGGCTGGTGCCGAAGACATCGGTGACGACATCTTCCGAGTGCAGCCGTACCGGCACCTCTTCGCCATCGCGGATATCGCCGAAGACGACCGCGAGATGGTGCATGGAATCCCAGGGCAGCGTGTAGGTGAAGGCCTGGGCCTTGCCGCCGGGCGTGTCGATGTCGGAGCAGGCGACGCGTTCGACCAGCGTCTCCTTGCGCTGGCGATAGGCGATGAGGTCGGCGACCGAGACCTGCTTCAGCCCATGTTCCTCGGCAAAGGCCTGCACTTGCGGCCCGCGCTTGACCGTGCCGTCGTCATTGACCAGCTCAGAGATGACG
The DNA here is from genome assembly GCF_020165035.1 of Mesorhizobium sp. CA6. Classification (NCBI taxonomy): domain Bacteria; kingdom Pseudomonadati; phylum Pseudomonadota; class Alphaproteobacteria; order Hyphomicrobiales; family Phyllobacteriaceae; genus Mesorhizobium; species Mesorhizobium sp. CA6. The sequence continues at coordinate 11,108 of NZ_JAIUHI010000010.1, read as the reverse complement.
CCGACCGGCGGCAGACCGGCGAGCTTGCAGAGATCGACCGCGGCCTCCGTATGGCCGGAGCGCATCAAGACGCCGCCTTCGCGCGCGATCAGCGGGAAGATGTGGCCGGGACGCACGAAATCCGACGGGCCGACATTGCCATTGGCAAGGTTGCGCACGGTGAGCGTGCGGTCGTCGGCGGAAATGCCTGTTGTCGTGCCATGCTTGAAATCGACGCTGACCGTGAAGGCAGTGGTGTGCGCGGAATCATTGTCCGCCACCATCGGCGCGAGGTTCAGCCGCCTCGCGTCCTCGCGCAGCATCGGCGTGCAGACGATGCCGGAGGTGTTGCGCACGATGAAGGCCATCTTCTCCGGCGTGCAGTGGACGGCGGCGACGATCAGGTCGCCCTCGTTCTCGCGCCCGTCATCGTCCATGACAACGACGATCTCACCGCGCTCGAAAGCACGGATCGCTTCGACGATCTTCTTCTGGTCGTAGGGCATCGGCGCTCGCTTCGCTCGCAGGAATTAGGCCGTAGGCAGTAGGCAGTAGGCAGTAGGCAGTAGAAGAAAGAAAATGGCTGTGTCGGGCGGTCTACTGCCTAATCCCCACTGCCTACTCCCCTCCCTGTCTGTCCTCTGTGCCGCAGATAATGATCCGCGATCGCGCAGGCAACCATGGCCTCGCCGATCGGCACGGCGCGGATGCCGACGCACGGGTCGTGGCGGCCCTTGGTCATCACCTCGACATCCTTGCCATCCTTGTCGATCGACTGGCGCGGGGTCAGGATCGACGAGGTCGGCTTGACGGCGAAGCGGGCGACGATCGCCTGGCCGGTCGAGATGCCGCCCAGTATGCCGCCGGCATTGTTGGACAGGAACACCGGCTTGCCGTCATTGCCCATGCGCATCTCATCGGCGTTCTGTTCGCCGGTGATGCGGGCCGCCTCGAAACCATTGCCGATCTCGACGCCCTTGACGGCGTTGATCGACATCAGGCCGGAGGCGATATCCTGGTCGAGCTTGGCATAGATCGGCGCGCCGAGGCCGGGCGGCACGCCGTCGGCGACGATCTCGATCACCGCGCCGACCGAAGAGCCGGCCTTGCGGATGCCGTCGAGATAGGCGGTAAAGACCGGGACCGAGGCCGGATCCGGGGTGAAGAACGGGTTCTCGGCGTCGCCGACGAAATTCCAGTTCCAGTTGGCGCGGTCGATGGACTTTTCGCCCATCGACACCAGCGCGCCGCGCACCACCATGCCGGGCACTATCCGGCGCGCCAGGGCGCCCGCCGCCACCCGCGCTGCCGTCTCACGCGCCGAAGAGCGGCCGCCGCCGCGGTGATCGCGCAGGCCGTATTTGACGTCGTAGGTGTAGTCGGCATGGCCCGGCCGATACTGGCGGGCGATCTCGCCATAGTCCTTGGAGCGCTGGTCGACATTCTCGATCAGCATCGACACCGGCGTGCCAGTGGTGATCATCGTCTCGCCGTCCTCGTCGAGGATGAAGCCGGACAGGATCTTGACCTCGTCCGGCTCGCGGCGTTGGGTGACGAAGCGCGACTGTCCGGGCCGCCGGCGGTCGAGCTCGGCCTGGATATCCTCGCGCTTGAAGCGGATGCCGGACGGGCAGCCGTCGACAACGCAGCCGAGCGCGGCGCCATGGCTTTCACCCCAGGTGGTGACTCGAAAGAGGTGGCCGAATGTGTTGTGCGACATGAGGATACGCCCTGCCCGGTGAGGGAACCCGGTTAAGGCTGCCTTCTATTGGCGTTTTCCACAGTGGTCAAACGCTGATCGGGTGTGCATCAAACTGTGATGTGGCGGATTTAGTTTTGACACATTCGGTTGGTTTCTGCTCTCTTCCCATCCGCCGTTGAGGACCCGCCGCTGACAAGCCGGCGCAATGACCTAAAGAGGACGACGATGCGTACCCTGATTGGCGCGGCCTGCGCCATGTTGCTGATTTCCACCGCCGCCGCGTTCGCCGGCCAGACCGAAGGCCTGATCAAGAAGGTCGACAAGGACACGCTGACGCTGACGCTCGACGACGGCAAGGCCTACAAGCTCAACGCCGAGACCGACATCGACTCGCTGAAGCCCGGCATGGACATCGTCATCGCCTATGACGTGACCAATGGCGAGAATGTCGTGACGGACATGCAGTTGCCCGACAGCGACCAGAACTGAATTCAGGTGAGGCCGGCCTGCAAATGGCGGCTTCCTGCGCTTCCGGTGCTCACGTATGAAAAGTACGCTCCGCTCCGGCCTTCGCCGGCCGAAGCTCTCATGAGGGTCTCCGCGCTATGAAGGCTACGGCCGGCGTAGGCCGGTTCTCGGAACCCACCATTTTCGACTCGGCCTGACCTGAATTCGCTAGGCCGCGCCTAGCGTCTCCGCGACGGAGCTTCGCTCCTGCTTCGCCCTAGAATGACGAAGCGGAGTGCCTTCAAAGCCACTCCAGGCTGCGGCCCTCCAGCCGGAGCAGGCGGTCCTGCGGGACATCGAGGCTGGCGGCCTCCTCCTTGGAAATGCCAGTGACCAAGCGGAAGAAGCAGCGCATGACGCCGCCATGGGTGACGCAGACCGTCGGCCGGCGTAGCGCGTCCAGCCACGGCTTTATCCGCTCGAGCAGCATTTCGTAGCTTTCCGCGCCCTCGCCCGGCGGCTGGAAATCCCACTTCGCTGCGCGGCGACTTTTGGTCGAACCCGGGACACGCTTTTCGAGTTCGGCAAAGGTGAAACCCTGCCAGTCGCCGAAGCTTAGCTCCACCAGGCGTGGATCGGTGCGGTAGGCGGAAGGATCGAGCCCCATCGCAGCGCGCATCAGCTCCATCGTCTCGCGCGTGCGCCGCATCGGGCTGGCGACAAAATCGAAATCCGCAGGATTTCCGATGAGTTCCGCCAACCGTCGGCCGTTTTGCGTCGCCTGCTCGCGGCCAAGTTCGTTGATATCGGTATCGGCCTGGCCCTGCAGGCGGCGCTCGGCATTCCACTCGGTCTGGCCGTGACGCGCGATGTAGACGAGCGGATACATCAGGTCTTCCAAGGTCGGGCGCTTTTTGCTTTTCAAGCAATTCCGGACGGAAAACCGCTTCGCACTTTTCCTGGAAGTTGCTTGGACGCTGGATAAGCGGAGAGGATCAGTCCTTGACGGTCGAGATATCCGGCGCGTCGACCGCCTTCATGCCGACGACATGGTAGCCGGAATCGACATGATGAACCTCGCCGGTCACGCCGCGCGACAGGTCCGACAGGAAATAGACGCCGGAATCACCGACCTCTTCCTGGGTGACCGTCTGCTTCAGCGGCGAATTGTACTCGTTCCACTTCAGGATGTAGCGGAAATCGCCGATGCCGGAGGCGGCCAGCGTCTTGATCGGACCGGCGGAGATCGCGTTGACGCGGATCTTCTTGGCCCCGAGATCGACCGCGAGATAGCGTACGCTGGCCTCGAGCGCCGCCTTGGCGACGCCCATGACGTTGTAATGTGGCATCACCTTCTCGGCGCCGTAATAGGTCAGCGTCAAAAGCGAGCCGCCATCGGTCATCAGCGGCTCGGCGCGCTTGGCGATGGTGGTGAAGGAATAGACCGAAATGTCCATGGTCCGCAGGAAATTGTCGCGCGTCGTCTCGACATAACGGCCGGTGAGCTCGTCCTTGTCGGAAAAGGCGATGGCGTGGACGAGGAAGTCGAGCTTGCCCCAGTGCTTGGCGATGTCGGCGAAGACCGCGTCGAGGCTTTCCGGGTCGGTGACGTCGCAATGGCCTGCGACATGCGCGTTGAGTTCGGCCGCGAGCGGCTCGACGCGCTTCCTGAAGGCCTCGCCCTGATAGGTCAGAGCGATTTCGGCGCCGTGATCGACGCAGGCCTTGGCGATGCCGAAAGCGATCGACCGATTGTTGGCGACGCCCAGGATCAGGCCCCGCTTACCGGCCATCAGGCCCTGTCCACCCGCCATGTGCAAGCTCTCCGCAAGAATATCTGCTTTGTGGAGAGCCTATCGCACAGGCACAAAGCCCCTTCAAGCGCTCAAAAGACACTGCAACAGGAACAAAATTCCCTCAATCAGCCTTTTCTGCGGCGCATCAGGGCCTCGAGCTCGGCATCGCCGCCCTCCGGCAGCATCAGCCGAACATGGGCATAGAGATCGCCATGGCCGCCTGCCTTTTCCGGCAGGCCCCTGCCCTTGAGGCGCAGCACCTTGTCCGAGCTCGACCATGCGGGCACGTTGACCGCGAGCTTGCCGGTCGGCGTCTCGACCGCCACTTTGGCGCCAAGCACCGCATCGGCCAGATCGACGGGAAGATCGACATGCAGGTCGCGGCCTTCGATGCGATAGCGCGAATGGCGGCGGATGTGGATCTTGACCAGCGCGTCGCCAGGCTGGCCCGGACCCTGCTCGCCCTGGCCCTTCAAGCGGATCGTCTGGCCATCCTCGACATAGGCCGGCAGCTTGACCGCCACCTTGCGGCCGTCGGGGAACATCGCCGTCACCTTATCGGCGGTGGCTGCCTCCTCGACACTGATATCCATGGTGACGTTGAGGTCCGCGGCCTGGACCGGCTGACGGCGGTCGGCCCGGCCGGCGCCGCGGGCGCCGGAGAAGGCATCGCCAAAAATCTGGCTGAAGATGTCGCTGTTGCCGTCGAACGGATCGCCGCCCGGGCGCCCGCTGCGAAATTCGAAATGCGCGCCGCCGGGGCCTTGCTGACGGCGGAATCCGGCAAACGGATCGCCGCCGGCTGCGCCTTCAAAGCCCTGGAATTTAGGCTTGCCGTCGGCGTCGATCTCGCCGCGATCGTAGGCGGCGCGCGTCTTCTCATCGCCGACGATCTCGTAAGCCTGGTTGGCGGCGGCAAAACGGTCCTTCGCCTTCGGATCATTCGGATTCTGGTCCGGATGATACTTCTTGGCGAGCTTGCGGTAAGCCGATTTTATGTCCTTGGCCGATGCGTTCTTGGCAACGCCCAGCACCTCATAGGGGTCGCGCATGCTTCCTGCCTGCATGAGAGAATGGATTTATGAGTCGCCTCCTATATGCGCTCGCATAGGAAGAAATTCCAGTGGCGCAAGGGCAATGGCGCCCGAAAATCGGAGTGCCGGATAATCAGAGCGCCTTGAATTCCTGCATGCGCCAACCGCCGGCCTCGGCTAGGCACAGCTCGCCCTTGTAGAGGGCGACGCCGTCGAAGCTCTCGCGCGTGGCGCTGAAGCGGCGGCAGGTCAGGCCGCCATCCTTCAGTTCCACCAGTTCGGTGATCGCGCCGCGGGACCCGGTCCCGGCATTGGCCCATGGCACCGCTTGGCCGGCAAGCTCCTTCAAGTCGGCGGAGGAAACGGCGTTGCCGATGGTGGTCTGGTCGGAGTCCTTATCAGCCGCCGGGGCAGCCGGCGAGGATGGCGCGCTGGAGGTGATGATCGAGCGGTCGACGTCGGCCTTTTCGAGGCTGAAGCCGCCGGCACCGCAAGCGGCAAGCGGAAGCGCCAACGTCACGACCACAGCCTTGACGCTGGCAGAAGCGATAACGCCCCATTGCCTGCTGTCAAAAGCTTGCGCGATACGCGACAATCGGCCAACTCCTCCCGCAACGGTAAAAATTCGGAAAACTATGAACGAAACTGAGTTAACAAGCAGTGACTTCACCGAGGCCGCGGAGCCGTTCAGGCTCTTTGCCGCATGGCTGGAGGACGCCACCAAAAGCGAGCCCAACGATCCCAACGGCGTAGCGCTGGCAACCGTCGACGCCGACGGCATGCCGGATGTGCGAATGGTGCTGCTCAAGGGGTTCGACGAAAAGGGATTTGTCTTCTACACGAATTTCGAGAGCGCCAAGGGCCGCGAGATTCTTGGCAGCATGAAGGCGGCGATGTGCTTCCACTGGAAATCGCTGCGCCGCCAGGTGCGTATACGCGGGCCGGTGGAGATCGTCAGCGACGCCGAGGCCGACGCCTATTACGCGACACGCCCGCGCGGCAGCCGCATCGGCGCCTGGGCCTCGAAACAGTCGCGGCCGCTGGAAAGCCGGTTCGCGCTGGAAAAGGCGGTAGCCGAATACACGGCGCGCTACGCCATCGGCGAGATCCCGCGACCGAAACATTGGTCGGGTTTCCGCATCCTGCCGCAGACGATCGAGTTCTGGCAGGACAGGCCGTTCCGCCTGCACGACCGCATCCTTTTCTCGCGCAACGCCGCCGGCTGGGACAAGACGCGGCTTTATCCTTGAACGGTGCCGCAGGCGAAGGGCTCAGCCCTTCTTGCGCGTCATGAAGGCGGTGAGCGCCCCGCGCGCCTCATCCGACTTGAGCCGCTCGCGGAAATGCTCGCTTTCGACCTCGATGCGGGCGATCAATTCCTCGCGCGGCGCGCGCATCAGGTCGCGCGCGATCTTCAGCGCCTCTGGCGGCTTGGCCGCGATGTCGGCGGCGGCCGCCAACACGGCGCTTTCGAGGGCCTCTTCCGCGACGACATCGTAGATCATACCGGCGGCCTTGGCGCGCTCGGCCGAAAAGCCTTCGCCCAGGCCGAGCAACGCGAAGGCGCCCTGCCGGCCAAGCAGCCGCGGCGCGATCAGACTGGAGCCGGCTTCAGGCACCAGGCCGAGATCGACGAAGGGCGTGCGGAACAGCGTGCGCGGCGTGGCGAAGGTCAGGTCGCAATGCAGGTTGAGCGTGGTGCCGATGCCGACGGCGATGCCGTCGACGCCCGACACCATCGGCTTTTCGGCCCTGGCCAGCGCCATCAGGAAATCCCAGACCTCGTTGCCGCCCTCGCCGCCGGTGGCGATGACCAGGAAATCGGCCAGGTCGTTGCCGGCGGAAAAGGCGCCTGGAACGCCGAGGAAGACATGGACGCGGACCGCCGGATCGGCATCGCCTTCGGCAAGGGCGGCCGACATTTTCGCATACATAGCGCGCGTCAGCGCGTTCTTCTTGTCCGGGCGGTTGATGCGGATGATCTGCACGGCGCCCTGGCGCTCGACGAGGATATGGTCTGTCACGATTTTTTCCTTGTGAACGTCAAGCGGAAATCAGTTGCTTGCCGGCGGCGGCGAGGCTCTCGGCGCCGTCGACGACACGCTCCTTCAGGGCGCGTGTCTCACCGAGCAGGTTTTCTGCAAAGAAGCGGCAAAGCGCGACGCGGCCACGATCGGCCAGCCCGCCTTGCGCCAGATAGGCGCCGCCGGCGGCGAGCGAGATCAGGCGCAGATAGGGCGTGGCGCCGGCCATCGCGGCGTCGGCCTTGCCGTCGGCAAGCTGCCTCTGCAGGAAGCGCGTCGCCTCGTCGAGATCGGCCAGCGCATGGTCGAGATTGTCGGCGGTGCGGCCGAAACCGTCAATGTTGGAGGTGCGCACCGCATCGGCCACCGCTTTCAATTCGCCGATGTAGGAATGCACATGCTCGCCACCGCCGAGCGGCAGCTTTCGCGCCACAAGATCGATCGCCTGGATGCCGTTGGTGCCTTCATAGATCGGCGCGATGCGCGCATCGCGATAGAGCGCTGCGGCACCTGTCTCCTCAATGAAGCCCATGCCGCCATGCACCTGGACGCCGATCGAGGCGACTTCGACGCCGACATCGGTCGAGAAGGCTTTAGCGAGCGGCGTTAGCAGGTTGGCGCGGTCGCGCCAATTGGCGGCGGCCTCGCCCTGGCCGACGCGCGCGCGGTCGATGGCGTGGGCGCAGGAATAGCTGATCGAGCGGGCGATCTGGGTCAGCGCCTTCATGGTCAAGAGATTGCGCTGCACGTCCGGGTGATGGACGATCGGCGCCATGCCGGAGCCCGAATAGGCGGGAGCCTTGCCTTGGCGGCGCTCATTGGCATAGGCGATCGCCTTCTGGGTGGCGGCCTCAGCCACGGCCACGCCCTGCATGCCGACGGCAAGGCGGGCGTTGTTCATCATTGTGAACATGCAGGCCAGACCCTTGTTCTCCTCGCCGATCAGCCACCCGATGGCGCCGGGTGCGGAGCCTCGAAAACCGTCGCCGTAGATCATGGTGCAGGTCGGCGAGGCATGGATGCCGAGCTTGTGCTCGAGGCCCGAACAGAAGACGTCGTTGCGGGCGCCGAGCGAACCGTCGTCATTGACGAAAAACTTCGGCACCAAAAACAGCGAGATGCCGCGCGTGCCGGCCGGCGCGTCGGGCAGCCTGGCCAGCACCAGATGCACGATGTTGTCGGTGAAATCATGCTCGCCATAGGTGATGAAGATTTTCTGGCCGAAGATGCGGTAGGTGCCGTCGCCGACGGGCTCGGCGCGGCTGCGCAAGGCCGCGAGGTCGGAGCCCGCCTGCGGCTCGGTCAGGTTCATCGTGCCCATCCACTCGCCGGAGACGAGTTTTGCGAGGTATTTGGCCTTGAGGTCCTCCGAGGCGTGTGTGTCGAGCGCCTCGACGGCGCCCATGGTCAGCGTTGGGCCGATGCCAAAGGCCATGGCGGCGGAGTTCCACATTTCGAATGCGGCGACGCCGAGCATGGTCGGCAGGCCTTGGCCGCCGAATTCTTCCGGACCGGACAGCGCGTTCCAGCCACCCTCGATCCAGCGCCGGTAGAGCTCCTTCCAGCCGGGCGGCGTGGTGACGGCGGCGTCCTTCAGCACAGCGCCTTGCTCGTCGCCGATCTTGTAGAGGGGGGCCACTTCCTCGCTGGCGAAGCGGCCTGCCTCGGCCAGGATCGCGTCGACAAGGTCCTCGCCGAGATCGCCAAAAATGCCGGCGTCAAGCGCCGGCTTCAGCCCCGCCACCTGCTTCAGCGTGAAGGCGATGTCCTCGACCGGCGCGCGATACATGTCTGCTCCTCCCATTCCGGCCGAGCGTAGGCGCATGGCCGAAGCGAAGCCATCCACCTTTGGGCCGGCCTCACGCCTTCTTTTTACGTAAACGTCAACTTTTGTCACGCGGATTTTGCTTGGACTTCGTCATCCACGGGCGGAGCGGGAGCACCGCGAACGCGTAGAGCCGAGGATGGGCCTGACAACCGGAAAACCGCGTCCACTTTTCCTGGATTACCAGCCGGATGTAATTCGGCGTAGAATTTTGAATGGCAATTGCAACCTTGAGATTGGCCGTGGCCTTCGCGATTTCGTCATTCTATGGCGGAGCAAGGAGCGAAGCGACGCGCGCAGACCCTGGAATCATTCCGTTACTTTGAGGCGCTTCTACGGTGCAGAATTCTACTCCGCTGCATCCCACGGCCAAGGTCACGGAATGGATCCTCGGGTCTACGCGTCCGCTGCGCTCCCGCTCCGCCCGTGGATGACGAAGCTCGGACGCTGCGCTGATCTCCGGAGTCTGCGATTGCTTCGTTGGGGCAAGCGAACCTTCGCGCTTGGTCCAAGCGTCCGGAATCGCGCAGAAACAAAACGGTCTCTCAACGTATGCTGCGTCCCACCGCCTGCAGCGACAGGAAGGCTTCGTAACGTTTGTCGTGCCAAGCCCGCATTTCACCGGTCGCCGGGGTGAAAACATCGCCAAGCCGGGACATGGCAGGCATGGCGCTTGAAAGGTCCGCATACCGGCCGGCCGCGACAGCTCCGAGCATCGCAGCGCCCAGCAGCACCGGTTCGGGCGATTGCGACGCCGCGACCGCCAAGCCGGCGGCGTCGGCAAGCAGCTGGCGCACCAGCGGCGACTGCCCGGCGCCGCCGCTGATGACGATGGTGTCGACGGCAAGACCGGATGACGCCATCGCCGCCACGATCTGGCGCACGCCGTAGCCGAGGCCGCAAAGCCCGGCCACGTAAAGGCCGACGAGATTCTCGACGGAACGGTCGGTGCCAAGCCCGGCGATCAGGCCGCGCGCGTCTGGATCGGCCAGGGGCGAGCGATTGCCGAGGAATTCAGGAACGACATGGATGCTTCCCGCGAGCGTGGCGGCGGCCGACAGGTCGGGCGAGCCCGCCGTGGCGGCCGCGGCCAGCCAATCGACCAGCGATTTGCCTTCGGCAGCTGCACGCGCGGAGGCTTCGGCCTCGGCCGGGTGGAAATGCACCAGGAGATCGATGGCCGCTCCGGCCGCCGACTGGCCGCCTTCGCTCAGCCAGAGCCCGGGCACCATGGCGGAATAATAGGGTCCCCAGACCCCCGGAACGAAGGCCGGGCCTTCGCTGCTTGCCATGGTGCAGGCAGAGGTGCCGAGCACATAGGCCATGCGCGAGGCGATGGTGCCGGCGTCGCCCGCGGCCCCCACGGTGCCGACGCCGCCGGCGTGAGCGTCGATCAGCCCGGCAGCGACAACCGTGCCTGCGACCAGTCCCAATTCAGCGGCCGCCGCTTCCGTCAGGCCGGCGCCCAGCGCCGTGCCGGGATCGACCACGTCGGTGCCGATGCGGGCAAAATCCTCGTCGGCAAGCTCACCAAGCCCCACGGCATGGAAATAGCTTTCGTCCCAGCGCCGTTCGTGGCCGAGATAGGTCCATTTGCAGGCGAGCGTGCAGACCGAGCGGGCAAGGCTGCCGGTGGCGCGCCAGGTCAGGTAATCGGCCAGGTCGAAGAAATGCCGCGCTTGGGCAAAGGTCGCCGGCAGGTTCTCCTTGAGCCACAAAAGCTTCGGCGTCTCCATTTCCGGCGATATGACGCCGCCAACATAGTCGAGGACCGGATGCCGCAGGGCGTTGATGCGCCTGGTCTGGTCGAGGGCGCGATGGTCCATCCAGACGATGATGTTCCTGTCGCTGTCTCCCGAGCGGCCGACCGGCAAAGGTTCGCCGTCGTCGCCGACCACCACCAGCGAACAGGTCGCGTCGAAGCCGATGCCGCCGATTTCCCCGGGACCGACGCCCGATTTCCCGACCGCGTCGCGCACGCTGGCGCACACCGCCTGCCAGATGTCCCGGCTCGACTGCTCGGCGATCTCGCCGGGCTCGACGAAGAGCGCGATGTCGCGCTTGGCGGAAGCGAGCAGCTGGCCGCTCTCGTCGAAGACGCCGGCGCGCGCGCTGCCGGTGCCGACATCGATGCCGAGGAAATGGGAAGGCATGGGGGGACCTCAGGAGGTTAGGCAGTAGGGGAGTAGGAAGTAGGAAGGCAGTAGGCAGTAGGCAGTAGGCAGTAGAACGATTGTTTAGTCGTGAGCGGTCGGCCGCAAGAGCAGAGATCTCTTCCCCTACTCCCCTACTCCCCTACTC